>JACQSB010000014.1 GCA_016206175.1 Candidatus Uhrbacteria bacterium | reverse complement strand
TCGAGAGGCTTTGCAAAAAATCGCCTCATCCATTTTTTTTGGCCCAAACTATTCTTTCTCTTTTTCACTTATTTCCATCCAAAGATTGTAGGGGTATACGGTTTTCGGTTTCACCTCGACAAAGGTGATACGCATCGACTCTCGCTTCGTCTTGAATATGAGAAGGAAGAAATCGCTTTTGTTAAAAAACTCCTCAAAGAAGGTGATTGTGTGGCAGATATCGGCGCTCATATAGGGATCTACTCGATTGTGACCTCCCATTTAGTCGGGAAGCGCGGTCATGTGTATGCCTTTGAAGCGCATCCAGAAAATTTTTCTACACTCCTCAAGAACGTTGAAGAAAATAACGCGTATAACGTCACATGCGAACCCATGGCCGTCACTAATAGAAGTGGCCATGTGACATTATTTGAGTCTGAACGAAGTGGCGCGCATCGTTTGAGTCAATCCCGATTTTGCACTCCTAAAAAAATTATTGTGCCCTCAATTCGCATGGATGACTACTTCAAGCAAAACGATAAAAAAATTGATTTTATTAAAATGGATATCGAAGGAGCAGAATTTTTTGCTCTGCAAGGCATGGCAACTATTCTTTCAAAAAATCGTTCACTGATCTTACAAACAGAGTTCGCTCCCTGTTCGATCGTTGAGTATGGCATTACGGCAGAACTCTTCCTGGCAACATTAAAGCGTTTCGGATTCAATTTCTATACGATCCAAAGTAATGTCTTGCAAAAAAACGCAGTGGAAGAACTTCTAAAAAAATATCCGCATACCACCGAGGAGTATACAAACCTCTTCTGTATGCGTAGATAAAAATTCCTGAATATTAAAAAGATGAAAAGTCTACTTATTATCTCATCTACGAGTCCATTTTCTATTGGCAGTATTCGCAACGTTCTGCATCTGCTCTCACGCTACCCTTATGATCGATATTGTTTCCTTAACAACAAATTAAAATTAAATCAACCGCCTCGAGGGGATACCATAAAAAATCCAATATTTCGCGGACTGCTTAAGAGTCTATCCAACATCATTCAAATTGTACGAATCGGAAAAAAAATCATAAGGCAACAAAAATCCGAAATGCTTATCTGCGTTTCAGACCGTGGAATAGCGTATCTGGGAACATATCTGCTTTCAAAAATCGCGCGAGTTCCGTATTCATTGCTCGTGTTCGATATCTATTCTGCCTCTCTCGCGCGCGGTATTCTTAAAAAAATCATTTGCACGGTCTTTGAAAACCTTATCCTGAAACCATTCATATTTCAAAATGCGGCACATATTATCGTTCTGAACGATGAAGTGAAAAAATTTCTCCAACAGAAGTACCAAACAGGTGTCCCAATTACTATCATCCACACATCAGCGCCACAGAGGGACATAACACATGTGCCTCCAAGGACTGCTCCTCCCTATATCATCACATTCACCGGCTCTCTCTACCTCTTCCAGCGCCAAGCACTGATTAACCTCATCGAAGCGATACGCTGTTTGTCAGATCTTGATATAATCCTTGAAATATTCACTCCTGACCTGCGAGCAGCTAGCACTTTGCCAATCAAAGAAATAAAATCGCGCATAGCTCTTGTGCCACCAGAAAAAATCGCCGACGTCCAAGCGCAAGCTGATATCCTTTTTCTGCCCCTTTCCTGGAATACAGGGTGCGAAGATTTGATTAAAACGACAACACCAGGAAAGATGTCTGAATATCTGATCGCGGGCAGGCCAATCCTCGTGCATGCGCCCACAAATTCTTGTCTTGTAAATTATGCTCGAAAACACGGATTTGCCGAAATCGCCGATCAAAATGATAGTGGCATGCTGTCACATTCAATTCAAAAACTGCTCACGGACAAACAATACGGGGCAATGCTCGTAGAAAACGCAAAAAAAACCTATTTTTTAGACCACGATATAGAAAAAAATGCTAATAGATTCTCTTCTCTATTCTCTTGAAGTGTGCCTCGGTTATAGATCGTTTGGCATCATCTCTAGCATTTCATAAAATGAAGGTATGTGAAGCTGCGTGCTTTCACTATGAATAGAGGAAAGTGTACGGTTTCTTTTTATCGCTGTATTTTCTATAATCTCGCAGTCGATATTGAACTTCTTTTGGAATGCTTTAAGCATATCGAACTTTGAAATCGGGGAAGAAAAAATGTGAAGCGTCCGGAGAGGCGTAAGCATATCTAGATGCTCTACGATGTTGGTGCATACACGCGCAAATTCATGAGTTGTAACTCCATTCCAAATACAATTTTGATAGCCCTCGATCCGCTTGCCTTCTTGGCGCAAAAACCACTCAAGCAGTCCGCGTGATGAGTCAATTTCACGGCCGATAAACGAAGTGCGGATCGTAAATGACTGATGCGGTTCGCCAACGCTTTTTGTAAAACCATAATAATCAACGGGGTGATGGTGCGATATCTCTGTGTACGGGTGGCCTTCCAATCCGTCAAAAACGCAATCTGTTGAAATATGGATGAATTTCTCCCGCAATATTCCTGAAAATAAATGCGGCAGTACACCGTTAACAAATAAGGTGAGTTGCCGATCTGCCTGTGCGAGTGGCGGTGTGATCCCTATTGCGTTTATCACATAATCGGATTCAACAAGTGTCTGAAAAAAATCTTTGAACTCGAATTGAAAGTCCCTTGAGCGATAATACGAATCCATAAAATCTTTGACATCAAATACAATAACTGAATCCCCCATGATGTTGGGGAATCTCTTTGTAAGCACGGCTGAACGCGCTAGATCGCGTACTATCGGTATGATATGAAATCGGGCTGATAGCCCCCCAACCAATGCATGACCAACCATCCCTGTCCCACCAAGAATAATAACCTTCTTCATATACAAAATCTCACCTCAATTCGCGCGTATGAATATAGTTGCAAAGATGCCGCACGACTTTTTCTGAAACATCCATACGAGAATATGCTTCAGGGCATTGAAAAACGGAATACTGTTCACGCGACAGAACAATCGAATGAATGATATTGTTACCCTGGAATCCTGTTAACAGACCCCAACCAGCATCAAAAGCTTCTGCGCGTTCGCTTTCTCTGCGGAGCTGCACCGCAGGAAATTCGAGAAACGCTGCTTCTTCAAAAAGAGTCCCGCTATCCGATAACACACAAAAAGCGTTTTTTTGTAGTTTGCTATACTCAAAAAAACCAAAGGGGGTGCAGATACGAAATGAATCACTCAAAGAAGAAGCATCAAATCTGGCAAGCGCAGCTGCCGTCCGTGGATGAAGGCTTATGAGGACGGGAATTCGATACTGCTCGGCAACCATTGAAAGCCCAGCGAGCAATTCCGAGATAGAATTCTTGTCATCGACCGTCTCTGCTCGATGAATGCTCACCAAAATATATCCGTCCTTTGTAAGGCCCACTGTTTCAAGAATAGGTGACGCATCAATGTCACTGCGGTAAAAAGAAAGAACCTCTGCCATGGGAGATCCGGTCACAAAGATTGATTGGGGATGGATCCCCTCCCGCAGAAGATTATATCGGGCGTTTTCACTATATGCCAGGTTGACATCGCTGATATGGTCAATGATTCGTCGGTTGATTTCTTCTGGCACGCGTTCAGAAAAGCATCGATTCCCGGCCTCCATATGAAGAAGCGGGATGTGAAGGCGTTTCGCCACAATGCCACTCAACGCACTGTTGGTGTCCCCTAAAACAAAAACTGCGTCGTAGTAATCACGTATCAAAATCTCTTCAATCTTGGAGAAAAGAGATCCGATCTGCGCGGCAAACGAATGAGTATCTATGGATAAATCATAATCAGGCTTGCGGATCTGCAACTCACTAAAAAAACTGGTGCTGATGTTTGGTTCAAAATTCTGTCCTGTATAGATGAGCTTCTGATCTGTGTGGCGATCAAAAGCAACGATGATGCGGGATAGCTTAATAATTTCCGGCCTCGTTCCAAAAATCGTCGCTACTTTTATTCTTCTGAGATCACTCATAATTGTAGATTGCGTATCTCATCGAGAGACAAAAGGAGGTTGCGCAATTCGCTTCTTGAAAGCCGTGCGGCATTTTCGGATGTATACGGCATTTCTACGCTCTGTGGATCGCCTTTTGAAAAATAATCAGTATGTTGCATCTCCTGAGATTCAGGCACAATCCGATAATAATCATCTTCATCTGTTGTCCGCCGCCATTCTTCTTGAGAAATCAAAACCTCATGTTTCTTTTCACCGTGTCGCATTCCGATTATTTTCATTCCTTTGTCGTAGCCCACGACATCTACCAATGCAGCAGCATGAAAAACAAAATCAATACCGCGAAGATACGGTTGCAGCCCGGCGACATCGCGCACATCTCCAATAATGTAGTGCAGCCGCGGATCATCATGATATTTCAAACGAAACTCTAACTGTTTTTTCTCATCTCTACTGAAAATGACAATTTTTTGGGGGGAATGAGTGGATAGTAAATATGAAATAAATGCTTCGCCAAACGATCCTGTTCCACCAGTGATAAAAAATGTTTTGTTATTGATATCCATATCGCGATATGCATCATTATGGTAGCGTCGTTTCATAAGAAAAGCCAATCCAACCAATTTAGAAAGATGCCGCCAGCGAAAGCCAGCGGCCAAGAGGTGTTCACGAGGTCCGTTCAGAATTGCGAGCCAGTAGCGACTGGCTCGTTCATGGGGGGGACGGGGGTGACTGCCGACGCGGGGGGGTCTGGCAGCGGTGCCAGCGTGGGAGTCGGCGTGGGGGTGGGCCGCGGCGTGGGGGTGGGCGGCATCCTCGTGTCGATCTGACCCGCCGGAGGCGGGATGGTCGCCGAAACCGACGGCGACGCCACCAGCTTTTTCGTCACTTCCGTGACCGTCTCGTCGCAGGCCGACATCGCTACCGCGACCGTAGCCACCAAAAAAAACTTTCCCCTCATTTCAATCCCTCCAACATTGCAGCACGAAGCTGCTAAACCGATCCAGTCCAACATCGCGAACAAACTATATCAAACACCAAAAAGAACAAGGATATTAGAGCATTATTCGCTGCTCGTTGCAGCTCTTTTTTTGTTCCTCCTTTATTTCTCTAATGGCACGCACTATATTTGCTTTATACAGCATTGTCAAGTATTCTGCGTGCGATAAATCAACGTGGGCGCGGTATTGTTAGCGCAATAAATGGATGCTACTATTCCATTTATTTATCGGCAAAAAATTCGTATGTATAAAAGTGATCGTCAAAAAATAAAAAATCCTGGTGATTCACGCGGACGATCATTGGGGGATATCGCATATATGGTAGGAAGAATGATCGGGGTATTGTTCAGCTTTGCATTAATAGGAGGAATGATAGCGGCTGTATATCATGCAGGCGTATCACAACTGTGGCTAGCCATGCCATCTGGAATTGTTTCTGCATCGGCAATATATGTCATAGGAAGGGTTGTGAAAAAATATTTTATGAGATGATATGCGACAGGAACTTTTTCGAGGAATCAACGATGGAGTGGATTTATTGTGGCGCAGCAGCAGCTACCTTATATCTGTAGTGCTGCTATCAATTATTTATTTTGCAGGAGTAGGAATCATATCTGCTATCGTAAAAATAACTCGCAGTCTCAAATGGAATACTGGTATCAGGACATTGGATAAAAATGGTGAATCATATTGGGTGCGTTTTACTACAGCTCCCCTAGAAAAAAGCAGCAAACGATATGAACGGCGATGAAATATGTATGTACTAGGGATAAGTGCATTCTTTCATGATTCATCAGCATCGCTTCTGAAAGATGGTGTTGTTCTTGCAGCCGCTGAAGAGGAGCGTTTTTCGAGAAAAAAACACGATTCTTCTTTCCCTTACCAAGCTGTCCGCTATTGCCTCCAAAGCCAAGGTATTACGATGGCAGACATCGACTGTCTAGCATACTACGAAAAACCATTTCTAAAATTCGAGCGTATTCTCTGGCAGTTTATTGATACATTTCCAAGGGGCTGGCTCTTTTTTGTTTCTTCTTTGCTTTCATGGCTTTCAACGAATCTGTTTCTATGGGCGGTCATACGAAAAAAACTCTTGTACCATGGCGAGGTACTCTTTCTTCCTCATCACCTTTCGCACGCGGCAAGTACATTCTTTCCGAGCCCGTTTTCTAACGCTGCCATTGTCACTATAGATGGGGTCGGCGAGTATACTACCACAGCATATGGCGTCGGGCACGGAATAGACATCTCGCTTCTTAACGAAATTTGCTTCCCTCATTCATTGGGAATGCTGTATTCGACGATTACAGCTTACCTTGGATTCAGCGTTAATAATTCCGAATACAAAATCATGGGATTAAGCGCGTACGGGGACAAAAACAAAGATACAAATAGTTACTATGACCGCCTCAAACGAACGATTACAATAAAAAGAGATGGAAGCTTTGCGCTTGACATGAGTTATTTTTCATATTGCTATACAAAACAATTACCGTCACGAAAGTTATGCGATCTTCTCGATGGTCCGATCCGCAAAAAAAATGAACCTATTACAAAACGTCATCAAGATATCGCTGCGGCGCTTCAGTTGGTTACTGAAGATGCTGTTTTTGCAATATTAAATTTCGTCCAAAGGCAGACAGGAGAAACAAATCTCGTATTGGGGGGCGGCATTGCGCTCAATAGCGTAATAAATGGAAAAATAGTAACGAGAACGCCTTTCAAAAACTTTTGGATTCAACCAAATGCCTCCGACGGCGGATCAAGTCTTGGCGCGGCATTATTCGCATATCATGTGCGAACAAAAAATAAAAAAAGGGGGCTTATGCCGCCACCCTATCTTGGTCCGGCATACTCACAAGACAACATCGAGCGGTTTGCACACGAACACGATATTATTTATAGAAAATTCTCTTCGCAGGGGGCTCTCCTCGACTATGTTGCAGACCTGCTGCATCAAAATTATATTATCGGCTGGTTTCAAGGAGGGATGGAATGGGGACCAAGAGCTCTTGGGGGAAGAAGCATCCTCGCAAATCCGTGCAATTCTGCCATACAAGATATATTGAATAAAAAAGTGAAGCACCGAGAAGAGTTTCGACCGTTTGCTCCCGCCATTTGCACAGAAGACGTTCCGACCTATTTCACCTGCGATAATCCGCTTCCGGAGGCTGCAAAGTACATGTTGCTCGTATATCCAATCAAAAAAGAGTGGCGCCCTCTCATTCCTGGTGTCGTCCATATCGATGGCAGTGGGCGTTTACAGGCTGTCGATAGAGAAGATAACGAATTATTTTACGATTTAATAAAAACGTTTGGCAAAAAATCAGGGGTTCCAATTTTGATCAACACGTCGTTTAACGTTCGCGGCGAACCAATAGTATGTACACCAAAAGATGCATATAATTGTATGATGCATACGCTGATAGATTACCTTGTTATAGGTAATATTATTATCAGGAGAGACGACAATCTTAAAAGGCAACCTTTGACCGATTCGCCATTTTAGGATAGGATACGAAAATATAAGGAAAATCAATGGATAAAGCGGTTTAGCCGTTGAAAATATCGTACCCATAAACAATTGCATTGCTCTGATAGCGTGCAAGCCATCACATACCGTCATGAACGTCACAGAACTCGCAAGAAAGCTCAAAATAACGACATCTCAGCTCTACGACCATCTTCCAAAGATGGGTTTTGACATTGGCCGCCGCGCGATCAAGATCGACAACGCTGTTGCTATGAAGGTGCTCAAACAATGGAGCACGTACCAGACAGCGCTCAAAAAACAACTGGAAGAAGAGCAAAAATCTGCCACATCAGAAGAAACGGGTCAGCCGCAGGAAAAACAAGTTATCCGCCTGCCGCTCGTAATCACAGTGCGGGAATTTGCAGAAAAAACAAATCTGCCGGTCACAAAAGTGGTCCAGACCTTGATGAACAACGGCATCCTGACGGCAATGAACGAAAAAATCGACTACGAAACTGCCGCGATTCTTGCCGAAGACCTCGGATTCAAAGTGGAAAAGGAGAGCGCGGATACCGATACCTCTGCCATCTTCGCACAAGACGTGATCGAACAAACGATCAAAGAAGAAGATCCAAAAAAACTTCTGCCACGCCCACCCATCGTTGTTGTCATGGGCCATGTTGATCACGGAAAGACGAGCTTATTGGATGCAATCAGAAAAACAAATGTCATCGCCGGCGAAGCGGGAGGCATCACCCAGCACATCGGTGCATACCAAGCAAAAAAAACTTTGCAAAAAACGGGCGAGGAACGTGTTCTTACCTTTATCGATACGCCCGGCCACGAGGCATTTACCACGATGCGCTCACGCGGAGCAAAAGTGGCTGATATCGCCATTCTCGTCGTAGCGGCGGATGACGGCATGCGGCCGCAGACCGAAGAAGCGGTAAAAATCATCAAGGCAGCCGGCCTTCCCTTAGTCGTTGCAATCAACAAAATCGATAAACCGGGAGCAAATATCGAAAAAGTAAAACGTGAGCTCTCTGATGTCGGGTTGATCCCTGAAGACTGGGGCGGTTCGACGACATGCGTTCCGATATCCGCAAAAGTTGGCACCGGCATCGATGATTTGCTGGAGATGACAGCGCTGTTTGCTGACATCCATAAAGACCGGATCGTTGCAAATCCAGAAGGAAAAACGCTCGCAACAGTGATCGAATCTCATGTAGACAAAAATGAAGGCGTGGTTGCCACTCTGCTCGTGCAAAACGGAACCCTCTATCTGAATGACTTTCTGATTATCGATAATCTCCTTTACGGGAAAGCGCGCTCACTCCGCGATTACAAAGGGAGCTCCATCACACGAGTAGTGCCGAGTCAGCCAGTAAAAATTATTGGCCTGAAAGCTGCGCCGCTCGTCGGATCAGTCGCTCTTGCCACCAAAACTGCGCCACGCGATATCGAAGTTGCCACAAAACAAGCAGAGACGCGCCATGCCGTTGTCACTCCCAAACAGGGTGAGAAGAAAGAAGGCGTTGCCTCCGTCAACCTCATCCTCAAAACAGATACACAAGGCTCCCTCGAAGCGATCGCCACAGCGCTACTCGCATTGCATCACCCGGAAGTGCGCCTTTCCATTGTCAGTAAGGAGCTCGGCACAGTCACAACTGCTGATGTCCTCACTGCCGAAGCGACCGCCGGATTTATCGCCGGGTTCCATGTGCCTATCTCAACAAGCGCGGCGGAAATCGCGGCAGAAAAAAACGTCATGATCAAAACCTACAAAATCATTTATGAATTGCTTGACGATGTGAAAGAGATGATGGAAACATTGATCAAGCCGGAAACACGGCGCACAACCGTTGGAAGAGCAAAGATTCTCGCCATCTTTCGCACAGAAGCAAAATCCATGATTGTGGGCGCCGTGGTACTTGATGGATCAATAAAACAAAAAACGCGTGTGCGGATCCTGCGCGGCGAAAAAGATGTGGGTGAAGGCATGGTTGCAAAAGTACGGTCCGGAAAAACAGAGGTAGCAAGCGCACAATCCGGACAGGAGTGCGGGATCGCTTTTGAAGGCAAATACGCACTCGAAGTGGGCGACATCATCGAGCTTTATGAGGAAGAAACAGTGAAACGAGGATTGGCAGAGTAAGGCGCGGGATTCCTATGGCGGCAAAACGCTTAGATAAAATAAACACGGTCATCGCGCAAGAACTTGGCAAAATCATTGCCCGCGAGGTGGAGTTTGAGCAAGGAACGCTTGCAACGATTACACGTGTCGAGGCAGCGAGTGACTTGAAACATGCCGATGTTTTTATTACGATATACCCTGACACACGGCGCGGAACTGCGTTTACGCTCCTCAAAACCCGCGCGCCGTACCTCCAACATCTTCTGAACGAAGCGCTTCCTGTGCAGCATGTGCCCCATCTCTCCTTCAAGATCGAGGAAGCAAAAAAACATAAACCAGGCCCCGAAGAAGAAGTGGAAGCGCTCCTCGCGCAGATCAGAAAAGAAAAATCATGACTCATTAACCCCTAAACCCTATCCCCTACTTAGTATGCAAAATTACCAACTGATCCCAACAGTGATCGAGAAGTCGCACTACGGCGAACGTGCGTATGATATTTATTCTCGCCTCTTAAAAGACCGTATTATTTTTCTTGGAGATCCGATCGATGACAATGTGGCAAACACGGTCATCGCGCAGCTTCTCTTTTTGGAAAGCGAAGATAAAGAAAAAGACATCAAGCTCTATATCAATTCTCCGGGCGGATCAGTGACGGCCGGTTTGGCGATTTATGACACCATGAATTATATCAAGCCTGATGTTGCCACGATCTGTATCGGCCTTGCGGCATCCATGGGCGCTGTGCTCCTCTCTTCTGGACAAAAGGGCAAACGATTCAGCCTGCCAAATGCAGAAGTCATGATCCATCAAGTCATGGGCGGCGCGGAGGGCCAGGCAACCGATATCAAAATCCGTGCGGAGCATATCCTGAAAATGAAAGTGCGTCTCAATGATATCCTCGCAAAAAATACCGGCCAAGCAGCGGAAAAAATAGAAAAAGACGCTGACCGCGACTTCTTTATGAGCGCGCTGGAAGCGCAAAAGTACGGTCTGGTTGATAAGATCATTGAGTAAGGGTCATTAGTAGGTTCCTATCAGAGCAAAAAACATTCCCCATTTCATGGGTATACGCTATACTACCTATGGCTCTTTGATATTTTGGTGATTGCTCCGAATCAATTTGGAGCTTTTTTGTGAGGTGATTTTCCATGAGGTATGAGGAGGAACGGCGATCCGTTCCGGAGATTCGTCCTCTCGAACGCACCCTCAACCTACAATTGCCTGTCTCGCACCGGATCATATCGTCCACAGAACCACTTGGGATTGACTACGATGCTGTTGAGCAATGCCATTGTTTGAAGATCCCCGCATTTATGCTCGACAATCCACACGATCATTTCGGTGATATTTCCCAGATGCTCTGCTTTTTCAAACTCTTTGAGGAAGTGGATCCTAATTTTGCCTACCCCTACTTCCCGCAAATTCATCAGCAGGCGGAAGGAAATGTCAAAAAGGTGCTCGACGAACGAAAAGGAAAATTTCTGCACGCCTGGCATCTGCTTGCAATGATTTGGTCGTCAGATATCCAGATCAAGCACTGGCGGCAGTATTTTCTCGAACAGCAGGAAGACTGCTTGCGTTTTCTTGACGCGATCGCCGAGAAAGGAGACGAACAGATGCAAAAGTCGAATGCTGTCGTCTTTGCGCTGATCCGTTATCTCGTGCGCCAAGACCGCTATGGATTGCCTTTAGACAAGGGTGGGATCCTGCGCGCTCTGTACCCTGCGCCCATCAATGGCGCAATCGACCAAATCGTTGAGGGCTGCAAGGGTATCCCGCGCATCTCGTCCAAGCCGATACTGGCGCGCCTTACCCTTGAGCGATGGGCACTCGAGCTGTGCCATGCCTTCGGCTTCAACGTGGTTCCCCATCTCCGCTTTGAAAGCGGGATCTATGTCTGGGTGTTGCTTGATAAGAAATCTCTCCGTTACGGCGCACCCCCCGGCAGCCAAGGGACATGGTAGGACAAATACGTGGAAACACACGCATCACATTTGCTCGCCTTTCGTCGGCGAGCCGGACCCCCTATTGCATCGTGAAACTCGAAGATGCACTATCCGGGGTCCTTATATTTATAAGAAAATTACCTCAATGCCTTGCAAATGTTTTTGATCTATGATATGCTTTTCCCATATTTAACAATTAACCTTTGCGAAGGTAGATTTGGTTAAGAGTACCTGATTCCTCCCATGACTTCTTACTTGCACTCTTTTTTCTGCTCACGAGATTACGTCTCACTCATACGAACATACGCGCCGGTGCGCGAATCACGTATTGTGTAAGACCTTAACCCGCTCTGACGCGGGGGGTTTTTGAATATCGAGAAGCGCGTCACAGGAATCACGACTGAAGTGCATCTGAAAATCTACCTTTCCAAAGGATGGAAAGATTTTTTATGTTGACTGCCATCATGATCGGCGCGACCGGCTTTGCTGCATTGGGCATTGGGATCCTTGTCGGATACCTCATCCGCCAGCAGCTCGGCGTCCGCGACGTGCATTCCGCAGAGAGTAAAGCGGAAAAATTGATCGCCGAAGCGAAAGCAAAAGAAGGTGACCTTCTGCTCAAAGCAAAAGAGAAGGCATTGCAAGTCATTGACGATGCAAAGAAGGAGGGAGACGCCCGCCATAAAGAGATCGCGCAAATGCAAGAACGCGTCGCCCGCCGCGAGTCTCTTTTTGATCAAAAATTGCTGGAGCTCCAAGAAAAACAACAAAAGCTGCAAGACAAGGCGGCACAGATCGACCAGGTGAAAAACGAAATTCAGACGATCAAGACCGAACAGCTGCAAAAACTCGAAAAGGTTGCCGCGCTTGACCGAGAAGCGGCAAAACAAATTTTACTAGACCATGTCGAACGGGAAGCAAAGGAAGCAATCCTCTCACGCGCCAAAAAGGTGGAGCAAGAAGGCGTAGATGAAATCTATGCGAAAGCGCGTTCCATTGTTGCCGATGCGATGCAACGGTGCGCCATGTCGGTGATATCGGAAAACACAACCACAGCCGTTCCGCTGCCATCAGACGATATGAAAGGGCGCATCATTGGTAAAGAAGGACGCAATATCCGTACGATTGAGAGTTTGACCGGTGTTGAGATTTTAATTGATGACACGCCGGGGGTCATCACGCTTTCGAGTTTTTCGCTTATCCGGCGTCAGATCGCAAAAATCGCGATCGAAAAACTCATCAAAGATGGCCGCATCCATCCGGGACGTGTCGAAGAATACGTGGAACAAGCCAAGCAAGAGCTTGCCGCAGATATTAAGAAAACGGGCGAAGATACAATATTCGCTTTCGGTATAACTGGTCTTGATCCGCGCTTGATCCAAATCTTGGGCCGACTCAAATACCGCACAAGCTACGGACAAAACGCGCTTACCCACTCAACGGAAGTCGGGTATTTGTCGCAATTTCTTGCTGAAGAGCTTGGCGCAAACGTGAGCGTCTGCAAAAAGGGCGGTCTTCTCCATGACATCGGAAAGGCGGTAGATCACGAGGTTCAAGGAAGCCACCCGCAGATCGGATATGAGATTATGAAAAAATTCAACCTTCCGGAAGAAGTTGCCTATATGAGCATCGCGCACCATGAGGACTCGCCAAAAACACTGGAGGGTGTGATTGTAAAAGTAGCGGATGCGATTTCAGCAAGCCGACCGGGGGCGCGACGCGATACGGCAGAAAAATACTTGCAGCGGATCACTGACTTAGAAAATCTTGCGATAAGCTATGAAGGTGTCGATCGCGCATACGCAATCCAAGGCGGTCGCGAAATCCGCGTGTTCGTCATGCCGGATGCCATCGATGATCTTTCAGCATACAAACTCGCGCGGTCGCTGGCGCAAAGCATTGAAGAACAGCTTCAGTATCCGGGTGAACTGAAAGTCACTCTCATCCGCGAAAAACGCATCATTGAATACGCGCGGTAATTTCACTATCAGAATGAAAATCCTATTCATCGGCGATGTCGTCGGAAAACTCGGAAGAAGGGCGGTTGCAGCGCTTCTACCTGCAATCAAAGAAAAACATGAGCCGGATTTGACGATTGCAAACGCAGAAAATCTCGCGCACGGCAAAGGCGTAACGAGCCAAACACTCAAAGAATTGCTTGATGCTGGCGTTGATTTTTGCACTTCAGGAAATCATATCTGGGCAAAACCGGAAGGTCATTCAATCGTGGCGCAAAAAGACTCGCTCGTGCTCCGTCCGGCAAATTTCCCTGACGGTACGCCGGGCTCCGGCGCGCGATTGTTCACGGTAGGCACAAAATCCGTGCTTGTGGTGAACCTTATGGGACGTGTATTTATGAAAGAGCATCTCTCCTGCCCCTTCCGAGCTCTTGATTCGATTCTTGATGAATATAAATCAAAAAAACCAAATGCCATTATCGTCGACTTCCACGCAGAAGTGACATCTGAAAAAAATACTTTTGGTTTATACGCTGACGGCCGCGTATCGGCAGTGCTTGGTACTCATACCCACGTGCCAACAGCAGATGAACGCATACTGCCAAACGGAACAGCATATATTAGCGATGTCGGCATGGTTGGGTTGAAATATTCTAGTATTGGTGTCGAATATCAAGGCATTTTGCAGACATTTTTAACGCAAATGCCGGGTAAATTCGAAGTGCCTGATGCCGGACTTGCGGTATTCAATGCCGTGCTTCTTGATATTGATCCAAAGACGGCAAAAACGCGATCCATTGTGCGAATTCAACAAGATGTTGAAATATAAAGACTTTTTCCTGTATAATAGGGTAGCTGTGCATAACAGTCTGGGGGAAAACTAATCCCATAAAGAAAGGGGGTGGAAGTATGGCAAAATACAAAAAATCCGACCTCGTCGAACACTTGGCGGGCAAACTGGAGCTTTCAAAGAAACAGGCAGAAGACGTGGTTGAGTCAGTTTTGGATTACATCACGAGTTTATTGAAAAAAGGCGATGAATTAACGCTTACCGGCTTCGGGACGTTCTTGGTCAAGCAACGAAAGGGGCGCGTTGGCATTAACCCGAAAAACCCATCAGAAAAGATACAGATTCCGGCAAGCATCGTGCCGCGCTTCAAAGCAGGCAAGGGACTCAAGGATGCGGTAAAATAGACACAATACAACATCTGGCAAAAAATCCTCCCGAAACGGAGGATTTTTTGTTTTATTGTGCACGAGGTCTATTCCATTGACATTCCCCTATCCACCGTTCTAAGGTAATCCCGACAGAAGCTTCAACAGTGAAAGATTTTCTATCATCGCATATGATCGTACTCAAATTCGGCGGGACATCCATGGGATCTGCCGAAGGGCAGAAAAATTGCATTGAAATCGTTAGCGAACGCGCGCGCGGCAAAAAGCCAATTGTTGTTATCGTATCTGCATTTTCCAGAGTCACCGACACCCTGCAAAAGATTGCAAGAAAAGCAGCGTCCCGTGATGAAAGCTACCGTGAGCACATCGAAGAAATCCGTACACGCCATCTACAAGCAATCCGCTCCTTTGTCCCGCTGGAACGCCAGCCATCAAGCTGTGCTACCATGCAAGCTTTTTTCAATGATATGGACAAAACTGCAAAAAGCATTGCGCAGCTTCGCATGGCAGATGCGGCAAGCCTCGATGCCATGATGGCATACGGAGAACTCCTCTCCTCACAATTCCTTGCGGATGCCCTTACGGGCCGGGGAGTGAAGGCAAACGCTCTTGATACTCGAACATGTATCATCACTGACGATTCGTTTGGATCAGCGCGTATAAAAAAAGAAGAAAGCTATACAGCACTACGGGAACGGATCGCTGCCATCAACGGCGTTGCGATAGTTACGGGATTCATTGCTGCAACTGCTGATGGTCGAACAACCACGCTGGGGCGTGGCGGATCGGATTACACGGCTTCACTTTTTGGCGCAGCCCTTGATGCGTCCGTAATCGAAATATGGACCGATGTAAATGGAGTACTGACAGCTGACCCGCGAATAGTGCGTGATGCTGTCCTTGTCCCCACGCTAACCTATCGCGAGGCGCTCGAACTTTCTCATTTCGGAGCAAAGGTGATCTACCCGCCTACGATGATGCCTGCCTTAGAAAAACAAATACCGGTCAAAATCAAAAATACCTTTCGCCCAGACGCAGCTGGCACGTGCATCCAATCTTCTCCTGACACAAAAAACGGGCCCATCAAAGGAAT
The DNA here is from genome assembly GCA_016206175.1 of Candidatus Uhrbacteria bacterium. GTDB lineage: Bacteria > Patescibacteriota > Patescibacteriia > JACQRZ01 > JACQRZ01 > JACQSB01. Next base: position 6,261 of record JACQSB010000014.1, on the reverse strand, counting down.
CTCGTCGCTCTCTGATATCACACTCATTCGAGTGGAGGGGCCAAACATGATCGGCCATACGGGCTGTGCCGAACGCATCTTTCGCGCACTTGCGCGTGAGTTGATTAACATCGTCTTAATCACGCAAGCATCATCAGAATACTCGATCTGTATCGGCATCCACAATAATGATGCGCAAAAAGCGCATCGCACGCTCGAAACTGAATTCGCTCTTGAAATACAAGGGAAGCTCATTCACCCCATCGTGGTCGAACCAAACAAAGCGATCGTGACGATTGTTGGTGAGCATATGAAAAAAATCCCCGGCACTGCCGGCCGTCTTTTCAGAAGCCTCGGCGAAAATGGCATCAACACGATAGCGATTGCACAAGGATCCTCTGAATTCAGCATCTCTGTCGTGGTTGAATCTCAAGACGAGTCGCGCGCGGTTGCCGCGATCCATGATGCATTTTTTTGCGCGCCGACAGCGCCGAACATCAACGTATTCCTTGTGGGCACCGGACTCATCGGATCCAAACTTCTCGAAATCATTAACACACAACAGATAAAAGGATCGAATCCGTCAATTCGTGTTTGCGGCATCGCAAACAGCAAGCATACAGTGATAGCACGGGGCGGCATCGACCTTTCCTCATGGCAAGCTATTCTTCAAGAAGGAAAACAAACATTAGCGACGGACTATATTGATCGTGTTGCAAGCCTTGCGTTGCCGCACAGCGTCTTTGTTGATTGCACTGCGTCGGAAGACGTACCGACATACTATGAGCACCTGATAAACAAAGATATATCAGTGGTGACACCAAACAAAAAGGGAGTGTCTGGTCCAAAAGAAATGTATACTGTGCTCCATGCACAAAAGAAAAGGAGAGGAGGAACGTTTTTGTATGAGACGACTGTTGGAGCTGGTCTTCCGGTCATCGGCAGCTTGCGAGATCTGCTTGCATGCGGAGATACCGTCATCTCAATCGAAGCAATGCTGTCCGGTACGCTTGGATATCTGTTCTCGACATTTTGCGCCGGCAACCTAGGTTTTAGTGAAATCGTACGAGAGGCAAAAATGCTCGGCTACACCGAACCTGATCCGCGCGACGACTTAAACGGACTCGATGTGGCGCGAAAAATACTCATCCTTGCCCGGGAATGCGGCAGTCTCCTCGAGCTGAAAGAAGTGCGTATCGACCCCTTCTTGCCTCCGGAGTGTTTTACCGCCACATCGCAAGAAGAGTTTTTCGCTCTCCTCGAAAAACTCGATCCTGTTTTTGATGAACAACGACAAAAAGCGCGAGCTTCGAATACCGTACTCCGCTGTATCGCACGTTTTGAGAAAGATATGGCAACCGTGAAGGTGTGTCCTGTCGATGCAACAAGTCCCTTTTATTCTCTTTCTGGAAGCGATAATATGGTAGTATTCAGCACGCAACGATATGATAAACAGCCACTCGTCATCCGCGGTCCCGGCGCGGGAGCAGACGTCACTGCAGCCGGCGTACTTGCGGATATACTTAAAACGATGCGCTAACTACTCATAAAATTTCACGAGACAATAAAATATGAGCAGCAACACAAAAAAAATCCCTGTCGCAATCCTCGGCGCGACCGGCATGGTTGGCCAGCAATATGTTGCGCTTCTTGCAAACCATCCATGGTTTGAGGTCGCTGTCGTTGCCGCATCAACGCGATCTGCCGGGCTTCGGTATGGGGATGCTGTATTGTCACGCTGGTACCCGGAAATCCCGTTCCCCGACAGCCTCAAAGATTACCTGCTTGCCGATGCACTCGACATCAAATCAATAGCCCCACGCGTAAAGCTCGTTTTTTCTGCATTGGAGCTACCGAACAAAGAGGAACTGCAGGAACTAGAAAATGCGTATGCGCAAGCAGGGGTGGCGGTGGTATCGAATGCGTCAGCGCACCGCTGGACGAACGATGTCCCGATGATTATTCCGGAAATCAATCATCATCATGCTGACATCATCCCTGCGCAACGGCAGCAGCGGGGATGGAACGGCCTCGTAGCGGTCAAACCCAACTGCAGCATCCAAAGCTATCTCACTCCCCTCTTTGCCCTCATGCAAGCAGGGTATGATATCTCCCATGTAGCGGTTACAACGCTGCAAGCTGTTTCGGGTGCAGGGTATCCCGGCGTGCCAAGCTTAGATATTATCGATAACATCATCCCGTATATCGGCGGTGAAGAAGAAAAAACAGAACAAGAGCCGCTCAAAATCTTGGGTGATATCCGGGACGGACGATTCTTTCAGCGTGAAGGCCTTACGATTTCGGCCCATTGTAATCGTGTGCCAGTGCGCGACGGGCATACGGCATGCGTATCCGTAAAATTTGCCGGTGCAAAACCAGAGCTTGCGCGCATCATCGACATCTGGAATGCATTCCGTTCCGCACCGCAAGAACTTGGCTTGCCGTCCGCGCCCACACAACCGATTGTTTATCTTGATGAGACTAACCGGCCGCAACCAAAAAAAGATCGAATGCGGCAACAAGGAATGGCGATCAATGTCGGACGCCTACGAGCCTGCCCTGTATTTGACATCAAATTCGTTGGCTTGAGTCACAATACGCTCCGCGGTGCAGCAGGCGGCGGCATCCTCAACGCTGAACTGCTCGTATCGAAAGGTTATATCAAATAACCTATGCGCACCATCAGAGTATTTGCTCCTGCTACGATTGCAAATGTCGGTCCCGGCTTCGACGTCTTTGGCCTTGCTCTCCATGAGCCTGGCGACGAAGTGGTGGCAAGCGTATCAGATCAGCCCGGCGTTCACATACGGACAATCACGGGCGACGGAGGGAAATTGCCGCTCGATCCAACAAAAAATGTAGCTGCTGTTGCGGCCGCACACTATTTGAAACATATTCACGCGCAGTCTGGAGTTGAACTCACGGTGCACAAACACATGCCGTTGGGCAGCGGCCTTGGGTCAAGCGCGGCAAGCTCTGTTGCTGCCGTGGTTGCAGCGAACGAACTTTTTGGTTCTCCCCTGCGGCGGCAGAACCTGCTTCCTTTCACCATGGAAGGAGAGCGGATCGCATGCGGCGCCGCACACGCGGATAATGTCGCTCCTTCGCTGTTGGGCGGATTTGTATTGATCCGCTCCTACAATCCCCTTGATGTTATTCAGATTCCTGTTCCGGAATTTTTGCATTGTACAGTCGTCCATCCCCACATTGAAGTACGGACAGAAGACGCCCGCAAAATCTTACGCCGCGAACTTACTCTGGCAGACAGCATCACCCAATGGGGCAACACCGCAGGGTTGATCGCAGGACTCATGCAGCAAGACGCGCAGATCATCAGCCGATCACTGACAGATGTGATTATCGAACCGCAGCGCTCCCTTCTCATCCCCGGTTTTGATGCAGTAAAAAAAGCAGCTCTCGACGCTGGCGCGCTTGGATCAAGCATCTCTGGATCAGGTCCGTCGATCTTTGCGTTGAGTGATTCAATACAAACCGCAAAAGCGTGCGGCGAAGCGATGCGGAACGCTTTCAATAGCATTGGTCTGGAAAGTGATGTAGTTGTATCGAAGGTTAACAAATTCGGTCCGCGCATCTTGCCGGTGGAGGAGTAGTAGCGCTCCATCACACTACATGCTATTTTCTAGTACTAACAATCCAAATTTTCGCGCAGACATGCGCAGCGCGGTAATGCGTGGGCTTGCGAGGGACGGCGGCCTCTTTCTTCCTGTTGAAATAACGGCACTGCCGGCCAGCAGTATTGAACGGCTGCCTTCACTCTCGTTTCAAGAAATCGCGTTTGTTTTAGCAAAACATTTTTTCACTGATTCTCTTGATGATAACGCTCTATCAAATATCATCGAAAAATCGCTGACCTTTGACGTGCCACTTGTTGCCTTGCCAACGAAAGATGATACTGCGATCCTTGAACTTTTTTGCGGCCCAACCCTGTCATTCAAAGATTTCGGCGCGCGGTTTATGGCGCAGCTCATGTCATACTGCATCGGTACGACTGATAAAGAAGTTACAATACTTGTTGCAACATCAGGTGATACAGGCAGTGCTGTTGCGAGCGGATTCTTTCGAGTCCCGGGAATACGCGTTTATATTTTGTATCCGAGCGGTAAGGTAAGCGACATTCAAGAAAAGCAGCTTACCACGTACGGAGACAACATAACGGCTCTTGAAGTTGATGGCGTATTCGACGACTGCCAGCGGCTCGTGAAACAGGCGTTCCAGGATGAAGATCTTCGCGAAAAGAAGGACCTCGCATCAGCAAATTCCATTAATATCGCACGTCTCATCCCCCAATCATTCTATTATGTATGGGCGTATGTACAGTCTTTGCAAATGAATACGCGCAAGCTACCTCTTGTCTGCGCGGTGCCAAGCGGCAACTTCGGCAATCTCACTGCCGGCTTGCTTGCAAAACGGATTGGCATTCCCTTTTCACGGTTTGTAGCAGCGACGAATATCAATGATCCCGTACCGGAATATCTCCAAACGGGAGTATTTCGGCCGCGACCGTCGCGCCATACAATTTCAAATGCTATGGATGTCGGCAATCCGAGCAATTTTGCGCGCATGGTTGCGCTGTACCACGGCGACGTGAATGAAATGAGAAAAGACCTTTGGGGCGCTCGGTTCACCGACGACGAAACGCGTGCGATGATGAAAAAAACGTACGAGGATACAAACTATATTCTCGATCCGCACGGTGCGGTTGCGCTTCTCGGTATCGAAACCTATCGCTTACAGCATACCGAGCCGCTGTTTGGCGTCGCGCTCGAAACAGCCCATCCGGCAAAGTTTATCGAAACGGTATCAGAGGCCATCGGCATACAGCCGCATATACCCGAACGGCTCGCACGCGTAGCGCAAAAAGAAAAAACGGCGATACGCATTTCAAATGAATACAGAGATTTGAAAGAATTCCTTTTCTGGCGGCCGTAGGGATCGTCATTTCTCGCGGCATTGGCTAGATATTGCAAAAAAGAGCCGGAAGCACGAGGCCTCCGGCTGAGAAGGGGGATGAACAAGACTACAGGCCACCCTTGAGCAGGGCGATAGCATACTCCGTTGCATCATCGAGATCGGTGAAAATAACTGCACAGCAGTCATTGACCATCGCGTGGCGATGACAGTTATCTGGCTCCATGACCGCGATGATCGGCTTGCCGCGGCCGTAGGCGAACCCGATTTCGATGCAGGTGCCCTTAGATACCTGCTTGGAGTTCAAAAAGTTCAAAAATACGAGGTCAGAGTTTGCGATGTCGTTGAGATCCATGCGGTTGATGGCCTTGTCGGAAACGGTTGGATGCGCGTCCGGACCGTAGGTTGCCTTCATTTCCGCTTCTCCCTTGCAGAGCTTCTGGCTCCGCAGAGGAGAAAGCACCGTGAAGCCTTCGGTCATGAGACGCGCGCCAACCTCAAGGCGCCAGCGAGTGGACTCTTCCCAGGAAAGGCCCGTGATCGGACCGCCCAAATACACCGTCCTACCCATTTTCCTCACTCCTCATTGTAAAAGGTCTCAAAAACACCCAGTAAAGATCGACGGCACGCCTGTGCCATTTTTGGTGAAATACCTTCCACCATTCCCTCTTGCATACAGTATACCATATATCCTGACTGTTATGTCTAATACTTTCGTACGACTCTCGCCTGCTTCCTTGTACAACAACTTGACATAATACCCCTGGGGGGTATAAACTAAAAAATCACTATGGTGGATCAAAAATTAAAAAAACGCGCGCTTCATCGCGCAAAAATCATTCGCGGCCAACTGGATGGCCTGATAAAGGCTATTGAAAAGGAAGTCTATTGCCCGGAATTACTTGCGCAATCGCGCGCCATCCAACGGTCGCTCAAGAGCCTGGATGCCTTCCTTCTTGAAAACCACCTTTGCTCGCACGTAAAGCAGCAACTGCGGGATGTAAAAAATGAATCCAAAGCTATCAGAGAACTGATACGGATCTACACGCTGTCGAATAAGTAAATGCGCATCGCAACACTAAAATCTTTGCTCTACGGAATACTTGCAAGCCTCGTGTTGCTGGGGGCGTACTTTTCCATTCTTACGTTGGTGTCGGGATGGAGTTTTGCTGATGAATACTTCGCCCGCGTGCTGCCGCACCAAAAATCTGAAAAAGTAAAAGAGCTTCAAAAACGAGGCCTCCTGGTAGCTATGGTCGGAGATGGTATCAATGATGCGCGGAAAAAAAATTTAATCTAGAGATATACACAAAAAAATACGATTCAAAATTCACGGAATGCACTGCGCAAGCT
>JACQSB010000013.1 GCA_016206175.1 Candidatus Uhrbacteria bacterium | reverse complement strand
TTCAACATATTAATTGGCACTATCCTCTCGGATGATAGATGCGCCGATCTGGGCAAGATGTTCATCGATCTTTTCATACCCTCGATCGAGTATCTGTGCATTTTCGATCGAGGTCTCACCGGAAGCGATTAGTGCGGCAACAACGAGTGATGCTCCTGCGCGCAGATCACGGCATTCGATGTTTCGTCCATTTAATGGAGTCGGCCCTGTCACATATGCCCGATGTGCGTCAGAGATGAGAACGCTTGCACCCATTTTTTCTAATTCAGAAAGGTATCCGAGCCTGCTTTCAAATAACGTCTCGTGGATAAAGGACGTTCCGTGTGCTTGCGTAGCAAGCACTCCGAAGAGCGGCTGCAGATCAGTCGGGATGCCAGGGTAGATCCGTGTCTCTATTTTTTCGGATTTCAGCACGCCAGTCTGATGTATGATAATAGATCGCTCGAGCCTGTCAAACTCTGCGCCCATAGCGCGAAGTGTTTCAAGCACTACATCAAGATGGTCGAGGCGGATATCAGTGACAGTAATTTTGCTCTTTGAAGCTATCCCAAGAATGATATACGTTCCAGCATCGATGGGATCCGGAATAACGGTGTGCTGCGCTCCGCCCAAAGAATTCGACCCATTGACCGTTATCGTCGAAGTACCGCCACCACTGATGTCAGCTCCCATCTTAATGAGAAAGGCGATCAAATCCTGCACATGCGGCTCACTTGCGGCGTTGATGATTCTTGTCGTGCCCCGTGCCGCACATGCTGCCATAACAATGTTTTCTGTTGCAGTCACCGATGCCTCACGCAATACCACGTCAGCTCCAACAAGACCGCTATGCGATACCTCGTAGCTTTGTGGAGTTCGTTCCCATATGCATCCAAGCGCGCGTAATCCCTCCAAATGTGAATCAAGGGGGCGGTTTCCGATAATGCACCCGCCAGGCTCCGGAAGGCTGAATGACTGGAAGCGTGCAAGAAACGGCCCCAAAAAAAGCACGGAAGCGCGCAATCGCTTGACTAACTTCGTATCTAACGGCTGCAGCTCCAAGTCTTTATTGCTGATGGTCAGCTGGTGTTCTCCTGTCCATGCCACTGATCCTCCTACGCTTCGGAGGATCTCAAGCATCGTATCAACATCGCTGATTCTGGGGACATTATCGATGATGCAGGTCTTATTTGTCAAAGTCGTTGCAGCAATAATAGGAAGAATAGCATTCTTCGCTCCGGAAACATGGATCGTGCCGGTCAATTTTTTTTGGCCTTGAATGTGAAATCGCATCGTAACGCTCGGTTATCTTACCTTAACCGCTTCTTACTACGCCTCCATCAATCTCTGAACGAGCGTACGATACTCGTCTTCCGAATAAAATGCAAGGGATACGGTACCGTGCTGGCCTACTTTATTGATTGTTACTTTGGTGCCGAATCGTTCCCGAAGGTCCTCTTCTTTTGCCAAAAGAGCCGTATCGCGCACCTTGCGGGAATGAGGGCGCACGGCAGTACGGTCGAGGTCGCGTTGTGCTTCCCTTCCCGAAAATTTCTTTTCAAGGACCCGTTCAAAAAACGCGAGGCGTTCATTCTCGGTCGACAAACTCAAGATTGTTCTGCCTATCACTTCCGTTATCCTGCCATCACGCAACGCGTCCTGGATTGCCTGTGGCAACGAGAGAAAACGAATAGTATTTGAAATGACGGGTCGGCTTTTCCCAAGTCGTTTGCCAATCTCGGCATGCGTCATCTGAAATTCGCCAAGCAACCGCTGATAAGCGACTGCTAGCTCGATAGGATTGAGGTCAACACGCTGGATATTTTCGATCAACGCAAGCGCCACTTTCGTATTTTCATCTGCGCTGCGAATGACAATCGGTACGGTGGTAAGTCCAGCGCGTTGAGCTGCGCGCAAACGCCGCTCACCGGCAATCAATTCATAGCGCTCCCCTTGTTTCGTGACGACAAGGGGCTGAAGAATGCCGTGCTGTGCAATGGAGTCTGCAAGCGATTCAAGGCTTTCCTCATCAAAATCCCGGCGGGGTTGATGTGGGTTCACGTCAATGCTCGTGATAGGCACTTCCGTAACGCCGCCATTTCCGGTTGGTGCCGTATCGGATGAAGTTTTCTTTCTGATGAGGAGTGCGTCTAATCCTCTACCGAGGGTTGCCATACAATAGAATAAATCAGGAATTAGGACAAAACGTACAGCTAGAGCCTATTTCGGGTAATAGCGGACTTTAGGGCGAAGCGGATCGTATCCAGAGTTAAGTTCATTATAATCTGAAAATCCATCCTTGTCAGTATCAATACTTTCTGGATCCGTGCCATAGGATGTTTCTTCTTTGTCTGATAAACCGTCTTCATCCGAATCTTGCGCAAAAGGCAGTGTAACAACACCATCTTGTGGCATCTCTTCTTTATTGAATAAAAAAATCGATCCCAAAGAGTAAGAAAGATTGTCCGCATCAATGCGAAACGGAATGACGATCTTTTCCGAAATCGAAGCCACATTCTCAATAGCTACGTCAAACGATTCAGGAAGAATAGCAGCCAGTGTATAAGTCCCCTCTCGCAGAGCAGGGAAGAAAAACCTGCCGTACGCATCCGCCTTTGTACTTGCTACGAGACGTTTATTAGGAGGCCCATCTATGTCGATTCCGTAATCATAATCGCCCTCGTTTTTTTGCTCTTTTGTGCGCGAATCCCGTAATAGGCCCACCATGATACTTGCCGCGGGTTCAGTGCGTACATACATGCGGCCGGCGACATATCCGCGTGTTTTGCTTGCTAGGGCATAGTGGTCAAATACTTTTTGGATACCTTCTCTTCCTTTTGCGCTCACATACGATAACGGGTCGCCCATGATAATTTGCAAGTAGCGGATATGGAGAGGATTTTCTTGGGCTGTCGTACTCCTATATCCGATCAGGTTCAATGCGGGGGTCATATAGCCGGTTATAGAAAAATTCTGATACAACACGCTTAAAGCATTCTTAAGTGACCATGTTCCTCTGTAGCAATTATGCAAAGCGCTAAATGCTTGGAAGCGGAGTAAGCGTGGATTATCTCCTGCGCTAAAGCGCAGTAATGTATTGATATTATTTTCTGAACAGGGAGCGGAGCGCGATATATGCTGTGCTGTACCATTCAGAAAATCCCATATCGTTGCATACGCAGGCTCATCTTCGTAGTCCGTCCACGCTTGTAGCGGATATGAATAAGCTTGCGTATCGTCAGATGCAAACGCTACGATCCGCTGCAATACATCCTTATCAGTCTCCAATCCGGAGTCTCTGATAAGATTTGAAAACATGCCTTGGTTTTCAAGATCGTTTTTCGTATTGAGAAATACACTGACAATACCGCTAAAGATTATGACAGGAATGATCATGCGTGCTAGCATCTGTTTCCATGTCGCATTCGCATCCACTACCGCGTAGGCAAGGGGAAAGATCAATGCGCCGAATAATGCTGCTGCAGGCAATCCAAAAAAAGGTGGTTGATAGCCGAGAAGAGAGAAACTGTCAGCACCCCATCGTGACAAGATGATTGTGATATACCACGCTGCCGATACAATTGATACCCAGATGAACACTCGAACAAGTGCACCGATAAAGTGTTTAATAGAAAAATCCGTTGGTAGGGAAAAGAGCTTTCTCCGCTTTTCTGGATTTTTAGAAAATGGCAACAGATCGCCCCATACCCCATGCTGATGCCATAAGGCAAAAAATGCCATGATGACAATAAGTATGGCTAAAAAGTCATTTGCGAAAGAAACGGCAACCCACAATATACCAGCCAGAATAAGGGTCGCTGTGCCGGCTAACGTCGTTCTCAATTTCCCAATATCATTGATGCGTTGGTAATACTCTGAAATATTTGAGTTTGCAAAAAACCCCAATTTTCTAAAAGCAGTGATACAAAAAAGGATGGAGATGATATTTACTGCTCCGACAAGAGTATAGCTACCCATACGTCGGATCATATCTACAAACGGGTACAAGTATCTCTGCTCTGCAATATAAGCGTTTGACGCAATAACAACATTGTCAGGATCGAGTACATATACCTGATTGTATATCAGGGCAAATCCCCCTTCTATCACAAGAAAGAGGATGGCTCCAAGCAGCGCGAGATACAGCCCGCGTAATAACGTCATCGCATTATGAGATCATGAGCAAGAAACTCTTTGGCGAGCCGTTCGTACGCGCGAGCTCCGCGAGATGACGCATCGTACTCTAGAATCGTCTTGCCGTGGCTTGGGGCTTCGGCGAGACGCACGCTGCGCGGGATTACGGTGCGGAAAATTTTTTGCGGGAAGTGACGGTAGAGCTCCTGCAAAACCGCTGTTGAAAGATTATACCGACGGTCATACATAGTAATGAGCGCTCCGAGGATTTTCAGATTCGGCTTGAGAGCTTCCTGTATCATACCAAGTGTATTAAGGAGCTGCCCGATGCCTTCAAGCGCAAAATATTCCGCCTGTACGGGGATCAAAACAGAATCTGCAGCAACGAGTCCGTTCACGGTCAACAAACCAAGCGATGGTGGACAATCAATGAGGATGACATCGTAGAGTTCCCGCAGATTTTCAAGCTGGTCAGAAAGACGGTATTCTCTTTTATCGATTGTGACGAGCTCCACCGTTGCTCCGGCAAGAGACATCGTAGAAGGAAGAAGATAAAATTTTCGAGCATCAAACGAGTGGATCGGCTCATGAGGCTTTACAGCGCCGATGAGCACCTCGTAGGTGCCGCACTCAAGTTCCTGCGGCGACAAGCCAAGACCAGAGGTAGCATTTGCCTGCGGATCAAGGTCAACGACCAACACGCGACGCCCCTCGCGCGCAAGATACGCCGCGAGATTCATGACTGTTGTTGTTTTGCCTACCCCACCCTTCTGATTAACAACGGCGATGATTTTCCCCATAGAAGAATTGTCACGTGCGATTCTTATTGTATCACCATATAATAATACTTCAAAATCCTACAAACCAACAAATTCAACTTCCGGCTCAAGAATAACACCAAAATTTTGTTTAACGTTATGCTGGATTTTTTTACTGAACTCTTTGATTTCTTCTCCCGTTGCACCTCCATAGTTCACAATCGCAAGAGCGTGTTTGTCGGATAAGCCTGCTCGCCCGTCACGAAAGCCTCGCGAAAACCCTGCCTGCTGGATCAGGCATGCAGCGGATACTTTGATAGTGCCATCGGGCATATTCCAGTACCAAGGTGTACGGCAGCGCCATTCTGTCTTTTGTGCCTTCGTCCGCTCTTGCAGCGCGGTAAAATCGAGCGCTGTCATGATGGGATTTTTGAAAAATGAACCGGCGGATCGGAAGGACTCGTATCCGGGAAGGATCACCATCCCCTTTTTTGCGCGCGTCGACAATACCGCTGACCGGATTTCTGCAACAGATGGCGATGCGCTTTGCGCAAACAACATAACGAGGTCGGGATACGAAGGAAGTGAAGGCTGTAATCGAGATAGGTTAAACGTAACCGCAACGATTCCGTAACGCCCCTGCTCTTTCTTAAATACGCTTGAACGATAGGAAAAATGACATTCGGCTGGAGCGAGTGATAGAAAAGATCCCGTTTGTCGGTCATACGCCCGCACTTCTGTAATTGCATGAGAGACGCTTGATCCGTACGCGCCGATATTTTGTACCGGGGCTGCGCCTACGGTCCCCGGAATACCGGAAAGCAGCTCAAGACCGCTCAATCCTTGCGCAACGGAGCCTGCAACAAAAGTATCCCAATCTTCGCCTGCAGCTGCAGTACAGAGAACACCTTCATCCGCTTCTTTTATCGACATGCCCCGAATCTCATTTTTGATCACAAGACCGTCAAAACCGTTATCGCTCACCAGAATGTTGCTGCCGCCTCCAAGAATAAAAACCGACAATGATTTTGCATCTGCAAATCTAAGCGCTTCAACCAACTCCTGTTCTGTTGCAACGATTACAAAAAATCGCGCGGGACCCCCGACGCGAAATGTCGTGTACTCTGCAAGATTGATATGCTCTTTAATAGTCATGGTTGCAATTAGCATTGAATGTATGCGGCTTTTGCAACCATTCAATGCCTCTTTAGAGGGGCATCGCAATGGTAGCAGGGGTGGGATTTGAACCCACGACCAACGGCTTATGAGTCCGCTGCTCTACCTCTGAGCTACCCTGGCGCGTTGGAAGTGCCGTTCGTTCTCTGTCACCTCGAGAAATCGTGGTGACTACAACCTCACGCACACTTCTTCCTAACCCCAAAAATTCGCGCTCGCTCGTTTCACTCGCTGCGCACCTCATTTTTTAGGACCCCATCTTTATTCAAAATGAAGTTACCCTTCGTAGTATTTATTTTTAGATTCATATATTGTTGCGGGGGTGGGATTTGAACCCACGAACCTTCTGGTTATGAGCCAGACGAGCTTCCAGACTGCTCCACCC
>JACQSB010000012.1 GCA_016206175.1 Candidatus Uhrbacteria bacterium | reverse complement strand
GGCCCTGGTTGAAAGCCTGGTTGACCTGGTTGTCCGGGCTGTCCGGGCTGATATTGCCCTTGACCGCCTGGCCCTGGTTGAAAGCCTGGTTGACCTGGTTGTCCGGGCTGTCCGGGCTGATATTGCCCTTGACCGCCTGGCCCTGGTTGAAAGCCTGGTTGACCACCCTGAAAAGATCCCTGATCACCAAATCCTGGCTGACCATTCGGTTGTCCTGCTGGCGGCAATGGCGGACCGCTCGTTGGAGCCTCTTGAGCGTTAATCATAGTTGCAGTAGCAAGGAGCCCTGCAGCTACTACAACTAGTAATGGCGAATTGAACTTCATAAATGGAATCATTTACGAATTATATTATTATTATAGCATTTATTGCCATTCATGAAAAGACGGCGTGCTGTGCATAACAAGAGACGTACCTCTAAACACATACAAAGCGCCGACCTATTTTATGAGGTCGGCGCTTGTCTGTCTTATGGACAAAACGGCTTGGAAGCTATGTACCTGTAAGGGTTGATGCTTCAAGTTTCATGTTTCCGAAAACTTCAATAGCATCTGCGACAGTTGCAGTTTTTGTTAAGTCTTGAGCTTTTATATTTGCTACGCCGTATATCTCTGCGATCTGGAGAAGTTGGCCTTGATCCTTCGGAAGGGTGCCGCCAACAAATGTCTCGAGGCCGCTTCTTATGACATCGCCTTTCGTTGGAGCCTTTCTTCCCTTTGGCGGCTTTACTTTCTTGTCGACAACCTCGTTGAAGAAAGCAGTGAACCCCTTCCGAGACATCTTCTCGCCAAGATTGAGATTTCCTTGCTTTGTCAACAGCGGCTTTAGATCTCCTCCTTCAACAAGTGCCATTCCTTCATCATAGAGTGGGCTGTCTTCTGTGACGTTCTTTGCTGGCACATAGCCGAGAGAATATTTCTCCGCATCAGCTGCTGCGAGAAGCGGGTCAATATTCTGCACGAGTGTTTCCAGATATGTCTCCGCTTCGAGAGGATCTTCGACTTCCGTTAACTGCGCGTGTGCTGCCTGAAGAAGCGCTTGCGCTGTCTCACCGGCATTCCCAGGCATTAAATCATCAGAGAGATCAGCTAATTTTGCTTCGACTTTTTCTTTTATCTTCGGGTCGAGCTCAACTTCGAGATCAGACTCGATCGCTGCAATTTCTGCCCTCACATCACCGACCTGATTCTGAACCTCGATCTGATTCTTTAGAACCGCAAGTTGATCTTTCTGTGGAAGGAGGGCGCTCCGATGAACTACCTCTTGCAAGTTTTGTGGGTCTTTCGCATTCACCTCCGCCATCAAAGACAATGTGACGGGGTCTAATTGAGTAAACATCTTTTGAGCGCTGCCAAAAAGGCTAGGGGGAAGTTTGCCAAACAATTCGCTTGCTACTTGACCGACATTTGTCGCGTCCTCAACCTTTTCCCCCAGTCCCGGCACCTCGGGGACAAAGAAGTCTTCCACTGTCTGTGGCAAATCAATGCCTGCTTTTTCAGCAAGCTTTTTCAGATTTGCTCCGGCAACAAAACTTGCCGCCCAAGCATCTTCTTTTTTCGTGGCATCTCCCTTTTTCGCTTCCTTTGTGGCGGTAGAAAGAGATGCTTCTGCATTTTTAAGTCCTCCCTCCCATGCGGAACGGAACTGCGAAGGCATCTGTTTTGTTAATTCTTTCATCTGCTTAAAGATACCGGTAGCCTCCTTCCGGCTTTCATCAATATATTGATTGTACTGTTTTTGCCCGATCTTGCTGAACACATCGCCCATATCCTTTTCCAACGTTTCCCGATTCTGCTCCATATAATCGAATGAGGGAGCGAGGAGAGATGTATCATTGAGCTCGGTAGCAGTTTGGACAGCGGATACAAGTTTTGTCGCATCTTCTGCCGTCTGAGTAAGCGTCTTTGGAGCTTTTACTTTCCATTTTTCAGCAAGTTCGAAGGCTTTTGACGACAAGGAAATGTTCGCCTGTGCTCGCTGCAGCCCATCGGTTACTTGAGCCAATGGCGGCGGGGTACCTTGAGCAAACCATGAAAACCTCTGTGTTAATTCTGTATTCTGTTGACCGAATTGCTGAAAATTTTTCTCGAGGCCTTTTGTATCATCTCCTCCCACTCCCTGATCGATCTTATTTAACGTTGCACTGAAACTCGATGCGAGCTTCTTATCTTTGTCGGGCACACGGAACCCAAAACTCTCCTGCAACTTTTGAAGGCCTGTCGAAAGGAGCTCTCCTTTTGCCTGATTCTTTTCGACATTTGCTGAAAGCTGCGTATCGGTTAGATTCCTAAAGTTTCCCTGTTGGAAATTAAACTCATCTACCCGATTAAATTGATTCATTTTCTCGAATGCTTTTGAGCAATCTTCTGAAGCGGCATCTGCTCCGCAGGCTTCTTTTGCTCGCTCTGCAAATTTTTGGCCAATCTTTGCGTCAGCGGCAAATTGGAAACCAAAGTCTACCGGCGGCATGGGCTGCATTCCTGATACTCCGCCTTTTTGCTGTTGAGTTCCCGTAGCACCCTTTTGTATTCCTTGGCCGGGAAATTGCCCTTGTGTCGTCCCTTGCCCTGGAAATTTACCCTGCGTAGCGCCCTGTCCGGGAAATTGCCCCTGTTGCTGTCCTGTCTGGCCAAACTGCCATTGGAAGCTTTCTGCGGACCGAGACTGATCCTTAAAATCCTTTAGGTAGCTGTCGACAAGTTTATTGACTGGTGCTGCTTGGGCAACTTCGGATTGAAACTTGCTTGCCTCTGCTTCAAACTGTGCTTTTGCTTCTGTGTCTCCGGCAAGAGCTTTCTTTTCTAGTTCTTTCAGTTGTCCTCCGCGCTCGAGCAATGCTTGTTTTTGAGATGGATCAAACCCTTGAACGCGATCAAGTTGGTCAAGAGAGCCAAACACGTTTTGACCTAGATTCCTTGTTTTTTCCCCTTCAACACTGTAGGCAAATTCGCTTTGTATTTCTACTTTTGGACGGAAGAGACAAGGTTTCTCCCGAGTGGGGCTTTGTCCTTCAGCACAAGGCTCGAATTTGAAACTCTCAAATGCTGAAGGGACTTGTCCTGGTTTGCCCATCTGTTGTTCACCCTGTTGGCCTGGCATCTGCTGACCCTGCTGACCACCCGGAAACTGTCCTTGCGTTGCTCCTTGACCGGGGAATTTGCCTTCAGTTGCGCCCTGGCCTGGAAATTGTCCCTCTTTGCCCTGTTGGCCTGGCATCTGCTGACCCTGCTGACCGCCAGGAAGTTGTCCTTGCGTTGCTCCTTGACCGGGGAATTTGCCTTCAGTTGCGCTCTGGCCTGGAAACTGGCCCTGTTGGCCCTGCTGGCCCTGTTGGCTGCCAGGAAGTTGTCCTTGTTGTCCCTGTTGACCTTGTTGGCCAGGAGCTGTACCGCCAAGATTCTGCTGCGGTTGAAACTGTTGCTGTTGACCGGGGGCTGTACCGCCTAAATTACTCTCTGGCTGAAATTGCTGTTGTTGTCCAGGAGCTGTGCCGCCGAGATTCTGCTGCGGTTGAAATTGCTGTTGCTGTCCACCCGGAGGTGTTCCCCCAAGGTTTCCGCCGGATGGTGGCTGCTGTTGTTGTCCACCTGATGGGGGTTGCTGCTGCATACCGCCCGACGGTTGCTGACCGCCAAAATCACCACCTGGAGGTGGTTGCGTACCGCCTGACGGCGGTTGTTGCGGTTGCGATCCGCCTGGTGGTGGGGGTGGCGGCATTTGTCCGCCTCCACCTGGTGGTGGGGGTGGCATTTGCGCAGAAACTCCCACTGGAGGAAGTACCAACGCTGCCACCATGCTCACCATTGTAAGTAAATGTAATACAAAAAAAGCCCGTTTACGCATAGGGGTAACGGCTTTATGAATAAAAAATCTCATATGTAATGAGAAATAGAAACATTTAATGAAAGTGTTAGTCACACTTGTTCGACAATTATTATTATACAGCCTAAACAATAATAATTGAATACACCTTTATCCACATACTCATCGCACCTTCGATATAGTCCCGCTATTCGAAATTTCAATAATCTCCGAGGGCTTATCTCTTACGTAGCCCCTTATATAAAAATCAATCGACTCGCCGAAATACGCCCTCGCTTGCCTTATGGTCCGCGCCGGATCCCTGCCTTCAGGGTTTGCGCTCGGAGCTACCAGCGGCCCCGTCTTTTGAAGAAAACGACGCAATTCCTCATCTGCAGGCACCCGAAACGCCAACGATTTTTTTCCTCGATGCAAGTAGTGATACTTTTTAGAGCAACAGGGAAGTATAATGCTATGTGGTCCCGGCCATACCTGCTTCAGCAGCTTTGCCTGCCGCGAATTCAAAATAATCCCAAAGTGTGCGAGATCATCCTTGCTGGCGATCAACACGATCATGGGTTTTTTTCTGTTTCTCTTGCGTACCCGATACACGCGATCCACAACCTCCGGCAGCAATGCGGAGCCGACCAACCCATAAAGCGTGTCGGTTGGCATCACGCCGATTTTACCTTTCCTCAACAATGACGCAACAGTCAATAAATTCATTTTCATATGGTTATAAAAATAATACAAATCCGCACACAGCACAATTCTTTTTTGCATTCTCACCACCCGTGAAGATATCTGATCCGGCGAATCCCTTGACAAAATTTCTTAATCAAGTACAGTCTCACTATATGCGGCAAGCAAATTCATTCTTTTTCGGCTTTTATTTTACGACCTCTCGTTCCGAGGCCTTGCTTTCGCGTTAACCAATACCCTTACACGCAAATCCAAGAACCTCGGGAAACTGAGGTTTTTCTTTTTTATGGATCTCATCGTAAAAAATACAACTCGACTCAAAGGTTCAGTAACACCTCCGGGTTCAAAATCTCATACGATCCGAGCGTTGCTGCTCGCTACGCTTGCACATGGCGCAAGCACGATTGAAAATGCGCTAGACTCTGACGATACGCGCGCGTGTATGCGCGTATGCCGATCGATTGGCTCCGCCATTTCCGTGCGCAAAGACAAGCAGGGCGGTCTTTCTCTTACTGTGCGAGGAAAAGGCTTACCGCTTCGACTTCACGCTGATGTTATAGACACGGGAGAAAGTGGTATTACCACCCGCTTCGTGCTTCCGCTTCTCGGCCTAGCCAACTCAAAGCTATCGAAAAGAATCGCCATCGCCTGCGACCCACAAATGCGACAGCGTCCTATCCTGCCATTCATAACAGCGCTGAATAATGTAGGCATGGACATCCGTCCGCGGTCCAAGCGCTCTGTGTGGCCCCTCGACGTTACCGGAACTTTGGAGGGCGGCGCAACTATCGTGGATGGTACGACATCACAATATATTTCTGCGTTGCTTCTATCTCTTCCTCTTGCACAAAATGATTCACATATCACGATACAAAATTTGAACGAACGCCCTTACGTAGAGATGACTACGCGCTGGCTCGATATGCTCGGAATACGATATGAGTGGAAAAAACGCGGCGGTAAAGATCATTTCATAATAAAGGGAGGGCAACACTACCGACCATTCCACGGAAAGATTCCCGCTGATTTTTCTTCCGCATCGTATTTTTTAGCAGCTGGCACTATCCTGCCGGGACAGATATCAATGCGCAACCTCGACTTCTCTGACGCGCAAGGAGACAAAGAACTGGTTGCGCTGCTTGCAAAGATGGGGGCGTATATCAGAAAGCGTGGACCAGTCCTGTCCATGCGCGGCGCCCACGAACTGCGAGGCGCGCGCATTGATTGCAATGCAATTCCTGACCTTGTACCGACGCTGGCTGTCATTGGCACGCAGGCACGTGGCGCAACAGATCTGTATAACGTCGCGCATGCGCGCCTCAAGGAAACTGACCGCCTGTCAGCAATGGCGCAGGAATTGCGAAGACTCGGCGCACATATCCGAGAAAAAAAGGATGGGCTCACCATCACAAAAAGCAAATTACGGGGAGCACCGGTCAATGGCCATGGCGATCATCGCACTATCATGGCGCTTGCCATCGCCGGTTTGTGCGCGCAAGGGACAACGCGCATCAAGGGCGCAGAAGGAATCGCAAAGACATTTCCTCGCTTTCCGAAGTTACTTCGCGACATCGGCGGAAACATATACATAATAAAATAACACTATGAAAAACAACCATATCGTCCTCATTGGATTCAAGCACGTAGGGAAGTCTACCATCGGAAAATTGCTTTCCGAAAAATTGTCATTGCCGCTCACGGATCTTGATCGAGAGATGGAGAAACAACACGCGCAGACGAGCGGTACTGCTGCATCGTGCCGCGAGATATACAACACCGTTGGCAGAGAAAAATTCCGCGATCTCGAGCATACGGTATTGCAAAAATCTCTATTACCGAAAAACCGCATGGTGGTTTCGGTAGGCGGCGGCACCGCGGTAGATAGCCGCAATCAAGAATTACTGCGCGCTCATACCGTCATATTGATCACGAGCCCGAAAGAAGCGGTATACGAAAGAATCATGCTTTCAGGCAAGCCTGCCTTCCTGTCCCCTGATGAAAACACATATGATTCATTCTCCAAGGTGTGGGATGAGCGCGAAAAAATCCACCGAGGCCTCGCAAAAATCACGGTGGCAAACAATGGAAAAACGCAAGAAGCAGTTGAGCAAATCATGGCATTGTTGCAAGAAATCGTATGAAAAAAATACTTTTAATCCACGGTCCGAATCTCAACATGCTTGGCGTGCGTGAATCCACGCATTACGGCACACTCACGCTTGCAGATATTGAACGAGAAGTGAATGAGAAATCTCTTGAGCAGGGGTACGAAACAGTGCCATTCCAATCAAACCATGAGGGCGCACTGATAGACTGGATTCAAGAGCATGCCAACAATTCTTCCGGCATCATTATAAACCCTGGCGCGTTTACTCATTATAGCTATGCGCTTCACGATGCTCTACTGGATACACGCCTCCCGTGCGTCGAAGTGCATCTCTCGGATATCCATAATCGAGAGGAATGGCGGCGCCACTCTGTCATCGCTCCTGCCTGCATCGCGCAGATCAGCGGCAAAAAAGAACAAGGATACCAAGAAGCGCTTTATGCTCTTATCCGCGCCATAGAACAATAATTATGATAACGGCAAACACAAAACTCAATGCGGTTATCGGCTCGCCACTCGCGCATTCGCTCTCGCCCGCGCTCCACTCGTATGTGTATAAGTTGCTTGGCATTGACGCTGTACTGCTGGCGTTTGACTCTCTCGACCTCCCTGCGCTTCTTACAGCTATCAAAACACTCCCTATCAACCTATGCACGGTAACCATGCCGCACAAGGAAAATATCATGCAGTATCTCGACACGATCGATGATGAAGCGCGCGTCGTAGACGCAGTCAATACTGTCTTGAACAAAAATGGTATTTTAAAGGGACACAATACGGACATTATAGGCGTTCGAGAATCGTTTGCTCATATTCCATTAAAGGGGAAACGAGTTCTCGTCGTGGGATCTGGCGGAGCGGCGCATGCGGTTGCCTATGTACTTTCAAAGAGTGGCGGGCTCCTCCATATCTACAGCCGCAATGCACAACAAGCTCGCCTCCTGGCAGAGAAGTATGATGCTAAACCAGTTACCCTGAAAGACGCGCTTTCAGATAATTTCGACATCATTGCCAATGCCACTCCTGTCGGGATGTATCCGAATACTAAAGGCACGCCGCTAGACGGATACTGTTTCCGTCCCGGGCAGGTTGCCTTCGACTGCATCTATAATCCACCTGAAACACGTTTCCTGCGTGAAGCGCGAATAAAGGGTGCACAGACAATCTCCGGACTTGATATGTTTCTCTATCAAGCGCTTGCACAAATTGAGCTATGGACAAAAACCGCAATCCCAGAACCAATACGACAACAAGCAAAATCTTTTCTTGCAACACAACTCTCTCGATGAAACCATTGATACAAATCGGCATCATCGGCTATGGTAGATTTGGCAAGCTCATGGCTCAACACCTTGCAAAGATTGGGGTGCTGCGAATCTATGACATGAAACCTATCCACCGGATCCCGAAAAGAGCCAGTGTTGTCTCCCTAGCTTCCGTGATAGATACAGATATTCTCTTTCTTTTCGTACCTATCTCTCATATGGAGCAATGTTGCAAGGAAATCGCTTCGTTTCTAAAGCCGCATACCATTATCGTCGATGCATGCTCGGTAAAAATCTACCCGGTAAAGTGTATGCAGAAACTGCTGCCACGCCATAATGCTATCATCGCGACACATCCGCTCTTTGGTCCCGATTCAGCAAAAAGAGGAATCAAAGGGATGAAAATTGTAGTCTGCCCGATCCGAGCGTCTCGATCAAAGCAAAAAAGATTCAAAATGGTCCTTGACATGCTCGGCCTGCAACAACTACAGTCTACCCCGCAGCAACATGACAGAGCTATGGCGCGATCACAAGCACTCGTGCATTTTATCGGCCGTGGGCTTCAGTCTCTCCGATTGCAGCACCAACGCATCGCTACCCCTGACTATCAATCATTGCTACGCATGCAGGACATGGTGGGCAATGATACACGGCAACTTTTCTGCGATATGCAAACGTATAATCCTTATACGATAACGATCAGAAAAAGATTTCTGAAATCTCTTTCCGTGTTGAATGATGAACTAATAAAATAACGAAACACCGATGAATATCTCGCTCATCAAAAAACTTCCTTCTGCAGATGAAATCATAAGCAGATCTCCGTTGTCTGCGGCAGGACACTCGCAAATCGCGCGAGATCGGCAGGAAGTAAAAGATATCCTTGCCGGGAAAGACAAACGGCTTCTCCTTATCATGGGACCGTGTTCTGCCTGGCCGCATGAAGCAGTCATTGAGTACGCAAAGCGACTGAAACGTGCAAGCGAACCGCATCGCGACAAGTTCAAGGTCGTTTTGCGGCTCTATATCCAAAAACCCCGCACGACAAAAGGCTGGACAGGCCCAGTAAATCAACCGGATCCTTTCTTGCCGCCCGACATCGAAAAGGGGATCGAGTACTCCCGTAGACTTATGGTGGAAGTAATCGAGCTGGGTTTACCGATCGCGGATGAAGCCGTGTTTACCCATAATGCCCGCGGCTTTATTGAATTGCTTTCCTGGGTGGCAATCGGCGCGCGCAGCACAGAAGACCAAGAACACCGTATCTTTGCATCAGCGGTGGATTGTGCTGCTGGGATGAAAAATCCAACGAGCGGAGCATTAGATATAGCCGGAAACAGCATTATTGCCGCGCAACACCCGCACACCGCTGTACTTGACGGATACCAGATCGAAACGGGTGGCAACGAGTATGCTCATCTTGTCTTGCGCGGAGGTGCGGATGGGCCGAATTACGCGGAGCCCCATATTATCCGTGCAGCCGAGATCCTAAACAAAAACTTGGTGAAAAATCCATCCATCATCATTGACGCGAGCCATGACAACTGCAAAGTGAATGGTGTAAAAAATCCTTCTCAACAGATAGAGGTCGTGCGTTCGGTGCTCTTGACGATTGCGAGGAATGAAAACGCACGAAACATAGTAAAGGGATTCATGCTGGAAAGTTTTCTCCAAAATGGTGCCCAAAAGGTGGAGTCGTGCAGCCCGGAAACGATTGACTGGAATGGTTTATCGATCACGGATCCTTGCATCTCTTGGGAGGAAACAGAAATGGTATTAAACGAAATAGCAGACAGACTAGCATGAAAAAGTCGTTACGAATCTCCATTGCTTCTGAAAATAAAAAACAGTACCCAATCCTGTTCGGCAAGGTGGCTCAATGCTTGCCTCAATTCCTCCATACGCAAAAAAATCGATATCGCTCGATTGTGATTATCACTGACTCCACTGTCCGTCGCTTCTATGGAAATACCTTCCCAACATTGCTTCGAGACAATGCCGACCAGATACGCTTATTATCATTTCCTGCCGGCGAGAAATCAAAAACAGCTACCGTCAAGAATTTTCTTGATGAACAATTGCTCAAGAAAGGGTGCGGGCGCGATACACTCATAGTAGCGCTTGGCGGGGGTGTTGTCGGTGATATGGCGGGTTTTGTCGCATCTACGTATCTTCGCGGAGTGCCATATATTCAAGTGCCAACAACTCTCCTTGCCATGGTGGACAGTTCCATTGGCGGCAAGACAGGAATTGATATGCCGTATGGAAAAAATATGATCGGCACATTTTGGCAGCCATCCGCAGTAATTATTGATACAACATTTCTTGCGACCCTGCCGCTACGACACGTGCAAAACGGCTTACTGGAAGCAATCAAAATGCATCTGGTGTGTGGCGTGCAATATCGAGGCCGCGGGAGTGGTTCTTCGAACGACACGATTCAGAATATCATCCACGGCTCTCTCACCGCAAAAGCCCGCGTTGTTCAACGTGATGAAAAAGAAAGTGGGGAGAGAATGATCTTAAATTTCGGCCATACGATCGGACACGCGATCGAAAAAGTCAGTGGCTACTCTGTCCTTCATGGCATTGCCATAGGGTATGGAATGCTTGTCGAAGCTCACATATCCCATGAACTTGGGATACTGCCTTCTATAGCCCTCCGCAAAGTGAATGACATATTGCACTCTGGAGGAATCAGTTCGCGAGCCTTACGGAAATGGGATGCGCATGCTATCATGGCGGCAACGAAATATGACAAGAAGCGACGTGGGCAGCAACCTCTGTATATTCTCCTTCGTGATATTGGCGTCGTCCATCACACAAAAGCAGCATGGGCTCACCCCGTATCTGATTCTGTCGTACATAAAACGCTCTCTAACTTAAAAGCTGAAAGCTAAAAAGCTACGCTATGCCCGGCAACTCATTTGGGCAATTATTTCGGATCACGACTTGCGGAGAGTCGCACGGAGGCGCTGTTGGCGTCATTGTTGACGGGTGCCCGCCCGGACTAACTCTATCAGAGCAAGATATCCAACAAGAGCTTGATCGGCGCCGACCCGGCCAAAGCGCGATCAGTACGCCGCGCGACGAAAAAGATAAAATTCATATTCTGTCCGGGATGTATGATGGAATGACGACAGGCACGCCAATCCTTCTACTCGCCTACAATGAAGATACGCGTCCGCAAGACTATCGAGAGATAAAAAAACTTTTCCGTCCTTCCCATGCGGATTACACCTATGCGGCAAAGTACGGCATCCGCGATTGGCGGGGGAGCGGACGTGCATCGGCACGCGAGACGCTCGCGCGCGTCGCAGCAGGAGCCATCGCGCAAAAATATCTGAAAGAAAAGCTCGGCATTTCTTTTATCTCATTCGTCGAACAAGTCGGCGCGATTCGAACAACCATCAACCACGACCAAGTGACACGCGCGCTGATTGATGCAACCATGATTCGGTGTCCCGATGAAAAAATCGCGAAAAAAATGATACGCCTCATCGAGACGGTTCGTGATGGGAAAGACTCCATCGGAGGAGTTATTAAAGGTGTAATCCATGGCTGCCCACCGGGGCTCGGTGAGCCGGTGTTCGACAAACTCAATGCCGACATTGGCAAGGCCATGCTTTCTATCAACGCAGTAAAGGGGTTTGAGATCGGATCCGGTTTTTCCGGTGTCGCAATGCGAGGGAGCCAACACAATGATCCTTTTATAAAAGACCGTGAAGGCACGATCAGAACAAAAACAAACAATGCAGGGGGGATACTCGGCGGCATTTCCAATGGTGAGACAATCTATTTCCGAGTAGCCTTTAAGCCAGTGGCGACAATCGGAAAAAAACAAAAAACACTGGCGGAAAACGGCAAACCACTATCGCTGGAAGCAAGCGGCCGCCATGATCCGTGCGTAGTCCCACGCGCCGTTCCGATCGTTGATGCGATGGCAGCACTGGTCGTAATGGATCACTACCTAAGACATAAAGCACAAAATTGCTGATACATCTATGAAGCCAACACTAAAAATAGGCGTCTCGGGCGATGAAGGCTCTTTCTCTGAAGAGGCGGGTATCCTGTATGCAACCCGAGAGGGGATTACCCCCGAAATCAAATACTGTATTGACATGGAAGGTGTTCTTGCTGCACTTGACCGCGACGAGATCGATCGTGGTGTTTTCCCGGTCGTCAACTCACGCGGCGGACTTGTGCAGACTGCATTTGAAGCAATGGGGCGGCATCTCTTTGCGCTCACCGATGAAATCTGGATGGAAGTACAGCAATGCCTGCTCGTACTCCCTGGCACAAAACGTGAAGACATTGCGCGCATCGCCACGCATCCCCAAGCAATTTCGCAGTGCGAACGATATCTGAAACGTGAATTCCCAAACGTTGGGATCATTGACTGGGAGGACACGGCAAAAGCTGCTCGTGACCTGCATGCAGGAACGCTTGAGAAGATCACAGCTGTTATCGCACCTGCGCGCTGCGCCGCTCTCTATGATCTCGATATTCTTGAAAAAGGAATCCAAGACCAACACCCCAACCTAACAACATTTATTGTCGTATCTCGATTATGAAATCTCTTCAAGGCTATCGATCACAAATAGAAAAAATAGATGCTTCGCTTCTCGGACTATTACAAAAACGCATGGAAGTATCCCGCGCAATAGGAAAGCTAAAAAAACAAGAGGGGGCAATGATTCAAGATAGAAAACGAGAACAAGAGATCATGAAAGATGTCATCTCTTATGCAAACATGAGAGGCCTTACCGTTGATTTCGTCCAATCATTGTGGCGACGCATCCTCCAAGAATCGCGGCGCGTCCAACGTAATGATTGATAATCCTCTTCTCTTGTATGCAATTTTCTTCTCTCATGAATGTGGCGCCATCAGCATCGGTTGCTATGAATACGCTCGCGCTCGAAAAAAAAACAAAGGGTGAGCGGGTGTATAATCTTGCTGCCGGCGAACCAATGGTGGACACGCACCCGCTCGTTATCGAATCAGCCGCAAAAGCAATGCGAGATGGCAAAACTCATTACCCTCCGGTCGCAGGCATCCCTGAGTTGCGCGAAGCGTCAGTCGCGTGGATGAATTCCACCTATGGCACACGATATGAACAAAAAAACAGTATCGTGACGTGTGGAGGTAAATTTGGCGTTTTCGCACTCTGCCATGCCCTGCTCGAACACGGTGACGAAGTGCTGATCCCCGCCCCGTATTGGGTATCATACCCCGGCATGGTTCGTCTCTTTGGCGGCGTACCAAAAACAGTATCCACTGCAGAATCGAATGGATGGAAACTGACTATCGAAAATCTAGAATCACATATTACACAAAAATCAAAACTCCTGATTCTCAATAACGCATCAAATCCGACAGGGGTGCTCTACGAAAAAGGAGAACTCGCGCGCATCCTCGCGTTGGCAAAGGAGAAAAATCTCATCGTAATCTCTGACGAAGTGTACAGTGGCCTTGTCTATGACGGCAAAACGTTTGTCTCTTGCGGAGCGTTTCCAGAATATCAAGATAGGGTTCTGGTGATTCAAAGCTGTTCAAAACATTTTGCCATGACCGGCTGGCGCGTCGGGTTTGTATTTGGACCGTCAGAGGTAATAAAAACGCTTGCAATGCTCCAGGGGCAAAGCACTACCGGCACGGCAAGTATTAGCCAGTGGGCGGCTCTCGCCGCAATTCAAAACGCTGAGAGCATCGTTCCGGCGGTCCGGAACTCCATGCAAGGACGGCGTGATGTATGCGGCCATGCTTTTCAGCAGGCATTTGGCAGATCACTTCGGATACCACAATCGAGCCTCTACTTTTTTGTGCCTATCGAGATGATACGCATGAATCCGCGTGACTCTTCCCATGCTGCGATGGAACTGCTGGAAAAAGCAAATATCGCAACTGTGCCGGGAGCGGCGTTCGGCCAAGAAGGGTATCTGCGCTTTTCATTCGGCGATACGCCTGATGAATTGACTGCTGCAATCAACGCCTTGAGCGACTATACAAAAAAAATGTGATCTCTACGATTTCTTCTTTCGAATCACAAGCGTGAGTGCTGCGATGAATGCAAAAATACCGACGAGCACTATCGTCATCCACGGCGTGCTGCCTTCTTTTGGTTTTTGGTCAATCTTTGCGGCGAGTTCTGTCTCGCTCGCTTCCATGCCCCAGTCCGACGATCGAATCGTAAATGAGGTGCTTGCTTGTGTGTCGTAATCAGGGAGACGAACAATTATACGATACCTGCCTGCTTCCTGCTCGCTCGGCACTACAAAGGATTTTACGAATGCAGTCTTGCCTTCGAATGAAACACGCTCTTGTTCTGTAATGACATTCGTGCCTTGGGAATTCTGCACTACATAGTGAACAGCGATATCATGGTTTTGTGATGGCTTGCCGGAATCAATCTTGATCTGCGCTACTACGCTTTGGCCTTTTGAAATCAAATTGTATTGTTCAGGAGTACTTACTGATACATCAAACAGATCAATAGAAGGCTGTACAGCATCTTGCTGCGGCTTCGCAGTATCTGCAATGACAGGTAATTTTGAAGATGCTGTGTCAGTAAGAGGTGGAGTATCCTTTCGAGACGGCTCTTGTTTGTCCGGCTTGATGTCCGGATGTTTCTGGACTGGTTTTGTTAAACGTTGTTTTGTCTGTTGTGTTTTGTCGGGTTCGACTGCCGCACCTTTCAATGTGCCGGCGATAGCAAATAACGTAAAATGTTTTGTGGTAGCGCTTACCGTGTTTGCCGCAGCATCAAGAGTGTTGTCCAATAACGGAACCCATTGTCCATATACTCGATCCCAAAACTGAATAGTGAGCGTATCTTCTTCGAGTCGTGCGATCTGATCATCAGTATACGAAAGTGTGATCGCTGCGGGCTCATCAAGCTGAGAAACAATACCGCCTTCATCGGAACGAAGTGTAATATCATAGATCATATTTCCTGCGCTTGACACATCCTTTGGAAACGATGCTATATCACCCATATCAGATGTTTGTATGGGGACAACAGCAAGTGTTGCTGGCACTCGCACTGCTTGCGGGGGGATACTCACGCTTATGACGCCTCCGCGCGTCTCCATCACGGTAGTAACGCGTTCCGATCGTACTGAAGGTGTGATCGGAACCTGTTTTGCAGGCTCAACTGCTTGCTTAGGCACTGATTGTGCAGCGCTAGGACTTTTCACGGATTGCGGCGGAAGTGCTGTGCCCAGCGGTGCGACCGGCACTACTGTTGCTGGGCTCGGCGTGGCTACTTCTTGTGATGTGGCTGACGGTTGGGGAGTTGGCTCAGGAGCAACAACCTTTTCTGCCGGGACAATCGGAGCAAATACAGAGAAATGTTGAGCGGAAGCGGTTAACGTATTCTTTTCAGTATTAACTGTCGTTGCAAGCGGCTCCCACTGCATTTTTTCAGCAGACCATGTTGCGAGCACCAACTTTGATTCATCGATTCCAAGTGTGATAACATCGCTTTCGCTGTATGGAACCGTCACGGTGACACCCGCGCTTCCCGATGTTGATAATGTGGTGATCGGTTTGCCTGACGAATCTTTTGGCGTAATCTCAATCCCTTTTCCACCCACCACTTGCGCGGTTGAAGTCTTTTCAACAACCGCGGTCGTTACTTTCGTTCCGATCGAACCGCTATTCGTCGAACTCCCCAATGCCCCCGCCGGAATCGTAAGAGCAAAATTATCACCTACATTGCTGTCTTTTACCACTCCTCCTTGCGATGGCTTCACCGACGTATAGACACGTTCTGTTTTCACAAACCCTGCGATCGGAGAAAGTGTTAAGTGTGCCGTTTGAGTATCACCAGCTGCAATGGTAATCGTTTTGCTTGAAGACTCATATCCATCAGAGCGAGCGCGCAATGTCCATGTCCCTTCTGCAAGGCTGATCGTGTAGTTATTGCCACTGTTTTTCGTGGTATCCACAATTGTTGACACAGTTCTGCCATCGCTACTATCGGCAGTAACAACCGTCTCGAGTGTGGTATTGCTATTAGAAAGCAGTACCCGTCCGACAATGCTGCTCACGGGCAGAGCAAGCGACCGGTTTGTGTTTGAAGTGACGTTTGCGCCATTCACCGTAATCGTTGTCGGCTTGTCCTTTTCAACGCAGCCGGGTTTGCTTGCACTCATCAAGTACGAACCATTTGGTACGGAAAGAGAGTACCCGCCGGATGTGTCAGTAGTTTTAATCAGTACACGGCCGTTTTTTATGTCTGACAACGAAATGAACGCGCCATTTTTGCATATTGCGCTATTAGAAATAACATTGCCGGATACGGTAAAGGATTGCGGGGGCAAGAACGCGACGGTCGTTGTGCTTCCGCCTGTAACGCGAACAGAGCTCTTTTCACCGAGAAGACCATACTGAATGCTGTTCGCTGTGACAGTATAGGTGCCGGCCGGAATCGCCAGCGAATAGAGTCCGGGGGTTGGATTTGCATTGGTGCCATTGCCGCGACCCGCCGAGCTGAAAGCATTGACGTATGCATCCGTCACGCCAGAAATTGATACGGCAATCGTGCCGGGAGTCTCAATACTTAAATTTTTGCCGGTAAGAGTAGCGCCTGCAGTAACCGTAACAGAAGAAATCGTCGACGTATCTCCTACGCCGGGTAAAAATCCTTCAATCGTATAACCGCTGCCAGCCTTCACTTTTATTGCATAGGAGCCGTCTTTATCTGTGACTGCTCCATTGCCGCCATCAGGACCGAATACGGACACAAATACTCCGGCAACTGATATGCCATTTTTCTTCACCGTGCCTGTCACCGTGCCGAATGTCGGGGGGGATTGAATATCTTGACCCGTCATATTTGCCCCCGCCACTACGATCGTTTTTGCGCCAACCTCCCCGTATCGAGAATCAAATGCGCGTACCTTCCACCTACCGTCATTTACAAAAAGGGTGAATTTCCCTGTCGTGTCAGTAGGGGAATCAGACCAATCGCCAATTGGGTTGCCGAAATTATCAATAGCTTCCGCGCCTACAAACGCGTATATAATTGGTTGCGACGATTCATCAAGCACGCGGCCGGTAATCGAACGATCTCTAGTGTTCACCTTGAAGAGAAGGTTGCCCTTACCGCCGTCTCCGTCATTTGTGATGCGCACACCCTCGCTATACACATCAGCAGTAACATTACCGTCAAGCCCGCCTGCATCAGTATCGGCTTTCACGGTCACCTCGCGCATGCCGGAGGGAGGCAGCCCCGTCAGGTATGCATCAAGCGAGTATACTCCTTCCGTCACTTTGAGAATAAATGTGCCATCAGCACGCGACTGTGTAGATGTCTCTCTGCCTGCTTCGTCGGTGAGCACAGCAGGCCGCGCATAAACATATGCATTCGGAATGCCAACTCCCGATCCATTCACCACCTTGCCTTTGATCTGCTTATCGACAGCTTGTAAAGCAAACTCAACACGATACTCATCTGCACCGGAGATGTATACTTGCTTTGATTTTGGCGACATAAAAGAAAAATCAAACACGGTAGTGTTCGCCGCCAGAGGATCTTTTGATAATGCAGGCCCAACACCAATCTCCCAATATCCATCGGAGATCGGTAGATCAATAGTGCGTGAGCTATTGCCATTCCAAGAGAGTTCGCGCAGTACATATCCACCGCCATCGGTAGCAAAGGTATTAAATGCAAACACATCAATGCTCGTAGTAGCAGGAATGTTTGTGATTGCCGCGGTAAGGGTACGGTTTGGGGAGGTAAAACCAAAATCAACACCGCTCACATTCGACCCATTCTCTAATTCAATTGATTGGAAAAACGGTCCACCTACCAAGGTCCCACTCGTAGGAGGCTGAACAGAAATCGAGTAAAATCCATTTTTCAGCTGTTCAAATCGATATCTGCCTGATCCGGAAGTTGTTTGGCAGAGATACCCATGAGACCCACTAAGACATACTTGTATATTGGCAACACCAGTTTCATCACCATTTTGAATACCGTCGCCAGGAGTACCGAGTGTGCCAAAGCCGTCATCCTTAAAAATCGTTCCTGAAATCGTTTGCGTGCCTGCCTGCTCCAGAAAAAAGGGAAGAGATATAAGTGATTCAAGATAGTTGCCGGCATGGTCTTGCGTCTGGATCGAGGCTGTATAGCCGGCAGAGGAGTAGCCGAGCGCGGTACTTGAATTCTGAATGCCGTCCAACAAAAAATGGACTGTGTCTCCCTGGCGGATCGGATCATTTTTTACCCGTACTTTTGCAGTTTTCATGAACGCATCGCAAACGATCGCATCGACGGCCGGCTCGCCCGGAGAAAATCCATTCAGGTCGCTGTTGTCCGGCACACGAAGCACTATTGGGCATCCATCAGCAAATCCAAACTCAAAAGGAAATTGCACGGTGATCGTGCCGCCGGGATAAAGTGATTTTTGCGCCAGATATTCTACCTCGTACCGACTCACCGCTCCTGTTTGCGCAATTTGCGGAGATACGATCACAGACGAGACAATCGTGGAAAAAAAGTTTGAATCAATGGTTGGAGAAAAAATCGGAATCGTCTCCGCAGATGATTGGTTGAGTTCCTGCACGTCAGCTGGCGCAAGAATATACACACTTGCTGGCACCGAATCAGTAATCTGTTTTTGCGCGATGTAAAATAAAATGAGAGCAAATGAAATGATGCCGAAAAGAAATGAGACGTGTCGATATTGTTGCATGTGATTTTTTTTGCTATCCGCCCTCGCCTTTCATGAGAAAGGCTATTGTTTTTAAAAAAATTTTCAGGTCAAGCGTGAGCGAACGATGTTTGATGTAGTAAAGATCATAGGAGAGTTTGCGGCGCGCATCTTCGACTGATGCTGCATACGGAAAATTGATCTGTGCCCACCCGCTGATGCCGGGCATAACGCGATGCCGCAGTGCATAATAGGGTATCGCTTCATCTAACAACTGCACGAAATCAGGCCGTTCCGGACGTGGTCCAACGAATGATAGGTCGCCGCGAAGCACATTCCATATTTGGGGAAGCTCATCAATATGAGTATAGCGTAAAAATCGCCCGATGCGCGTGATGCGCGAATCGTTTTTTTCTGCCCATACCGCGCCATTTTTTTCAGCGTCTGGCACCATCGTCCGAAATTTATAAAGAACAAAGATTTTGCCGCCTTTTGTGCATCGTTCTTGCCGATACAAGAGCGGAGCGCGATAAAATACCTTCACTATGGCAAGAACCGGTATCGCAATACTCCCTCCGACGACAAGAAGAATAACTGCAGCGATAATATCAAAATATCTCTTGCCTCTATCATAGATTTTTCGACCCGCGAGATCAACAGAATCAGCAATGCCCGCACTATCGAGTGATCCCAGCAATACTTCTTGAAATTGCTCTTCAAAAAATGCTGAGAGCGTTTGTATTGTTCCTCCCTGGATGAGAAATGTATGAAAAAGGGCAAGCGCTTGCCCAAGCCTATTATCTTGGACAACAAGTGTGTCGACCCTTTTGTGTGACATGTGTTCTTTGATGTCACTGATCGACAGGAAGCTATCGTTGGACGAAACGTTTTGCTCGCACGCATCCGTATAGCCCACAAAGAAATGCTCGCCGGTGGAACGAGTGCGCATACGCTCGCGGAGCGAAGAGAAATGCGATTGGTCACCGATGAATATCGCGGTCTTTTTTTCGATCGCCCCAATTTTCCAAGCTGCAATGCTGCGCCAACCAAGAAAAAGGAGGGTAAAAACACTACCATGGATGAATAACACGGTCTTTGGAGTAATGGAAAGGGAAAGAATATAAAATAATACAACGCTTAACACCATCATAGTTCCCATGACGATCAACGTCCGACTATAGAAAGCGCTACGTTGAAATAGAAACGGAAGGTGATAAAAATCGGCAATATAAAAAATAATCAGCCACAACGGCAGCAACAGCGAATAGGCAGCGGCATGATCGGCCCATACAGCTAAGGAAGGCGCTTCCATCGTGCGGATCGCAAGAGCTGCAAAAAGCGCGACATAATAGCAAACAACATCCCCGAAGAGAAGAAAGAGTTTTCTGAATGCGTATCTGTTCATATGCGATTATCTATGCTTCTGCTATACTTGCTTCATTGTAACGAAGAATCTTTATGAAGAAAAAAAATCTTTCCATATCTATTGGGGCAATAATTGTGCTGACAGTTGCTATTGCGGTTCTCGAGTTCGCTTTGCGGTATGTTCCACTCAAGTTCGTGCCGCTTGATGAAATGCAGTGGGCCCGGCCGCCCGGTCTGGTGGCAGTGAAGGGCGTTGAGCGAGAAGGCCAGAAAAATGGCACTCTCTTTATCCGCCTCAAAGATGGCAAAGAACAGTTTGTGTATGAAGGATGGGATGTAACGTTTAGCGATTATGGCTCTGCGTTTGCTTTCCAAAAAAAGTATATCCCCCCGGCGAATAGCCCTTATGTTCTTTATTATATTGAAGACGGAAGAAATGTGACGAAATTAACGATAGAGAATAGCGGGGGATATATCAAGGATATGCAAGAAAATCCGCTACGTACATACCTGTTTGCCGAGATTGTTAAAAATAACGCCTCAACATTCTGTATTCTGGAGCGCGTGCCATCCAATAGTTCCGCCGATAAGGATCAGAAATGTCTCGAGTTAGGTATTTCTGATGTAGAGCGCGGATTGTGGAATCCAAACCATGAACGAGAATTAGTTGTAAAAACAACGTCGAGGCGCATCTTTACGCTTGATCCATGGGAGAAGCGCCCGCGACAGATATATGCGGAAGGGGATACGAAACAAGCATATGAAGTTTTACTGCAATTATTCCAAGAAAAACCTTCTGACATATCCTCTTACTATGACAGTTCATCGAAAAAACAATTTTTCCAGCTGCCGTTTGCAACTATTATTATGGAAGGTCGCGGATTGACGCTCTTGCCATTGAGTGCCGATACAAAACTTTCTTGGGTCGACGACGGACACCTATTGGCTAAAGGAAACGATTCACTTGATATCATTGAGTATAAAACCGGGCGCACTGCCAATTTGTTCAATGAAAAAGAAACACATGCTAAGGCCGTGCTCATCCATATACAAAGAAATGATATCGAGTTATAGATAGATACTGATCTTATACCCAGGGCACTCTTGTCGTTACGATAAAAAAATGCTATACTAATAACATAAATTATGAAAAAGAAAAAAGTGACACCTATGAAGCCATACGCATTATTTTCCTATGCTGCGGGATGCAGCGCGGTATTTTTTACTGTTTTGCTGATGATTCTTGCCGTAACACTCTCTCCGCGGCCGCAGGGATCCGCATCGCAAAGAACGGTAGCATACGATGAACCCGTCTATCAGGGAGATCCGAATAGCGTTGAGCAGTATGTGCAAATCATCGAACCGCAAACAGTGCCACAAGAAGTGTATATTGAGCGTTAAATAATGCGATTGCTATGACCCGATTTGCACTGATAGCCACGAGCTGCTTAGTTGCGCTTTTTGTCTTCACAGTACCTTCGCAACTTTTTGCGCTGGGGATATCCCCATCAGAATTGATTCTCGACAAACTTCCCAGCGATTTTGAATACAAAGCCACTGTCACGATTTCTCGAGGCAATCCAGCCACATCAGTTGACGCCGACATTACGCTCACCGGTCCGGCGGCACAATACATATCTCTACCCAAGGGAACGACCGTTGTATTAGAGAAGGGGGTGCAGCAGACTCCGATACCGATCGTTATCTCAACAAAATCACTCGCGACGGGAGTATACGAAGGAACAATTACGGCGACAGAAAAACCTCCTGCTTCTGAAGAAACGCAACAAGGAGTAACGACTCTTGCAACCGGCGCAACGGCAAAGATCAAATTCACGGTCGTTGATGAAAAAATTGAAACGTATGCTGTAGAAAAAATTGCCATCGGAGAAACTGAAGAAAACAACATTATTGGATTTTCTTTTTATCTCTCCAATAAAGGAAATGTATCTGCCCGGCCTACAAAAATCATCCTTTCCTATTATGATAACATCACTGGCGAACTTGTTTATACGGAAGTAATTGATGCGTCGACGCTCGTGCCGGTATCTCCGTTTCACGATGAATGGATACAGGTAAAGACGAACGCAAAACTGCCGGTCGGTAAATACCGGATCACCGCAGAGTTTTACAAAGGAGAAGAGTTGATCGGATCTTTAACACAACCATTCCAAGTCTTCCCGGCTGGTACGCTCGCGCAAAAAGGAACGTTGGTGTCGCTAGGCACAGATAAAGAAACGTATGATGCAGGTGAATCAGTCAAAATAGATGGCACGTTCAGAAATGTCGGCGAGATTGGAGTCATCCCCGAGCTTACTGTAGAGATATTTAAAGACGATAAACGTATCGAGCATCTCGTCTCAAGCGGCACTTTCGTACCAGTAGGTGTACAAACAAATTTTTCGCTCTATTACGATCCGAAGGAAGCCGGGCTCTACCGCGGACAAGGATATACAACGTACGGACCCTTCAAGACGGATACCATTGAATTCACATTTACCATAAAGTCTCCAATGTTATTCGTCGCTATAGGTATCGCAGCTCTGACTGCTCTCCTTGCCTTGATTGCTTGGCTTGTAGCAAAAAGAAAACGACGCTCAAAACCTCCCCAGCTACAACAAAATCTCTAAGTCTTTATTCATTAATTCGTAATTCATATTGTAACATATGGCCCTACAACAAAACACGGAACGTGAAAAGCGCATGCACATCGTGTATGGTACGATGTTTTCCGTCATCGCCCTTGCTGCACTCGTGGCGGTGGTAAAGACGTATCTTGATTCAAGCAATACCGTGTCGCAAGATGCTACCGTAACAAATGCTACACCAAGCATTACGGTAAATCTTTCTGACAATGCTGCGTCAACGACTTCAAACTACTCTGATGCTTCTTCAACGGTAACCCTAACCGAAAACAGCACAAAAAATGTCTATGTGCATGGCACCGCCACTGATACAAATGGTTGTGACGATGTGACGCAAGCAAATGCTACATGGGATCTTGTTGTGTATCGTACCAGCCTTGCAGGCACATCAACATGCAGTGCTGATAATACAAACTGCTATAAGGATGCGTCTGAAAGCACGCTTACCACTTCCGGTTGCACTGCTGGCGGAAGTGATTCGGGTCTGAACTACGAGTATGGACCGGTTGCTCTGCAATTTTATACCGACGCCACTGACGCAAGCACCTATTCGGGCACTGATTGGACAGCGTACGTCACAGTTGATGATGCAAATACCGGCGGGTCTGTCGCTTCTTCCACGGATACATTCGAAGTTGCTTCTACGAACGCATTGAATGCAAGCGGACAGACGTTGTCTTATGGATCAGTAGCGCTTGGCGCGCTTTCAAGTGAACAAAATATCAGCGTGAAAAATGTAGGAAATCGACAAATTGATATGCAGGTTTCTTCGACTGATTTTAGCTGCGCAAACAGCACAACGATCGACCTTGCTACCGTTGATGCTCTCGGCGCCACAACAACAAGCAGGTCTGCATCAACAACCCTCACTGATTATGGCAAGGTACGAAATAGCGGTGGTGAAATAACGCTCGACAGAAGCCTTACGAAACAGACAGGCGCAGCTTCGTCAAGCGGCTCATTATATTTCCGCTTTGCGGCTCCTTCCTCTGGCGCCGGAGGTGCGTGTAGCGCAACCGTCACGCTTACCTCTGTTGCTGAATAACGATTGAACTTCTCCGACAAACGCTCTACCCTTGATTGGGTAGAGCGTTTTTACTATGGGCCTATTGCGCGAAAGGTTTTATGCAATTCCTCATCCACTCTCTCATCCTTACAATCCCGCTGTTAGTCTCGCCTGCGCTGCCATATCCTTATGTTTATCCAAAGGCTGCTGCATTCCTTCTGCTGGTTGAATTGCTTTTACTCCTGACGCTCTTACAAAAACTCCGCCAAAAACGTCAAACAATTAAAATCGCAAAATCTTTTTTCTCTCCGTTTCTGCTTTTACTGATAGTCTTTTTGGCAAGCGAATCACTGGCAGCTTTCGCTGGCGCTGATCCGATACGATCATTTTTTTCAGATCAACTGCGCATGAATGGGGTTTTTCTTTTATTCCATGCTGCGGCATGGTTCTTTCTTCTTGTCGTTCTTTTTCACAGAAATGCTTTTTGCTGGCATACGCTCATTATAATAAATACGAGTATATCATTCGTAGTGGGACTATATGCTCTCACACAACGATTCACACTCTTTCCGGAATGGGTTCTTGCAGTTTCATACGAGGATCGCGTCACATCTACTCTTGGTAATCCGATCTATCTTGGCCACTACCTCTTGCTTTCTCTCTGGCTTACCGCTCTTGCCGCATCGCACGAACAACGGTCCCTTATTCGCAGGATTTTATATGGAAGTATTCCAATTTTATTTTTCGTTATCTTCATTACTGCAAACCGCTCCACGATAGCCATTGCAGTTGTTGGCATTACAGTATTTGCAATCTATAGCATAAAAAATCGCGCCGTCCCAAGGATATTTCTTGCGCTCCTTGGAATAATTCTCGTCGCGCTGCCGGTTTTGTTTTTCTCCCGGCAACTTTCCGCCTCTTGGAATGTCATATCCCGCGTGAAACACGAATCGTTTATCGACTCGAACCGTCTGACACTCTGGAATATCGGAATACGCGCGTTTTTGGAGCGGCCAATCCTTGGATGGGGGAGAAACAACTTTGAATATGCGTATTACAAAAATGTGCGGGTTCCGGAAGAATATCAAATATTACCTTCCGGCACGCCTGACAACGCCCATAATACTATCGTTGAGACACTCGTAGCTTCGGGGATCGTTGGCTTGGCGATACTTATCTTGATTATGATAAATATCTTTTGGAGCATACGTACGGTTTTCAAAAATAAAAAAAACCATAGCTCATTGTCTGCCTTATACTTCTCAGCATTTTTCATCTCTGCTGCCCTCCAAGACTTAACGATATTCGACACCCCTTCTACGATTATCGTGCTCGTGCTGGGACTTGCGATGCTACATCATTTCTCGTCTCAAACAAATAGTGTTTCATCGACTCTTATCAGCAACCGGATTCCGCGCGGCGTACTTATTGCAAGTATTCTTGGTGTCGGCATTCTCTCATTCACATTTACCATTATGCCTGCCTATGCCAGCTATATTTCTAAAAAAGCGTGGGGCATATTTCCGTATGAGCCAACACGGGCAACAGCGCTCCATCGAAATGCAATGCAGTGGGGCCGGTATCTCGCCCCCGAAATCAGGCAGATTTACATCAATAATGTCATCGCATCGTACAATAACGGGGCAGGGAATGATTTTCTTGTCCCACCAATCGCGCTTGCAGAAGCGAATAAGTCATTCATGGAACATCCCTTGTCCGTGGAGTGGATTATACAATATGCAACGTTGCTGCGCATCGATATTACGGAAAACAAAAGCGCTGTAAGTAAACAAAAACTGCGAGACCTCTTTGCCTATGCTGTTAAGCAGTATCCGGCATACCCTGATATTCTTTTTGAGCAGCTACAGTATTTTCTTGCAATCAACGATCAAAAAGCATTCGATATGGAATCCTCTTTGCTTGCGCTTCGCCTTCCTGCCGATCGGAGAACCTATTGGTTTAAGGCGCTTTCTTCTCTTATGAAAAACGATATTCAAAAAACTGTTGATAACCTGCTTGAGGCAGAAGGGAGGGGATATGATATATTTATACAGCCTGCTGTCTGGAAAATCATTGCTGCGAAAGCTGCAGGAAAGGAAGCACAGCGTGTCAGAGAAATACTTACCCGCGCGCTCCAGATGCATCCCGAAAAGAATGGGTTGCGCGATGCACTCCGTATCGCTGAAGAGAAAAAAATGTAGAAAAGCTGCCAACGCTACTCTTTGCCAGTATGCCCCATCGTCTGTCATTGCATTATCTTATTGCCATACCATTTCTCCTTGCCGCTATCTTTTTCGTATTCATGGTATCTATTCATTCCACAAACGGAGCATCGCCTCCGGTGGTTGATACCGTAACTGCAGCGGCAACATCCGGGGGGAGTGAATCTACGCTCACACTGACAGAGAATACAGCTACTTCTGTTTATGTGCATGGATCGATTTCCGATGCGGATGGCTGCGCGGATGTCGCAACAAACGGAACCGTCACGACAAAATTCTACCGCACGAATCATAGCAGTGGCGCCTCTTGTTCAGCTGACAATAATGATTGTTATACAATCCTAAACGCCGCCTGTACAAAATCCGGATGCGATGGGCCAGAAGACCATTTTTTTAACTACCAATGTACTGCCGCGATTCAATACTATGCCGACACAACTGTCACGGGCACCCACACAGCGACAGACTGGAGTGCAACTGTAACGGCCACTGATTCGCTCGGAACGTCTGCGTCAAGCACCGATACAATAGAAATGAACAGCACTGTTGCACTTACCGCATCTCCATCATCTCTGTCGTACGGAGAAATCGCTCTTGGGGGACAAAGCACGGAACAATCAGTGACACTAACGAATACAGGCAATATCGGCATCGATATCAATGTAACTGTTGATGGGGCTTTTGCATGCACCACCGGCGTGCTGCCCTCTGATGCGGCACATTATTCTATGACGCAAGGATTTTCGTATGCAGCCGGCACAGCGCTCTCAACGCAAAGCACACAAATCGAATTTGACCTTGCCCCGCGCACCAATGATGCAGTACCAAAAACAAAAAATCTCTACCTACTCCTACAAGCACCGACAACGGGAGCGGGAGGGATTTGCTCTAATATGCTCACTATTACATCTAATACTGATACAGAAAATGGGTGGTAAAGAAGGGTCGATAAGAATACTAGGGGCGTAATAACGCCAAAATGACAACAAATAAAAATGCCAAAATGGTGAGGTAAAATGCAATCCTTACCCGCAGATGTTCTTTTTGAAAATCCGTGTATGAAATCAGGTAATCACCCTTCTCGTTTTTTGGTGCTACTTTCTGGAAAGATTCTATGGGTCCTTTCCGCACCATCACAGGGATTGCGTGGGGGATATCGGTGACAATAAAAAGATGAATCATGGTGGAGGCAAGAAATCCAAGCCCAAACCCCCACATCAATGGATGATTAACAACCGCAAATACGATTGGCTTAATCGTTGTGCTCACAGCGTGAATGCCGTAAATGAAATTATCCATAGTTATATACCGCTTGTATATCAAGTATACTATGTCGCAAATGCCCCAGTCAAAAACTTCCTATTTAAAAGATTCCGAGAGATATCTTGCGCGCATCGTCGGCATATTTGCCCGCACGATTCTTATTGTCTTCGTGATACGATTTTTTATCTTCGAGCCAACGATTTCTGATGGGACCTCCATGGAACCAACTCTTCTCGATAATGAATTGCTGTTCACAGAAAAACTTTCCGCTCTCATCGTACCGCCACGCAGGTATAACGTCGTCAACCTGATTGACCCGGCAGACCATAATCGGATGCTGATAAAACGCGTCATCGGATTGCCTGGTGAAACAGTGCAGATCAAAGGCAATAGGGTTGTTGTATCAAACCCTATTGATGGGAGTAGCCTCGTCCTTTCTGAACAATACCTGCGACCGGACAGTGTGACGCTTACCCAATACGGAGCGTCTTCCACGTTTGTTCTGCCATCACATACGTATTTTGTTCTTGGCGATAATCGAACCTACAGTCGTGACTCGCGGGACTTCGGTCCTGTACACCGCTCTCTTATCACTGGAAGAGTCATCATGCCATTTGATTGGCTTCGTTGAAGGGTTCGTCTATGGAGCGGAGCGCACATGGTGGTCACGCCCTTCGTATTTTTTGATGAATGAAACTATTTTTTTCTCATCGTACGCCTCAAGTTTCAAAAAATGCGACCATGCGCCACTTTGATATAAATTGTATTCGATTCCCAATACAACAGCCGTCTGGCTGTTGCTTCATCCCTATCGGGCTGCTGGGAATCGAACCCAGTCTACCTGCTCCCAAAGCAGGCGTACTACCGGTATACGACAGCCCGTTCAATTTACTTATCTTATGATAAAAATCAGGCTCAATCAAGCCCCTTGACTCTGCCTTGCAACCCCTATACCCTAACCCCTATACCCTAACTTACCATACATGAAAGGAATTGTACTTGCTGGCGGCACTGCAACACGCCTCGGGGAACTAACTCGTATTACCAACAAGCATCTGCTGCCCATCGCGGACTATCCGATGATCTATTACCCGCTCAAGGCGCTTGAATCCGCAGGTATACGAGAGGTATGTCTCGTTACTGGAAAGGATCATGCGAGCCGTTTCATTGAGTTACTCGGAGATGGACAAGTGATTGATCGTCAAGGAAACAAAGTCTTTGATCTCGATATTACCTACCGCATGCAAGCGCGGCCAGGCGGTATCGCGGAGGCAATATCGCTTGCAAAAAACTTTGCGGGGAGCGACAAAGTAATTGTCGTGCTTGGAGACAATATCTTCCAATACCCCCTCACGAAATACGTTCAAAAATTCAAAGAGCAAAAACAAGGCGGTCGGATCCTTCTTTGGAAACCGGAAAATGCCTCCGCATACGGCGTGCCAACGATTGATGAAACAACGCAAAGAATCACCGAGATCCAAGAGAAGCCGCGCGAACCAAAATCACCATACGCAGTAATTGGCGTATACATGCTTGATCCGAAAGTTTTTTCATATCTTGATAACATCGCCCCATCAGAACGAGGAGAAATGGAGGTGACCGATCTACTCAATGAGTATATAAGACATTCTGTATTGGAATATGATTTTCTTGATGGTTGGTGGCGTGACGCAGGGCAATCTCAACGGGAATTATATGAAATCAGTAAACTCATCTACGATTCCAGTGTAGTGTTATAAGCGAAAGGGTTGTAATTTTTTCTTTTTCCATTTACAATTCAGTATCTCATAGGGGCATGTAGCTCAGCTGGCTAGAG
>JACQSB010000011.1 GCA_016206175.1 Candidatus Uhrbacteria bacterium | reverse complement strand
GTCAAGGGCAATATCAGCCCGGACAACCAGGTCAACCAGGCTTTCAACCAGGGCCCGGCGGTCAAGGGCAATATCAGCCCGGACAACCAGGTCAACCAGGCTTTCAACCAGGGCCCGGCGGTCAAGGGCAATATCAGCCCGGACAACCAGGTCAACCAGGTCAACCAGGTCAACGACAGGGCGATATTGGACAAGGAAATCAGCGAGGTAGTTGGGCTCCCAATGGTATGTCAGAAGAGCAGCAAGAGCAGATGAGAAAAGAATTTGAAGAAAACGCGAAAAAAGGTGATGAGCGGATGCTCAAGCAGATTAAGAAAGACATGGAGCGCATGGAAAAGCAAATGCTTGCCTCCCTCAAGAAAAAGATCACAAAAGTTGAGGGGCTTGGGATAGGTGTTCCTGCAGAATTAAAGGCAGCTGTCACGGAGATCGAAGGAATTTTGGTAAAAGTAAAAGCACTTACCTCAATGGAAGAAATGGCTGATTCCGGCATGGAGCAGATGGGTGAACTCATGCCGGTATTACAACAAGGTTTTCAGCAGCTTAGCCAACTCGAGTTTTTGCCGAAAGCTATTAAAAACATTGAGAAGCAGCTTGCTTCCTACGAAAAGCAATATAAGAAGCTTGAGAAAGCAGCAGCGAAGGTAGACCTCCTTGATCAACTGAAAGAACTTCGCACTCTTCTTGATGAAAAAAAGAGCGAAGTCGCAAAATTGAAGGAACTCATGAAGGATGAAGCAAACATCGAAGATGTATTTGATGAGATCCAATCATTCGGCCAAGATGCTTTTGACGATATAAATGAAAAAGTGTTTTCCATCTCAAGCGTTTTGGATGTTGTGAAAAACTTTTCCAAGTTTAACAAGACCATAAAGAATGATCTTAAACAAAAGGAAAGGCTTGCGAAGAAATATGCGAAGCATGAAAAAGGCCCGGAATTGACTGAGTCTTACAAGAAACTTGCTGTCTCGTTAAAAACTATTGAAGATACCTTCAAGGCAAAGCCGTTGAACATTGATAATCTCGAAGAGGCATTTGAGAAT
Organism: Candidatus Uhrbacteria bacterium; assembly: GCA_016206175.1. Classification (GTDB taxonomy): domain Bacteria; phylum Patescibacteriota; class Patescibacteriia; order JACQRZ01; family JACQRZ01; genus JACQSB01. The sequence goes on along the minus strand of JACQSB010000011.1, from coordinate 15,219 downwards.
TATGAGGATGAACGGAATACCTACGATGATCTTTTGGCAGAAGTAAAGGGGGTAGAAAATCAAGGATATTTTGATGCGCCAATGTCAAAGGAAAAAGGTCCTTCATTTGACATCCCGTCTTCAGTCGGAGGTCTGCTCCCCGTCACCCCCTCTCCATCACTGAATGAGCCTCCAATCATGGATGGCGGTGATCTTCAGGGTGGCGGACCGGAACAACGGCCGTCAATGATACCAACGCAAGGAATTCCTCAAATATTCTAAAGCGAGTTCACCGTAATCAATAAAGAAGAACCTCCATTTTGGAGGTTCTTCTTTATGTCTAGCACAGTCCTTCTCTTGACGATCTGTCGTTTCTTTCGCAATAATAAGACATACTGTTTCGTATTTGCGGGTATCGTATAATGGTTATTATGGCTGCCTTCCAAGCAGCAGATGCGGGTTCGATTCCCGCTACCCGCTCCAAGATTTGATTTTACATCAAAAATCCCTTTGCAATAAGGGATTTTTGATGTAACCGCATACGTTCCCCCGCATTATGATTTCGACAAAAATCGTACCTGCACTGATGTAATGACCCTCCCCGTTTTTTCTTTGACAGTAAACTCAATTGCATCGATGATGATTTTTGTCCCAACCTCGGCAATTTGTTCAAACGCATTCAAGAGTAATCCGGAAATAGTTGTATAGGGTTCATCCTTCGGCAAGTGCGCCTTAAAGTATTTGTTGAAGTCAACGATACTCATACTGCCATCAACGTCATAGCGTCCATCGCCTTGCCTGGTGATAAGCGGCTTTTCCTCATCATCTTCATCATTGATGTCCCCGACAATTTCTTCAAGGATATCTTCAATCGTCACAATGCCATCGACATCGCCATGCTCGTCGGTCACGATCGCTATATGGATCTTTTCTTTCTGCATCTTTTTGAGAAGATCGCCACTATGACTGGTGTTTGGGACGAAGTATGGCTTTTGGAGAAAATCTTCAATAGATACAGCAGTCTTGCCACTCTGCAGGATTGCAAGAAGCGACTTACTGTTAAAGATTCCTATGATATTTCCGATGTTTCCGCGAAATACTGGGATGCGCGTGTATCCCGAGTCAATGATCTTTTTTACATTCATTTCAAATGGATCGTCGACATCAACCGCAAATATGCGTGGACGAGGTGTCATCACCTGCGCCACTGCGATATCTCCAAAATCAAAGATATTATCCAATAATTCATGTTCATATTTTTTGATCGTGCCCGCTTTGTGGCTCTCATAGAGGATGGTGCGCAACTCCTCTTCGGTAAGATTTGCTTCGCTGAAGCTTGTTCTATCGCCAAAGAGTTTCAGGACGATATTGCTTGAAGCTGTCAGGAGAGCGGTGATTGGGTATGCCACTTGAGAAAGTAGATGGAGTGGACGTGCGACCGCCAAAGTAAAGCGTTCAGAAAATTTAATGCCAAGCGATTTCGGGATGAGCTCACCAACAACTATGCTGAAATAAGTGATTGTAATAACAACAATGGCAAAACTGATAAAGTCGGCGTTTTCTGAAATGAGTGGAAGCGCGCCGCTCCTCACAAACGGTGCGATCGCATCGGCGATCTTTGCGCCGGCGAACGCAGAGGCGATCGTGCTCATCAAGGTGATGCCTACTTGTATCGTTGCTAGAAATGCTTCCGGGTTTTGAAGCATCTTTTCTGCCAGCCGCGCCGTTTTGTTTCCTTCTCTGGCAAGTTGTTTTACTCGCGTCTTGCGGAGCGAAATGAATGCCATTTCAGCGCCAGAAAAGAAAGCATTCAAGAGAATCAGTGCAAATACGATACCTATTTCCGTCACTATCTCATTCATTTGTTGGGTTCAGTGTTAATTCACAGATTGATTTGATGTATTCTAGCACTACATAGCCACCCTTTCAATGCTTTGGCATGGATATAGCACAGGGCATTGACATAATGCAGCAACTGCCATAGGATAGCGTTTACCTCTGTAAAGCAGAGGATTTTTTATATTCATAAGCAAAATGCTTTTACCACCATGCTTCAGAAGCGTTTCCTTTTATTGTGAATAGGATAAAAATAATCCTCGGGGCTTTTGCGGTCTCTCTCGTGTCTTTCGGAAGCGCAGATGCACAAAGCGATGCGACTTTGCCCACCCCGCCGAAACAGCCAGATTCTTGGAACGACGTACCACTCTCCCCTGTCGGCATCTGGTTCGGGTTGGACATGGTTGGTCTTACTATAGAAGACCTTTTTGAAGACAAGCAAGAAGATCATCAGATCGTGTTAGATGCTTCGGACAAAGATATACAAGACACTCAAGCCACACCGGAAGTTGAAGTTGTCCAGAAGAAAGCACTGGAGACCAAGCCAGCAAAAAAACAAGCGGTACAAAAAGAAAAGAAGCTAAGCGCTCCTAAGACGTCTCAACAAAGAGTGACAGTCACGGCATATTCGAGTACGGTTGACCAAACGGATTCAACACCCTGCATCACCGCAAACGGCTTTAATGTATGTGAGCACAACAAAGAAAATATTATTGCCGCAAATTTTCTTCCGTTTGGGACCCGCGTGCGCCTGCCGGACTTGTATGGCGATAAGGTCTTTACCGTCCAAGACAGGATGAATCGCCGCTATTCACGCCGTGTAGATATTTGGATGAAAACACGCGAGAAAGCAAAAAAATTCGGAGTGCAATATACCATGATTGAAATAGTGCCGGAGCAAGTGGCGTTGGCAGAATAACATAGTTGGGTGAGTTGCAGCCGAGGATACTGTCAGGTATAATTCCGTTTATTCCTGACTATTTTTCTTTCAGCTGTTGAAGGGGACTTAGCAGTGAAATGATATAGGGCCACGTCGCCAAGTGGTAAGGCGTGGGTCTGCAAAACCCACATGCGGCGGTTCGATTCCGCCCGTGGCCTCCATTACGTCTATCATGTTTCATTTTATGCTTCGTTTCGTTAAAAGCGTTCTTGCTTTTGGTGTGCTGTTTCTCGTGAGTTTTGCGCTTGCGGCAGTGGGCGTACCGGCGCTTTTGACAAGCGTGGAGAAGATCACGCTCTCGCCTCTTTCCTACGAAAACGCGCTGCGTATCTATATGGTTGTAGCATGGCTCTTTATGCTTGTCGGATCTTATTGGTATATCAGCAAATGGAACGATCGGCGGCAGCAGGTGATTTTCTTGATATTTGCCGTTGCGCTCGCTTCCTTAGCCTATGTTTTTTGGGCTGATCCTGATACGCGCATCCTTGAGGAGCAGAATTGGATTCGGTATGTTACAGCAGGCGCGTTGTATCTTGCATCTCTCACCTCTTTTATCGTGGCAGTATACTACCTCCGCGTTTGGCGTGAGAGCAAAGCATTGCCTTGGTTTTGGGCACTCTTTGGAGTAGCGTACGCGTTTGCGGGGTCTGATGAACTGTTTCAAATACATGAAGCGATTGGGGGTTTCATTGGATCACATACTTCCTTAGGCGCTGCTGCTGCTGATTATATGACGCTTGGATATGCAGTTGTTGCTTTGGCTGTCGTGATTTTTTTGTTGCGTACATTTTTCAAAGAATATCGCATGCGCCACCAAACATTTAGCGCCACCATGGTAGTGGGAGGCGTTACCTACATTGCCTCGACACTCTTTGATACATTTGATGTGTATGGCGAACGTTTGATCAAAAAGGTTGGCGTTATTCTTTCCCAAGACCCGCGGTTTGTGTTTTCCGATCTTTGGTATGTGATATGGGCCCCGCATAATCTTTTTAATGGGATCGAAGAAGTTTTTGAGTACGCCGCTGCAACCGCTTTTTTTGCCGCCACGCTTATTCTTTTTTTGGAGAAGCGTTTTCCGCTTTTTTCCCATGTCGGGATTCCTCAAACTCCTAAACGGCGGACGCACCCGGCGGTCGGTCTCGTTGGACTTATTGTTGTGTATTCATTGGTTGCGGGGATTGCATACGCGAACGCCCCAAGCCCGCTTCTTGACTCATCGCCTTCGTGGAGCCGTGTCGCAGGGCCACAAGATAAATTGCGGCATAGCGATGATGTATTTTACCACCCTGCATGGGGCGTGCTCGTCGGCAACGAAGGGCGCGGCACCATAGAGGTATACGACGGCACGTCGGTGGCTACTCTTCCCGACCCGGAACGCCTTGTTCATGATCCAGATAGTCTTACCGCATCAACGTCTACGATATATGTATCCGATGGCGGCGCAGGGAAGATCATTGCGTATACAAAAGAAGGAGGGTACAAGGTGCTGTATTCGCGTGATGACGGGCTTAAACATCCCGAGGCGCTCGTCTATTATGGAGGAGCTCTGTATGTCACCGACGAATCAACAAAAACGATTACAAAAATCGATGAAAATGGCACGTTTACTGAATGGCGGCCGAGCCACCCGCTTTGGCGCGCGCCAGAAGGCATTGCCTATGATTCGAAGACCGGTACACTCCTGGTCACCGACGATATGTCGGGAGCGATTTTTCGAAGCCGCTTTGAAAGTACGTTCGATTATCTTTCCGGGATAAACGAAGCGGAGGGCATAAAGGCTCTTTCTGACGGCAGCGCAGTCGTGACGGATAATGGGTGGGGTTCCATTGTGCGCATCCAGCCGGACGGTGCAGCGGATACGCGAGCGCGGTTTCGGCGGATGTATCGGGATGTGCAAGGTATTGGCGTGGATGAATCAAAAAATATCTATGTGATAACAGCAGATGGATTTAATAGTGTGAGTTTTATGCCAAGTTATTTGTGGAAGATTGAAGGTATCCTGTAAAGAGGCGTATGAAAATCACCCTTCCATTTTCCGGAATTACAGCGCGCACATTTCTTGTTTTTATTGCGCTTGATATTCTTTTCGTCGTACTTCACGTTTTTGTAAGCCCCTATACCGATCTTTTCAATCTTGATCGGGAACGCAATTTTCCTTCGTATTACAGCGGACTCAAACTCTTCGGAGCCGCAATATTTGCAGCAGTAGTGTTTCTTCTTTCGAAAAAAAAGCCGGAAAGGATATTCTGGGCAGTTATGATGGCAGTGTTTGTAGAGCTTTCGCTTGATGATCTTACCGAGCTACACGAAAATATCGCCTATTATGCTGTGTATGTAAAAAACCTTTCATTTATGCCCGGACTCTTTCGAAGCCCTACGCATAATTGGGTGTTTTTGTTTGCCCCATTTTTTGCAGTTCTCGCCGGGTATTTTTTATACGCTATCATTCGCCTCCGCTGCTTGTCGGGCATCGCTCGTCGGTTGTTTTTCGGCGGAGCAGCATTCTTTATCCTCGCGATTTTTCTCGAATTGGTTGGCGGGATCATTCGCGTGCCGGCGTTTTATAAATTATTGTCGATTCTTGAGGAACTTACCGAGATGCTTGGAGCTACCTACTTTACCGTATCGTTTTTGTTGGTTGCACGCGAGCGGTTTAATCAGCAGTATCATCGTACTACATCGCAATGCCCGATAAACGGCTCATGATTATTGACGGCAATGCCCTGCTCCATCGCGCATGGCATGCCATACCGCCCCTGAAGACAAAATCAGGCGAGGTGGTAAACGCCGTATATGGATTTGCCACGATACTGCTAAAAGCACTCAAGGAACTAAAACCAACCCACGCTGCCGTTGCCTTTGATACTCCCGCGCCCACCTTTCGACATAAGGAGTTCGAAGCATACAAAGCCCAACGTGAAAAGAAACCGGACGAATTATATCGGCAGATCGACCGCATCAAAGAATTATTGGATGCCTTGCGTATTCCTTCGTATTCCAAGGAAGGGTTTGAAGCAGATGACTGTATAGCGTCTATGGTAGCATCAGTCCGGTCAGCTCACCCTGATACAGAAATAGCGATCGTCACCGGTGATAAAGATACGTTTCAGCTCATCGACGAGAAAACGTCAGTATATGCCCTGAAACGGGGTATTACGGATACTGAAATCTATAATGAAGCAGCAATCGCGGATCGATACGGCCTGGTACCGGCGCAGCTCAATGCCGTAAAGGCATTGAGCGGTGATTCATCCGATAACATCCCTGGCGTGAAAGGGATCGGAGAAAAAACAGCTCTCGATTTGGTACAGCGATACGGCACATTGGAAAAGATTTACGATGCGGCAGAACATCCAGAAGCGAATGGCGTAGAGGTAATCTCGCCGCACACGCGGGAATTGCTTGTAGCACAGAGAGAAGGCGCGTATATGAGCTATCATTTGGTGCAGTTAGTTTCTGATCTTGATATCGGATTTTCGTTTGGTTCATGTACTCTCGGATTGCCGGATCAGGAAAAAGTTGCTGCACTGTTTCAAGAGCTGGAGTTCAAATCCCTGTTAGGGCGCGTGCACGATGTTATGCAGGGTTACGCTGAACAGTACGATGGCGCAAGTCTGGTGAACAGCGGCGAGGGTGATGGCCGTAGGTTTGCCGTGCCCAGCACAGTATCGTATCGTCTTGCACAAGACGAGCAAGAGATACGGCAGTGCATCTCCGATCTGCGTATGCATGCGCCGTTTGCTTTTGACACGGAAACAACAAGCCTCGATGTGTTCACCGCGCGTGTGGTTGGCATCAGCGTGAGCTATCAGAAGGCATCAGCATACTATATCCCCTGGCAGGCGGTTGGAGAGACAGGGAAACAGGAACTTGCCGCCGTGCTGGAGGATGTATCGATACCAAAGCTGGGACACAACAGTAAATACGATATCGCCGTTTTAATGAATGAAGGCATCCATGTGCGGGGGGTGGCGTTTGATACCATGCTTGCAGCGTATCTTCTCAATCCCGGTACACGTTCTTACGGACTCGACGCCCTTTCATTTTCCGAATTCGGCCATCAAAAGATTCCGATCACAGCGCTCATTGGCGAAGGGAAAAATCAGATCACCATGGATCGCGTACCGATAGCAAAGATTTCCGTGTATGCTTGTGAAGATGCGGATTTCACCTATCGGCTCTATGAAAAATATCGAAAGGAGCTCGAAGAGTCCGGGCAATCTCGTCTGCTGTCAGATATCGAAGTGCCGTTGATTCCGGTTCTCTTCGCAATGGAGCATGCAGGTGTGTTGCTTGATATGAAATGTATTGCAAATCTGTCAAAAGAGGTACACGCAGCTTTGGAGGAGCAGCGAAAAGAAATTCATGCATTGGCGGGAGAGGAATTCAACATCAACTCAACCCAGCAGTTAAAAATGATTTTGTTTGAGAAATTAGGCATTGAAGCGCCAAAATTAAAACGAGGGAAAACAGGCGTATCTCTTGCCGCTTCTGAATTAGAAAAGATGAAAGGCCTGCATCCGGTGATCGATCATATCTTGGCGTATCGTGAGCTGGGAAAACTCGTAAATACCTACATCGATGTATTGCCCACCTTGATTTCTCCGGTTGACGGGAGAATCCATACCAGCTTTAACCAAACGATTGCAGCGACAGGACGCTTGTCCAGCTCGAACCCTAATCTGCAGAATATCCCAGTCAAAACGGCGCTGGGAAGAAAGATGCGATCGTGCTTTGTGGCGCAAGCAGGATGTCGACTGTTGGCGGCGGATTACTCGCAAGTAGAGCTGCGTATCATCGCCTCTCTTGCCCAGGATAAGGCAATGATCGAGTCGTTCCGAGAAGGCATTGATATTCATCGAGCTACAGCGGCGCGCATCAACGGTGTAACTCCCGAAGATGTGACGTCGGATCAGCGGCGCGCGGCGAAGGAAGTAAATTTCGGCGTATTATATGGCATGGGTCCCGGTGGCCTTGCAAAGAGCACAGGGCTGTCATTTGCGCAGGCAGCTGTTTTTATTGATAAGTATTTTGCCGCCTACCCTGCGATTCGCGAATATATGGATCAGTGCATCGCCTTGGCGCGATCGTGCGGTTATAGCGAGACATTTTTTGGCCGTCGCCGGTACTTGCCGGATCTAGAGTCCGGCATGCCGCAACTGCGTGCCGCTGCGGAGCGAGCGGCGATCAATATGCCCGTCCAAGGCACGGCAGCTGATATCATGAAACTCGCAATGATTGCGGTACATAATAAAATCAGCGATCGCAAAGATATCCGCATGATTTTGCAAGTGCACGATGAGCTTGTTTTTGAAGTGGAGGAGAACGCAGTAAAGAGATATGCGCAGATCATCAAAGAAGAGATGGAATCCGTTGCAAATCTTACAGTACCGCTCATTGTTGATGTGAAAGCAGGGATCAGTTGGGAGGAGATGGTAGTACTGTCTTGAAATACGGCGTTTTTGCTGTATGATGTGTTTATCTTGTGTTTGTGGGGGGTTAGTTTAGTGGTAGAACAGCGGTCTCCAAAACCGTTAGTGTAGGTTCGATTCCTGCACCCCCCGCCAAAGAAAGATTCATATACAAAACACCCCCGCATATGCGGGGGTGTATGCTTCTGGCGACACGACAAGACTTTCCTCTTTTGTTTTTATTCTTGAGTCCCCTGTTCGGCTTCTTGGTTTCCGCCTTCTTCAGGTGTTTCTCCTTTTTTATTTTCTTTTGTTTCGTCGGTCGTTTGTTTTTGTCCGCTTTGGAGTTCTTTTATCTTATCCTGCACGATTGTGTTCGTTGGGTCAAGTGCTACGACGCGATTGAGGGTATCAAGCGCAGCTTCTTTGTTGCCGGCTTTCTCATCCAGTAAGGCAGAACGCCACATAGCAAGGTAGTAATTCGGTCGGAGACCCCACGCAAACTTATATGCCGCTTGCGCCTTTTCGTTTTGGTCAAGCGATTCGTAATTAACACCGAGATTATAGAAGAGCGTCTCATCGCTTGCTCGGAACGAAATAAGCTGATAGTTGAGATTTAAGGCCTTATCAAACTCCTGCAGCGCCTCATCTTTTTTGTCTTGCGTCGCATAGATCGTACCAAGATGGAAATGCGCCTCCGGGTAATCCCCTTTTAGCTTAAGGGCATCCTGAAGATAGCTCTCCGCTTTTTCTAACGCTTGCTTTGCCTGTCCCGCACTTTGAGCCTTCTCCTCTTCTTTTTGCAGATTTGCCTCTTGTCCTTTGAGCATAGCGTAGGCTGACAAGTAGAGTTTGCTCGCCTCGACGCGTGGCTCTGGGTTTGTCGGGTCGAGCGACAACGCTTGTTCATGCGCTTGTTGCCCAAGCGTAAAGCCATTCTCCACGAATGGGTACAGTGCTTGAAGAACTTGGGTGAGATTTTCGATATTCCTCACATCTTTCGGATTAAGCGCTACCGCTCGTTGTGCCGTCGCGACAGCATCATTACTAATTGTTTGCACGCTCACCGTGTTTTGCCGATCGGAAGCAAGCAGAGATGCTTTGTATATCAGCGCTTGGCTTAGGGCGACGAGGTAGTTGCGATTGAATGGATTCATGCGCGCCGCTCGATCAAGAGTTGTGACAAGCTGGTTGAGTTTTTCTTGGTTTGCCTGCTCGCCTTTTTCTAAGCCGGATGAAATTTCGCGGTCAAGCATACTGGCATTACGGAATGTGACGTCAGCCGCATAACGCATGCCGATAAAAATTGTGCCGACCAACGCGATCGATATGACGCCGAATAATACAAAAGAGGAAAGCACGATAAACCGACTTGAGTTTTTCCCCCGCAGGACCATCAGCGACCGCCCTGTCAGGACAGAGAAAAATCCGATTACAGTCCATGAAAACAGCGTGAGGGTAAAATCAAATTCTTTGACCGCGCTTATAATGCCGAGTGTAGCCAATACGGAAACAACGCCAAGATAGATTGCATAATTCTCATCAACTTTATTGCGGAACAAATAGAATGCAGCCTTTACGATGATGGCAAGAAAAAATAACGCGAGGGCCACAAGGCCGACAAGCCCAAGACTAACGACTTTTGTCGCGAGGTGGGATCCTGATTGATTGAATCGCGCAGTCCACAGGCGGCCCGCATTTTCATTATTCACTTCAGCGGGTCTGAATGCCGTGAACGCAGTAAGAAAGTTTCCGGGCCCATAGCCCAAGATCGGCCGTTCTTGCATCGCGCGTATGGCGATATTCCAGCTAGTTTGCACCGTGAGACTGGGAGTCTGGATCGGAACTACAAGTCGGGGGATGCTCATCCCAATCGATGCAAGAGCGATCATGGTCAATGCAAACACACATACAAAACTGGGAAGTACGAGCCAGACAACTTTTTGGTCCTTTGGCAGTTTGAAGAAGAGAAATCCGATCACAAGCGCGAGTCCGCCGATTACGCTGATCCACAGCTGCCATTCATCGAACACCACAAGCGTGATGAGTTGGAGCCCTGCACCAATAGCAAAAAGGATGGAGAGCCATTTTCGTCCCTGTTGCGCCGTTGCCATGCGGATGATTTCAGCAACCGTAAGTACGAGACCGAATGCAGCTAGCGTTCCAAGACTATTGATAGTTCCTGTGGGTGAGAAGAGAGCAGTTTTTGTAAATCCCCATGGTAAGACAAATACGCCGAAGATTTGGAGCAAACCTACGAGGGAAAGAAGCGAGGTAGCAACAATCATTACCCGTGCAAGGCGGATGATATGCTTCGCTTCAAACAGGCTGGTGGCAATGCCGATCAGAACTAGGATTGCAAGAAGCGTTGCAAAGCTCATATGCGCCTGTCCGTCGATTCCAAGAAAGCTTTGAAACGGATAGACAGAAAAAATACTTGCCGTAAGCCATATTCCGAGTAATAGCAAAGCAGCTAGAGTGAGAAATGAGCCGCGAATGTCTACGGTATGCACCGTGACGATACGAATACTGTAGAGGATCGCGATGATTAATGTCGCGACAAAAAGAAGTGTCTGCTTGTTAAGATCAAATACGTCGCTGGTGGATGGAAGAAAAAAGAATGGCGAGAGAAATAAGAGGATGCCATAGACCCATTCGATCAATATCGTAAATATCCCCTCCGGATCGCGTTTTTTTTTATGCCGCAGGTGCAGCGTTGATTTTGGAGGTTCTTGTTCTAGGATTGCCTGCTTGATCGATCCGTTGTTTAGCTTTGCATTTGCCATAGAGTTTAAGTAATTATCAAGTACATCTAGTGTATCAATATATTATATCAGAGGCAATAGAATAAGACCCTCGCTTTTGCGAGGGTCTTATTCTGATAATCAATGTATTAGTTTGCTATGAACGATATTTCTAACCAATCCGTTCCATCAAATACTAGCTGTAATACATCAAGAGCAGAGATTGTTCTTGAAGCAGCTCCGAGTTGGAGATTGCTGCTCGCTTGAGAATCTTGGTCATTTACAGTGACATTAGCCATACCGGTTGCGCCGACAATATAAATAACCTGCCCCGTTGCCCCGTTCGCGATTGTTGCGCCCCCGCCGGTATTAAGGTTAACGGCTAATCCTGTTGTGTTTGTGATTATCACGACCCCGGCATTTGCTAAAATAGCACCAGTAGCCGCAGTAATATCTTGAGTTGCCGAAGGCGTATATGAAAGAGTTCCACTTACATCAAGAGTCGTGTCAGGCGTAGCAGTCCCGATTCCTACGTTGCCTGACGCAAAAGCGGCAGCATATCTGTTTGTCGCAAGTCCGTTCGGCATATCGACATATAGCCCGTATGCACTCGTGATTCCTGCTGATGTGATACCATCTACGCCAGCATGGATTCGTAATCCGATTGATGTAGTAATTGCGGCAGAGCCGCCGACCAGCGGAGGCCCATTGATAGTCATTGTTGAAGCAGTCGTGACTGTTTGTGCAGTAGCAGCGGTAATAGTTGCTTGCCCAAAAGCGCTAAATGGCTGTGTTGTGACGGCCGATGTGATCGTGTTTGTATGCGCAAGAATCTCGAAATCTTCCAACTGTCCAGTTACCGCGGTGTGATTGCCCGGAGTGATAGACAGAGCTGTTTGTCCGCCCGATACGGCGGACTGCGCAAGCGTAATAGATCCGTTAGAATTGATTTGGAGTAAATCCCCGCTCCCGACAGTAAATAATGATGCAGGAGTTGCGTCCCCGATGCCAAAGTTACCGCTCCCAAGGAGAGTGAGAGAGGCAGCATTGTCATTGTTCGCTACCTGCAATACAGTTTCCGCAGCCGCCATGTCGGCGATTCCCGTTGTGCCGTTAGAAATCGTGCCGATGATTTTTACCGCCGGAGTGGTGTCAGTAGGATCAGTAGAACCGATTACGCCCTGCAGTTCCATTGCCTGACCATCCGCGTCAGTAATCATTGTCAATCGTCCGCCTCCTGCTGTTGAACTGATGGGACCTAAATGCGCCCAGATATCTGTTTGAGCAATAGTTGTAAGCCCGTGGGCAACATCTAGGTCAGAGAGAGCAAACGTTGAATCATTACCCGTTGGCAAACCGCCAACTTCTAATAAGTAATCTGGAGACGGATCGTTCCCGATTCCAAAATTACCATTACCTAAAAGAGTGAGGCGCACCGTATCGTTGTTCGAAACAAGGAGAACTGTTTCAGCATTTCCTACATCCGTTCGCCCTGTTGTCCCGTCTGATTTCGCGCCGCTTAAATAGAGAGGAGTAACCGTATCAGTCGGGTCATTGCTTCCAACGACTCCGAGAATTCTCATGCCAGTTGAATCACTGTCCGATGCCCCGGTAAGTAATGCCCCGCCTGTCCCTGCGCCACCGCCGTTTAACACGCCAACTTGGAAGAATGTACCTGTCTCAAGCTGTTGCTGGAATGTCCCATTATGAAGCGCGGTAAGTCCATGGGTTACATCATCCGCGCTCATGGAAAATGCATTCGCGATTCCTGTTGACCTACTTAATTCCAAAACGTAATTCGGCGTCGTATCTCCAAATCCGACATTGCCAGATGCGCTATCAGCTATCAAAGCATAGGAAGTACCAGATGTAATAGCTCCGCTTGAAATAGAAATGCCGGTAGAAGTGTTGGTTCCGGTTGTTTGTGTGAGCGCTGGTTTTTCAACACTCAATCCCGTCCAATTTATCTGCGCTGTTCCATTTGTTTGCGTGATCTGTGTATTCGCGCCGCCATTACGCACATGCAGACCAATCAATGTATGAGTTAGAGCGTTGGAGTTTGTCACTGACGGCAAGTTAACACGGTATCCGTCAAGAGATACGCTCGTATCAGTAGGAAAGGTAACATTTGTGTTTAAATCAAGATCAGACGCGAATATTTGCCCTCCAAGAGTCGTTGCGCTTGGGTAGTTCATGAAGAGAAAACTGCCCACTGTTGGTCCATACAATTCCAACGTATTTGCACGCGAAATGAATAGATTTCCTCCGGATGAAGCGGGCGGCCCTCCAACAGTAAGTGTGGAAGCATTAATGAGGGTAAAAGCTCCGGTTCCAGCCAAGTACGTCCTTGGACGCACGAGCATTGTCCTTTGGTTGTTGATTGTTCCTCCCGCACTTCCGGTAAACGTAAACGTATTCGTAGAAAAGTCTACATCAAGATCGATATTTTCACTGTTTGCTTGCGCAGAATACGCGCCAGCACGCCAGATCGTTGATGTCGCCGTCCCGCTCGATACCGTATCTCCTGTCGCGGTATTGTGGAATCGGAGAAACGCTGTTGAGTTGAGGCCATCCAATTCGTCCGCGTTATATGCGTAGGCAGCAGCTCCCAACCGGATGCGCGGAGTCATTTCCGCATCGCAGCCGCTCTGTGCCGCCGTACACACCGTGATGCCGGCATAGAACGATGCCGCATTAAAATCTAACGGCAAAGCGGGCATATTCGTAACTGTCGTATCGCCGAGTGCGAGAGTAAACACGCCGCGCGTCACTGTTGCCGATACACCAGCAGAGGATCCTGGCTCGGTGCCGGCGGCATTACGACAATTTACCGATCCGGTGGCATTCGTTCCCGTTGCCCATTGGCAGGTCGCTGTGCCGGTACCATCTCCGTTTGTGTCAGCCCCCGTGGCAGATGTATAAATGGAAACCTTCAAAAATACCGTGGAGCCGTCAGAGAGCGGCACGTAGCTGTTGTTTGTGATGCGCCCTTGGATGACTAACGGCTTGTTGCGGTTTGATGTTGCGGCATTCAATGTAAAGTACCCCCCGAGCAATCCGGCGATGACCAATAGTAAAACAAAATGAAGGGCAAAAAATCTTCGCCCGACCTTTGAGGAGTGATCCACGGTACTGTACGTTTGCATAGATGTTAAAATGTTGCGGTAGTAATAATGTACAATGTTTGCGTGTAGTCCCCTGCTCCTGTATTGCTTCCCGCCGCGGCAGTGAAGGTCAGTGTGGTTTCGTTTGCATTCACTGGTGCCGATGAGCTCACAAATGCCTTCGGGTTGGTTGTGATATCCGTGTAGTTGCTATCAAAGGATCCATTTGATGTCTTGAATCCGTATTTTCCATCACCTGCAGAAATCGCGGCCGGGCCATCCGATGCTCCCGGGATAAATGACGAAGCGTCAGTGCTTTTTCGAAAAGGACCGTCCGCAGCGATCGTCGACGCGTAACCGCCAACTGCATTTGTCGTCACAGAAATGGCAATCCTATCAGTTTTGGTTGCGGTCGTAGCCAACTCTCCAAACGTGATGGTATTGGGCTGATTATTTCCATCCGGGTCAGAGAATGCGACCGTAAGGAATGGGATATCTTCGAGTCCTTGAAACGCCGGCGATACAATATACGATGCGCTCGACAAATCCGTGCTTGCCGGTTCGCACCCAGTGCTTTCAACCCGGTAATTTGTCGAAGAAGAATTTTGCGCTCCGCAGTTTACGGATTCGAACAAGATACGGTAGTTGCTTGATGACAACGATTGCCCAAAAACAGTGTGTATTCCAAGCAGCAAGATACCCACAAGGCTTATGATAGCATATCGGGCGAATTTTGACATATACCTTCTCTAAATCCTTCTATAATCAAAGAACGCTCCTCTGTTATTGAGAAGCGTTTTTTACTGTCGGTTCGATAAAGATGATACGTTCATTATAGATAAAAAAGGAAAATACCGTTGATCGGCATATCAGCCGACCCTTTGCGTCAAACGCAAAACGAAAATAGACCGGTATTCGGACATCCGCCTCTTGCTGTCCATATGATGGCGCACCAAAAATGGACAAACCCACATTGTTTTGTGATTTTTGTTTTTCCATAGGGCCTCTCCTTAAGCATGGAAAGAGGAGTTCCCTCATCGGGAAACGGCCTTTCTCTTTTGTATTATAATTATAGCACTTTTCCGATATCAGTACAAGGAATTACATGAGGATAACTTGTTGTATGGCTATGAACATATTTTTTCTTTATAATTAAAACAAAATTTGCCTATTCACCGAAAATTGATATAGTACTATTATTC
>JACQSB010000010.1 GCA_016206175.1 Candidatus Uhrbacteria bacterium | reverse complement strand
GATGCATAGCATTGGAATTTGCACGATTGTTTCATTTCATACATTTATAGACAATTATAATCGACAAATTTAATATGATTTTTTATCCATTTTTAATTATTATATAAAGACTTTTCTTTTTATGAGATACATGGTAAAATATATCTGTCGAAATAAATCCACACAAATCTACCATGGAAGATCAACTGCAGGAACTGGGCTTTTCTCCAAAAGAAGTAAAGGTATACTTAGCGCTTCTTGAATTGGGACAGGCGCAAATCACTCCCCTTGCGCGTAAAGCGGGCATCAACCGCACGACCACTTATGATGTGGTCAGCTCTCTCATGCGGGAAGGACTCATACACCGCGTGCTCGATACGAAAAAAGAAACGTATAAAGCTCATCAGCCGGAACGTATCCCCCAAATACTGGAGAGACGTATTGAGGAGCTTGCAGAAAAACAGTCAAAGGCAACAAAGATGGTTGCGCAGCTCCATCTGTTGGCAAGCAAAGCTCCCGGCAAGCCTCGAGTTAGCATCTTTGAGGGAGCGGAAGGCATTAAGGAAATGTACGAGGATACCCTATTGTCGCGAGAGCCGATTGTCTCGTTTTCCTCTACAGAATCACTAGAATCATTTGATCAAAACTATCTGCATGATTATTACCAACGGCGAGCCAAGAAAAAAGTATTCATTCGCGCAATCATCAATGATGTGAAAAGCGCTCATGAATACCAATCGCTTGATAAAAAGCTTTATCGATCGCTCCGCATAGTGCCGCAAGAAATGATGGATATTGGTCCGGAAGTATATGTGTATGATAATAAAACAGCGTTCTTCTCGCTCAAAGAACGCTACGGTGTTTTAATAGAGTCAGCAGATATCGCAACCTCGCTCAAAAAACTCTATGAACTTGCGTGGCATCGAGCAGGGGAACTCGATGCAAAAATAAAACGAAGGCAAAAGTGAATCTGCAGAACAAACGTTCTACAGATTCATCCCGCGCAAGGACGCGGGATCCAAAACATTACTACTTTGCTATCGCGGATGAATACGTTGTGGGGCACGCGGAGCGAATGCGTTCGTCTCGGATAGAGTGCACAAAATTTTTCTCAAAGAAAACTTGGAACTCTCGCGCGAGCGAATCGGCAGCTTCGTCATACAAACTGCTATCAGGCCATGTCGCGCGGGAATCTAATACGCGGCTCTCAACTCCCGGGGCAGAACGTGGCACGAGGATACGGAACCGTGGATCAGCACTATACTCGACATCCGCAAGGACACCCGACAATGCGGCGTCAACGAGCACACGAGTCAGTCGGATGTCCATCCGTTTTCCGACGCCATATGGCCCTCCTGACCATCCCGTGTTAACAAGATACACGGAAGGCGCGTACTGCGCGAGGTATTTTTCAAACAAAGAAAGATAATCCATGGGCTGACGCGGCATAAAAGGTTGGCCAAAAAAACGAGAAAAAGTAGTAACCGGTCTGGTAATGCCTGTTTCAGTGCCCGCAAGCTTACACGTATACCCCATCAGAAACCAAAACAACGCTTGTTCCGTGTTCAATTTTGCGATCGGTGGCAATGCGCCATGCGCGTCAGCAGTCAAAAATACAATCGTGGAAGGATGTCCTGCTTTCGCGTCTTGCGCGCGGCGTTTGAGAAAAGCAATGGGAAATGATCCACGAGAATTTTCTGTATAGCGATCATCGTCAAGATCGTATGATCCGTCAGGATACACCATCACGTTTTCCACGATACAACCATTTTCTTTTGGAGGCCGTTCGTCAAATAGCGCGTGATAGATTTCCGGCTCTCTTCCCTTATCAAGACGGATCGTCTTTGCGTAGCAGCCGTTCTCAAAATTCGCGACTCCCTGGGGCGACCAGCCATGCTCGTCGTCGCCAATGAAAAGACGACGCTCGTCATTCGATAGCGTTGTTTTGCCGGTACCGGAAAGTCCAAGAAAAAACGCAACGCGGCCATCGTCGTCAACGGTCGCGGAAGAATGGAGCGGTAACACACCCCTCTCTGGCAGCAGGTAATTCATCACCGTGAACATGGTTTTTTTGACAGTGCCGCAGTAGGCGGATCCCATCACGAGACATACCCGCCGATCCATGTCCATTGCAATCACGACTTCCGACTGTTTCCCCTCAATCACGCGTAATTCGTCTTTTCCTGACCCGCTTTTCACCTTCTCATAGGGAAGAACAAGAATGGTAAATCCGGCATTTGCAAAAATACTCTTGCCACTATCGGGCGGAACCGCGCGAAACATGGTGTCGGAAAATATCATCGGCACGGCCCTGTCAGATACGATTGTGATAGGAAGTGTGTAAGAGCTCTCCGCGCTTAAACAGCGTGTGATCTCATACATTCGTGGCGCGCGCTCGCATGCCGCGCATGCTTCCTCCCATAGCAAATCAAACAGGGCTGGCTCCATCGCGTTATTATTCGGAGAGGTCCAATCGATATTCGCCTGCGAGGCAGGATGTTTGACAATGTAGGTATCCTTGGGACTTCTGCCAGTAGATACCGGC
Source organism: Candidatus Uhrbacteria bacterium (assembly GCA_016206175.1). Classification (GTDB taxonomy): domain Bacteria; phylum Patescibacteriota; class Patescibacteriia; order JACQRZ01; family JACQRZ01; genus JACQSB01. The sequence goes on along the minus strand of JACQSB010000010.1, from coordinate 10,360 downwards.
GTGTTCCATACTGCTAGAGCGCCGCCTTGCGTCAAAATCGCTTCGCGGTTTGTGAGGGCAGCTTCGATGAGGTCAGCGCGTGATGATTCGCGGACAAAAGCTTGGTGTCTCGTAAGGACGTCGGAAAGAGAGGAGAGTGGATTCATTTTTTCATTGCCGCTACAACTCGCTCGCGGGCAATTTCGTATGCAACTGCACGCGGATGCCTTCTTTCGTTCACGCTGCGCAGGAGTACCTCACGAACCGACGGAACGATCTTTTCTTCCACCATGGCAAACATCTGCTCTGGCGTTGCTCCAATGACTTCTGCATAGGAGGAAATCACTCCGCCGGAGTTTGCGACAAAGTCAGGAACGATCTGCACTCCTCTTTCCCAGAGCTCCTGCTCAATGCCTTCACGCATTGAGATGTTCGATCCGGCAACCAGCAGTTTTGCTCGGATAGAGTCTTTGTTGCTCTCATTGATCACGTCCGTCACGGAAGCAGGGATCAAGATATCGACATCAAGGCCAAAGATAGCATTACGGTCAAGCACTTGCGCATGAGAGTATTGCGTCACTGATTTCTTTTCTGTCTTCAGGGCAAGAAGCGTATCGAGGTCAAACCCATACGGCGAATACGCAGTGCCACGGCTGTCAGAGACAGCTACGATATGGCCGCCCCATTCTTTTAAGAAACGAAAGGCGAAGGTACCAACATTGCCAAAACCCTCGATCGCGATGCGCGCATGCTGCAGATCGATGCCAAGCACTTCAGCTGCGGTACGTACCGAAAGTGCCACGCCAAAGCCAGTGCTTCCCAGCTCGTGCGGCAGCCCTTGATATGTCTTGCCATCGCTATCCGTATAGGTATAGGATGCCGGTTTGCCGGTTGATGCCTTCCACACGCCAAGTTCGTCAGCGATCCACAACATCTCCCGCTCACCGCTGGAAACATCCGGTCCCGTGATATAGAGATGTGGCACAAACGGTTTGATCGCGCGGGCAAAAGCGCGCACTTGTTTTTCTTTTAATTCATCCGATCCGCCATTCCACACCATGCCTGCTTTTGCGCCGCCGAACGGAATATCGGCAAGCGCATTTTTCCATGTCATGGTGCGTGCAAGGCGAAACACTTCTTCGATCGAGACAGTTGGCGTCATCCGCGTACCGCCTTTCCCGAGACCGCGCGCCGTATTATCGATAACCAAAAAACCCTTCATGCCGACAGAAGGGTCAGCCACTTGCACGCAATATTCGGGTCCGAATTCATCTATCGGGATGCCGGCGGACGAGGTACGCACAGAGGTTGCAATACGGTTTGTTGTCTCAACCATAGGAATAACGTCATGAGTTAACTAAAGATATCGTCATACTATGTCATACGTTTTCTAATGTCAATGTGGATATCCAGTGCAACAAAATCGAATCATTGTGTTGGAACAACTGTTTCCTTATACTGGTATTGTCATTCCGACCGATCCGCCGGATGGCGGCGAGTGGAGGAATCTGCATGGAGATAAACAAAACGTAGATCCCTCGACTTCGCTCGGGATGACATTCTTGCGTTTCGTAATTCAAAGTATGAATAGAAAACTACCGCCAGGTGAAGGAGGATCTACCCGTGAACATCACCACCAAAACGCAATCCCCCGCCTTACGCCGGAGCTGCAAGATCTCTTTGATCAGCTGATCAAAGAGATCTTGCCGCACTCCATACCGAAAGAGCTACGGGATATCGACCTGCCTGCTGATCTAAAGCAAGTACTCGGGCCCATTTTTTTGCCGCCGATGACGGGAGTATCGGCAGCACAGGAGGAAGAGCGAAGAAAAGAATACGCTCACAGGCTCATCGCGTTTGGCGATAGTATCGGCAATGCGTTAACGCAACCAAAAAACTATACTGACGCGTACAACATGCTGCTCGAGCTTGCATCCCTCACTGCAAAGGGATCATTTCCGGAGGGCAGAGAGGGATTCATCCGAGCGATGCGCCTTGGCCACGATGCGCTTACCGTGCGTATGAGGAGCAAAAAAACGAATTCTCGTGAAAAGCACCTGACGCTACAGATGCTTAATGCGTATATTATGGAAGGAGAGGATCAAGATGCAGAGCATGGTATTCGCGCGCTCCTTTCTTGTCGCGCCCAGCTTCATGAATGGATGAGAAAAGATTTTCTGTCTTCAGAAAACACTGTCTTTGCGCTCCATGCCATCATAGAACGCGGCACAGAAAAAGAGATTGATGAATTGCGTGCTTTGATGCGGGATGTCCTTCGAGATCCAAAACTCGATATGCGCAGTATCGCTCAAACAGCCGCGTTTCCGTGGAGCAAGATCGATGTGGCAGTCCCATTTACTGCGCAAATCATGACTCTGATGATAGAAAGCTTGGGTCTTCCTGCTTCGCTGATCAACCGATGGAAAAAAAGTGAGGAGAGCAAAGCGCTTGGCGTCTGGTACAACATCAAGACTCTGATAGCCATTGAGCAAAAGGCAAGGGGAAGCAGCAAGGCGTTGCATAGAGACTTTGGCATCAGATACTTTGGGCGCTATCCGGCGCCTGTGCTTCTACGGCAATTCGAGGAAACTTCAGTTCAGCAGCCATACGGCATCATGGTATATCCGGGAGTTGAAGATAGCCGCGGTGTATTTTACCAGGATACAAAAATAATCAGCCAGTTTGATGATTCACTGCGAAAGGGCCTGTATGCGGGCACACCTCTCGGGCTTCGGATTATGGAGGCCCAAAACAAAGATGAGGTTGAAAGGCGCATTCCTTTGATCGACAGCAAGTATGGGGAACAGAATCCGATTTCATTTGCGGTTATATCCGGCCATGGGAATGCCGGCATGCTCTTGCTTGGCGAAGGAGAACCTTCTGATACATACGAGCCGCGTGATTTTGAAAAAGAGCCATTCAAAGAGGGTAAGCGTTATTTTGAAAAGGGTGCAACGTTTATCTTGTTTTCATGCCGCACAGGCATCTTGCTTGCTCAACGATTTTCTCGCGCCCATCCCGATACGTTCGTCTACGCATCGCTGGTAAACACCCATATGGAACGCATTGACCGCGTTGCAGAACGTCCTGGTGATGAACCATTACTCCTGCCGACATATGGAAAGGGTGATGTATGGATATTGTATCGCGGCGGGAAATGCATTGGTTATAACGCTGAAGGAGAGATCGAAGAAACGCTTACTGATAAAAAACAGCAAGAAATAACAGAAACCTGTGAAGCGATCGGAGAGAGCAGACGACCTGGATTCCCGCTTCGAAGGATTGAACAAACAGTATTCACAAAACGGCTCCGATTTTATGGAAAGTTGTTACAAACAGTAATCGACAGAGGTGAAAAATCGGCAAGCGAAGTACTACCTTACATGAATAGGATTGCTGGAGCGGCAGTGCATCATCTCCCGCAAGCAAGGCGGGCGGCAGCAGGTATGCTCAAAAGGCATCTAAAAGAAATGAGCCATACAGCAAGTGATACAACAAAAAATGAATTCACACGAGACATGGCGCTATCGTGCCTTGCGTATTATGCGCATTGCGCGAAAGGAGGCGATCAGGAAGAGGGGATGCGTCTTTTAGATAAATTCTGGGATGCTATGGAAAAACGCATTACGCTGCTTGAGGGGCCGGCAGCGATTGTCGCTCGGTTTCTCGCAGCGCAACTTCAGCACGGCGATGAACATGCCGTTGCCCGTGTTCGCGAATGTATAGACAATCTTTTCAAAGAAATCGCGGATGCGAATTCAAATCTTTCAGATGAATTTCCCAAAAACCGTACGATGGCGTTTGTTGCGGAATTAGCTGCTGCCCTCCTCTCGCACCATCAGAAAGATACCCAACAATATGCCAGAGAGATAATCCAAAGATTGTTTCACGGCTTCACGGAACAAGATACCATGCTTGCCGTTGATGCGTGGATACACGCGCAGGGAGACGTGAGCGATCGAATGGAAATGATAAAACGGCATCTGGCTGCCGCCGTGAAACTTGAAAACAGACATGAGGGTTCCGTACATTCATTATTTTCCGAATGGGGGATCCGAAACTTTGGTAACTATCCGACAGATACGCTTCGCGAACAATATGTCGAAGGCAGAGAGTCGAGATTGCCGCATGCGCTGATTCTTTATCCGCAAAAAAGCATCGCTGCATGGAAAGAAGTCCGAGACCATTATCTCATGCTGTGGCATCAGCTTGAAGAATCATTCAAGCGGAAGGGCGTGCGGATACGCATTGCGGAGTGGGGCGAGGCATCGGATATTGAGCAACATATCGGAGCTGATGGAGAGCACCAACGAAACCGGCAATTAGTAATCATTGGCAGTCGGGGGGATTCTCGGAATATGCTATACAAAAAAGGAAATCGATGGATGTCGATCAGTGAACATACATTGCGGAGAAAAGAGGGTAGGAGTCTGTTTGCCGCGCTGCATGGCAAATCCGTCATTCTTGATGTGCCTTGCACGGGGAAATGGAAACGGTTCGCACAAGAATTTTCCGCGCAAGAGGGGTGTACGGTTACGGCTCCGCTTGATTCTTCGCGCCTCAGCGTAATCAAACCGACATTGTTCTACCCGAATACGATCGCATACGACGTGACGTATGGTCCCGCTGGTCATGCCACCTACCGCGATGGCGAGATAATGAAAGGCGCACCATCTGCACCGTGAGAAAAAAATAAAAAAGAAGATCCCTGCCACAACGGCGGGATCTGGTACACCAAGGAACCACCAAAATCTCATGCCTGAATCTCCATGATTCGAGCGTACTGACCCTCGAGCCAGTCTCTGAACAAGATACTGTTCGGCTTCTTGTGCGGATTAACAACCAGGCTAGCTTTGCCGCGTGAAAACTCATACCGAAGCTCGCCGCAGCTGCAACCCCAGCCTTTCGGCATATCCCAGCCCTCTACTGGGATCATCATAACCGAGAAACCAAACATGCTGCCACCACAAACGGGGCAGTTCATTTTTTCGCCTCCTCTCTATCCGCCTCGACATCAGCGCGCATGATCGCATGCCATAGCCGCTCGGCGATGAACTCGCTTTCCTGAAAATTTCCGATTACCGTACGACCACGCATCCTGATACTCCAAAGTTTGTCGTTCATGAACTCGATCACGAATCGTTCACAGCTCGGAACGAGTTCAACCGCGAGCCTCTCTCTGCTTAAGTCGCGGAGAAACCGTCGAGTCATCGTCACGCGCATCGTGACACTCATGTAGGCAGCGTGCTCTCTGCCGTATTGCATACCATTTTGTAACACCCGCACACGAGTCTGCTTCCCCCCAATCCGTCGAAAATCTGCTCCGTGCTGGACGCAAAGCGCGCGCCAAACCGGCATCAAAACTACCTCGAGCTTACGAGAGAACATCTCTCCTATTCTCCGAAATACCAGACTAAGAGCCTCGATGCCGACTGCATCCACCGCGTACCTCCTTATTCCACTCGCGTCATCCCGAACGAAGTGAGGGATCCCGATGTTTGTATGGTGATCTCTCTACGGTCCTCTCTCGCTTCACTCGAGATGACACTTATACCGTAATCAAAGAACAATTCCTCCTGCCAATGATAGAGTCTGAAATAAACCCAAAAGGATGTCAAACAACCTGATTGCCGCTTTCAATGAAATGACATAAGATCTTCACATGCCAATCCCTCCAAGACTTTTTTTATCCCGCGGCGCGAACACGCTTATGGCAGGCGCACTTTGTTACGCTGCTGGTGCTATCGCATACCGCCTTATCGGAATCGAATTCGGTATTTTTTATGTCACCCTGACTCGCAATATCATCATGGTTATTATTGCGGCAGTAATCGTTCTTGCCGCGCGGCAATGGATGAAGATCGATCTGAATGACATTCGTTGGTTTGCATTGCTGGGAATATCGGGCGCGCTTGCCAACGCAACTTTCTTCGTAGCGCTCAATATTTTACCGATCGGCACGGCATTATTTTTCTTGTATGCTCTTGCAACATTCGCCTCGCTTGCCTATGGTGTTCTCTTTTTTCGAGAACGCATGACGAAATTCACCGCTGTTGGATTTCTCTTAGGCATCGGCGGCCTTGCCGTGCTTTTTTCAGAAACCCTACGTTATGCGCCGCTCCTTTTCATCGCGATTGCATGCTTAGCCGGCATCCTCGAAGCAACCTGGAATATTTTTTCAAAAAAAATCTCTCTTCGTTATCCGCTTTCGCAGATCCTCGCCATCGATTCTTCCATTGCAGCGTTTACTACTCTGCCACTGATACTGATAACCGGGGAACAAATGCATGCGCCTGCGCTTACAGTCCCGTGGATTGCTGTATTCGCATCGGCAGTCACGGTGCTTGCCGGCAGCTATCTTATAATATTCGGCTATCGATCCGTAGAGGCGCACCGGGGGAGCATCCTATTGCTTCTCGAAGTCGTTTTCGGTTCAATCTTTGCCTATTTCTTTTTCCATGAAGCACTCTCTTTTTCTACCATTCTTGGCGGTACGCTGATCGGCGCAGGCGTAGCTGCGATGCACTACAACAATCGGCCTTGAACCTCGAGTGGCATGATGCACCCGAGGTGACGATAGGCGTGTTCTGTCGCGACACGACCCCGCGCGGTGCGAGTAATAAACCCCAGCTGAAGCAAAAACGGTTCGTAGACATCTTCGATCGTTTCCATCTCTTCGGATAACGAAGCGGCGATTGTATTTAATCCGACAGGGCCTCCGTGAAATTTCTCGATGATAGTTGCTAATATCCGGCGATCGAGGGGATCGAGTCCGACGGCATCAATGCCGAGAGTATCAAGCGCTTGTTCGGCAAGTTCTAACGTGATAGTAGCGCCACCTTTTACTTGCGTGAAGTCGCGCACTCGTTTGAGGAGCCGATTTGCAATACGGGGGGTAAATCGCGCGCGTTGCGCTATCCGCAACGCAGCATCCCTGTCGATATCACACTTCAATATCTTTGCAGAACGCAGAATGATCTCGACAATGTGATCGTGGGAATAGAACTCAAGATGGTATAAGCTGCCAAATCGATCACGCAACGGACCGGTCAAGAGACTCATGCGTGTGGTGGCGCCGATCAATGTGAAACGGGGGAGATCAAGCCGGATGGTGCGCGCAGAGGGTCCTTTCCCCAACACGATATCAAGCGCGTAGTCTTCCATCGCGGGATAGAGCGCTTCAGCGATCGTCTTATGGAGACGATGAATCTCATCAATAAAAAGGATATCTCCATTGCTCAAGTTCGTAAGAATCGCCGCGAGGTCTCCGACACGTTCAAGCGCGGGACCGGATGTAACGCGGATCGAGGTACCGACTTCTTTTGAGATGATATGCGCTAACGTCGTCTTTCCAAGCCCGGGAGGACCGGAGAGAAGAACGTGCTCGAGTGATTCGTCGCGTTGTTTTGCTGCGTCGATAAATATCCGCAGGCTGGATTTTATCTGATCCTGGCCAATATATTCATCGAGCGCTTGCGGACGAAGCGACGTATCAAAACTGCCGTCATCTTTCTGTGCGTCGGTTATGCGAAAATTGATTTCTTCGTTTTCCATATGCTATTTCTCCTGCTTTTCTACAGACTCAATCTATCAAATGCCATCTGGTACGGCAAGCGAAACGTATGTCGTAGTTTTTGGCAGCAACTGACCCAGTTTGTCTGGCCATTCAATCACCGTGATTGCGTCAGGTGCTCCGATATGCTCTGCAATTCCTGCATCCACGATTGCGCGCGTGCCGACTAACCGATAGGTGTCGATATGGTAGAGAAAACGCGCATGAATTTTTTTTTCCTTCTTCTGCGGGATACGATACCGCATCATAAGAACAAATGTGGGGCTTACTACGGTTTCTTTTATGCCGAGTGCGGATGCGATCCCTTTTGCAAAGACCGTTTTGCCCACTCCAAGATCGCCGAACAGGGCGACAATATCACCTCCTCGCAACGTACCCCCAAGTTTCTTTGCTATCGCAAGAGTACTTGCTGCCGATGTGCTTTCAAAGTGCTGTTTGCTATCACCGCGGGTTATAGTAATCGTGTGCATCTTTCATTGACGGTAATTCCCAAGCGGGATTCGCATCGCAACGAAGTGGCGATACGAATTTCTTTTCTTTCGCGCGAAAGTAACCGGCGAGAGCAATCATCGCGGCATTATCAGTGCAGTAGTGAAGCGGCGCAATCGCGAGGAGCGATTTTCCAGGAACGGTAGAAACTGCGTTTGTGAGGCTTTCTCGCAGCGCGAGATTAGCCGCAACCCCTCCTCCCAATAGCACTGATTTCACTTTGTATCGTTGCGCTGCCGCACAAGTTTTTTTCACTAAAACCGTCACGACAGAATGTTGGAACGAAGCGCAGATATCATCACGCATGGCATCAGAATATATTTTTTGCTTTTTTTTGTCACGAATGCAGTAGAGTACAGCGGTCTTCAATCCGCTGAAACTAAAACGGAAGTCATGGGAATGAAGCATAGGTATTGGCAACGGTATGGCCTTCGGATCTCCGTATTTTGCACGCTGCGCAATCGCGGGGCCGCCTGGATAGCCGAGGTCCATGATCTTTGCCGCCTTGTCGAATGCCTCTCCTGCAGCATCATCGAGTGTTGCCCCCACTTTCTTATACAGACCGTGGCCTTTCATGAGGATGAGCTCCGTGTGCCCGCCAGACACGATCAATGCAAGAGCGGGGAACCTGATGCCAGTGGACGAAAACCAATTTGAATATATATGTCCTTCGATGTGGTTTACCCTGACAAGCTGCTTTTTATATATATATGCTAACGCGCGCGCGGTATGGACGCCAACCAATAATGAAGTTATCAGGCCTGGACCTGCTGTAACGGCGATGCAATCGGGGATGCGCGAACCGAGTGTTTTTTTTACTAAAGGAATGATGGCGGCAATATGGTTGCGCGCGGCGACCTCTGGTACCACCCCGCCGTATCTTGTGTGAATAGCCTGCTGCGTCGCCATACCGGACGATAACACTCGGAATGTCGATTTGTTTCCTTGCAGGAGCGCAACAGCTGTCTCGTCACACGATGATTCAATTCCAAGAACAATCATATTCTTCTGTGTTGACCTATATTGAATTGTTTTGTCCGATGACTCATCATATACGGTATGAAAACAATTTCATTTATCCTTCCTGCGTATAATGAAGAGAATGCTATCAAGCATACCGTCACGAGTATAGCAGAGTACTGTGATGCGAAACAATACCCATACGAAATTATCATTATAGACGATGGAAGTACTGACGGCACCTATCGGCTCGCGGGCGAAATTACCGGCAAGAATGCCTCTGTCAAGGCGCTGCGACATACGTCCAACCGAGGAAAAGGCGCTGCTGTCCGCACCGGCATGGCAGCAGCGCAAGGCGATATTCTTTTATTCCTTGATGCAGATGGATCGACAAATGTCTCAGAGCTTGATTCGTTTTTTCCTTACCTCAAGGAGAACTATGACGTCGTGATTGGATCTCGCTATCTGCCAGAAAGTACGATAGGAAAAAAACAGCCTCATTTGCGAGTTGTTATTGGTCGGATTGGAAATTTGTTAATACAGTTATTGCTCCTTCCGGGCGTTGCCGATACGCAATGCGGGTGTAAGGTTTTCAGCCGAAAAGCCGCGCAGCAGATTTTCTCACGACAGACGATTGATGGCTGGGGGTTTGATATGGAAATTCTTGCGATCGCCCGACTGCAAGGATTGCAGGTCAAAGAAGTGCCGATAAGCTGGTTTGATGCGACAAACCGCGCAAGCAGATTTCGGCCAATGAAAGATATGCTCAGAACACTTGCCGAACTTTGTTCCATCAAGACAAACATGCTGTTTGGACGTTATACCGTTGACGAACGGAAATTTTTTTTCTAGAATACGAAACATGTTCATTTCTGATTGCGGCCCATTCGTCTAGTGGTTAGGACAGCGGCTTTTCAAGCCGTTAACGGGGGTTCGATTCCCCCATGGGCTACCAAAAGGGATTTCTCATCACGAGAAGTCTTTTTTGTTTTGTAGATAAAGGACGAATTGGGTGTTCCACAAGTAGGGTGTATCCACAACTACGCCTATTGACGCGCCTACAGAATTAGTATATTATGGTAATATACATTAAATCCGTATGAACGCTTCAGATATTATTGGATTTGAGTGGGATGTCGCGAATCGTGAAAAAAATTGGTTAAAACATAAGGTGGCGTGGTTTGAGTGTGAACAAGTATTTTTTAATGAGCCACTGTTCGTAGACCCGGATATCAATCACTCCTTCCATGAAGTACGCTTTCGGGCATTAGGGAGTACAAATAATGGTCGCTTTCTTTTTTTGAGTTTCACCATTCGCAAAGGACTTATTCGTATAATCTCTGCTCGACCAATGAGCAG
>JACQSB010000002.1 GCA_016206175.1 Candidatus Uhrbacteria bacterium | reverse complement strand
TTTTAGAATAGGTAGATTCCTCCACTCCTTTCAGTCTGTCGGAATGACATTATAAGGTATTTCGCAATTCAAAGTAATTACTTTTTTTCGTGTTATAAAATTATATTGTGCGACTTAAGTATCAGAAAAAGAAATAGCCGTCAGGTTATTTCACTGCCTCACAGCTACACTCCTATATTCTTTTCTGTTGAGAAAATAGGAAAGCGCGAGGGAATAAAGCGTCGATAAGCCGTAAGCCGCAAGCGTTCCCCAAACAATACCAAAAAATCACGCCATGTTGATAGTGGACGATCAGAGATAGTTGATTTGTATGTAGAAAAAGATAGCTAACGCTCTACTTGCAGTTACTAAAAACCATTCAGTTCTGTATTGGTGCGCCCACCTGGATTTGAACCAGGGACCGGTCGCTTATAAGACGACTGCTCTAACCCCTGAGCTATGGGCGCATATTGCCATAGTATAGCGGGATTTCGTAAAAAATCTACTCTGGCTCTGGTTTAAGTCAGCAAACATATCTCATGCCTCTGAATGCGGCCGCAGGGGACTACCCCGAGAGACGCACACTGCTATCAATGCAGAGAATAGGCAAGCACAGGAGTCTTGCGCTAGAGGAGAGCATATTGTACGCTAGAGCATATATTTCACTATATGAAAAGACCAGATGATCTTGCAAGAATGTACCGCCAGGGCGCGGAAACCGCACCACTTGATAAGAGTAGGTTCATTACTCCTCTTGACCGTTCAAGCGCAGCGGAGCAAGAAGGGTTGGAAATCGACGACAAACAGAATATCGTCAATCTCACCAAAGCGATCCGCAGGCTGCTCAAAGAGCCTGGGAAATATCCGCTCAAGGATGTGTTAGAAAATATGAACGCATACCTCGCAAACATGGTAGAATCATGGGCCGCGATACGCGCCGATGTAATTGAGGAGAGCACTGTCAACACTGAACTCGAGGAACAAACTGATCCGGAGGAGCTTGGGAAGCTATTTGAAAATGCGTTGACTCAAATGCTAACACAGGACAAACGGCAGGCCAGCAGCTGGCAATCCGGGAATTCAAGTACTATCCGGATGATTGACACCCTCATTACCTCCTATGCCCTCCTTGGCGCAAAAGCACATGAACGAGTAAATCGCTTTGTAACAAAACTATACGACGCGAGCAGAAAATACTAGCACCCTATGCCCCTCTCAAAGACTTACAACGCAAGTGAATACGAAGACTCCGTGTACAAACAATGGGAGGAATCAGGCGCGTTTAATCCTGACAGCGCCGACCGAGGGGCCAAACCGTTTTCCATCGCCATGCCACCGCCAAACGCAACCGGCACGCTGCATATCGGACATTCGATGATGCTCGTGCTCCAGGATCTTATGATCCGCTATCACCGCATGATCGGAGACAAGACGCTCTGGCTCCCTGGCACTGATCACGCATCGATCGCTACACAAAACAAGGTAGAAAAAATGCTTGCGAAAGAAGGACGTACGCGCCATGAACTCGGAAGAGAACAATTCATCGCGCATGTGGAAACGTACGTGGCGGAATCGCGTGCGCGCATCCGCACGCAGATCAGAAAAGTTGGCGCGAGCTGTGACTGGTCACGCGAACGCTACACGCTGGATAAAGGATTGTCGCGTGCAGTGAACGAGGTTTTTGTCAGAATGTATAACGACGGGCTGATCTATCGAGACTATCGCATGGTGAACTGGTGTCCACGTTGCCATTCAACGCTATCCGATGACGAAGTGAAATACAAACCGGAGACAACAAAATTTTACTATTTCAAATTTGGTCCGGTTATTATCGGCACGGCGCGCCCGGAGACGAAATTCCAAGACAAAACAATCGTCGTGCATCCTGACGATCCCCGCTACAAAGATCTTATTGGAAAAGAATTTATGACAGAATGGATCGAAGGTCCGATATCGGCACATGTGATTGCGGATCCAATCGTTGACCAAACATTTGGCACCGGCGCCATGACGATCACCCCCGCCCACAGCTTTGAGGACTTTGATTTAGCAAAAAAATATCACCGGCCCGTAGTTAAGATCATTGACGAAGACGGAAATCTCACAAAGGAAGCGGGAGATTTTGCCGGCAAAAACGCTCGGGAGAGTCGCGAAGCTATCATAGAAAAGCTCAAGGCAAAAGGAGTAGTAGACCATATCGACGAACAGTACCAGCATAATCTCTCTGTCTGCTATCGTTGTGATACGCCTGTAGAACCGTTGCCATCCCTCCAGTGGTTTGTCAACGTCAACGCACCAACACCGCGGGGCAAAAAATCACTCAAAGAACTCATGCGCACGGCAGTGGAGTCAAAGCGTATCACGATCATCCCGCACCGGTTTGAAAAAATATATTATCATTGGATCGACAATTTGCGTGACTGGTGCATCTCGCGACAAATCTGGTTTGGCCATCAGCTGCCGGTGTATTACTGCAAAAAAGAAAAAGGCGGGTGCGGAGAAACAGTCGTAAGCGCTGATAAGCCTGATTTCTGCCAGAAGTGCAAGAAGGAAACGCTTATACAAGATGAAGATACCTTTGACACATGGTTTTCCTCCGGACTCTGGACATTCTCCACGCTCGGCTGGCCCGACGCCGCAGAAGAAAAAGCAGGCAAGGTAAAAAAGACCGGTGATCTTGCGACGTTTCATCCGACATCTGTTATGGAAACGGGCTATGACATACTTTTCTTTTGGGTGGCGCGCATGATCCTCATGTCGGAGTATGTTCTTGGAGAAGAGCCGTTTCGAACAGTATACCTCCATGGCCTTGTGCTCGATATCGAAGGCAAAAAGATGAGCAAAACAAAAGAAGAGACTCTCATCGATCCGCTCGATGTTATTCCGAAATACGGCGCGGACGCACTGCGCGCAAGCATGGTGGTTGGCGTAACACCGGGAAATGATTTGCGGCTCAATGAAGAAAAAATCGCAAGCTATCGCAATTTTGTAAACAAACTGTGGAACATCGGCCGTTACATCATAGAGTTCTCAGAAAAGGAGCCTGCCTCCTCAAGCGCAAAACAAGGACTCTCCACGGCAGATGCCTGGATCATCAGTCGTCTCAACGTGGTAGTGGAAGAAGTGACGACGCATATCAAACAGTACCGTTTTTCCCAAGCAGCCGAAGCCTTGCGATCCTACACATGGGATGAACTCGCGGACTGGTATGTGGAGTGCGCGAAAGTAGAAGGCGGCAAACGGCCGATTCTTTTTTCCCTGTTGCGCGCCGTGCTCGCGCTCTGGCATCCTTTCATCCCGTTTGTCACAGAGGTTCTGTATCAGCAGTATCGCGAGGCAGCAAAAGATCTGCTGGACGAAAAGACAGAGCAGCCGCCGCTTCTCATCACGCACCCATGGCCGCACGTGCAGAAAAAATACACCGACAAAAAAGCAGAGGAAGATTTTACTCTCATCCGTACGATCATTCAGGCAATCCGTAACGCGCGCGTAGAGAATGGCATTTCTGCTTCGCAGAAGATTCAGGCGGTGTTGTATAGTCCGGCTCGATCCGAGCTGCTCCAAACACATGAGCCGCACCTCAAACGGCTCGCCTCGCTCGACTTTGTCACAATCATCGACAAGGGAGATCGGCCGTCAAACGCCATCTTTCTCAAAATCGCTGACGTAGAGGTCTATCTTCCGCTTGGACTCATGCGAATCGAGGAAGAAAAAACAAAAATAGCAAAACAGCTTGCTGAAACTCAAAGCCAGATTGAGTCGCTGCGCGCGCGGCTTGCCGACCAGCAGTTTCTTGCCAAGGCGCCCAAAAACATCGTAAAAAAAGAGCAGGAGCATCTTGCCGAGTTGCAGGACAAGATAACGCATTTACAAGAACAGCAAGAAAAATTCACTGCATGATATGACGTTCGAAGAGATCACAAAAAAAATACAAGCATTTGATGAAGAGCGTGGATGGGGGAGGCATCACACTCCTAAAAATCTTGCGATGTCAATCGCGATCGAGGCAGCGGAAGTCATGGAGCACTTCCAGTGGATCAACACCGAAGAAGCGATAAGCTACGCCGCTCATCATAAAGATGAAATCGGTGAAGAACTTGCCGATGTAGCCCTCTACCTTTTCTGCCTTGCCAATACCCTTGGGGTCTCCTTAGATGAAGCAATGATAAAAAAGATGGAAAAAAACGCAAAGCGGTTTCCGGTAACCAAAAAATAACTATGCCTCACATCCTTACTCGCGGAGTTGCGGAAGCTATCGTAAAAAAAGAGCTTGAAAAAAAATTGCAGTCCGGCAAAAAACTGCGGGTTAAATTTGGTATTGATCCCACCGGCGACTTATTGCATCTCGGACATGCGGTAGTCCTACTCAAACTCAAAGAGTTTCAGGACGCCGGCCATACCGTTATCTTTCTCATTGGTGATTTTACCGCACGCATCGGTGATCCTTCGGGACGCAACAAACAGCGCGTACCGCTCTCTGACGAACAGATTAAGCAAAATATGAAATCATACCTTGCGCAAGCGAGACGAGTACTTGATACAGATAAGATAGAAGTGCGATACAATTCTGAATGGTATGGAAAAATGGACTTGACCGATTTGATTCGCGTGAGCGCATTGACGAGCGTGACACAGCTGCTGCACCGTGCAGAGTTCAAAGATCGGGTAAAGCGCGGCGATGAAATATCAGTACCTGAGATTCTCTACCCCTTACTGCAAGGGTATGACTCAGTGGTACTGCAAGCAGACGTTGAGCTCGGCGGGACAGACCAAAAGTTTAACCTTTTGATGGGACGGCAAATGCAGGAACGGTATGGCCAGCAACCACAGAATATTCTCATGGTGCCGATCCTCGAGGGGCTCGACGGCAAAGACAAGATGAGTAAATCCCTCAACAATTACATCTCGCTCACAACTGACCCTCATGATATGTACGGCAAGATCATGTCGATCCCGGATGCGTTGATCTGGAAATATTTTGAATACCTCACACGCATCGACGAAAAGGAGCTGCAGACCATGTCGCGGCAAATCAAGACACAAACACTTAATCCTCGCGACGCAAAGATGATGCTTGCTCGTGAAATCGTCACACTGTTCCATTCTGCAAAGGGCGCGCAGGAGGCTGAACTGCAGTTTATCCAAGTGTTTCAACAGAAGGGCATGCCTGACGAGATTCCACTCGTTGTGATCCCACAAAAAAAGATGCTTCTTGCGGAAATCCTTATATTTGCAAAACTCGTGTCAAGCAAAGCGGAAGCGCGTCGCGTTATCGAGCAAGGCGGGGTTACAGTTGGTGATACGCCAGTAAAAAATCCGAATGAGATTCTTACACTCACAAAAAACGGTTCACTCATCAAAAAGGGGAAGCGCAGTTTTGTAAAAGTAACGCTCGGGGAATAAGTTTTCCATTGGTATGCCACATGAAAGACGCGAACCCATCTTTGTCGAGATGAGGGAGCGGCCCTATACGAAATACTCGCCAGAGCAGCTTCTTGCACGCGGATACTATTTTATTGGAAACAGAAAAGATGATTTCGCAGGCAGTACGCCCTACGATAAGCATTATTACAGAAAGGAGCGAGAGCTCGAAACAGTAGGCATCCAAACCGATAACGATCCCTCGTTAAGCTATGCGCAGACAATCCGAAACTACATCCATGATGCAATCCGCAATGGGTATGACGTGCGTCTTGCGCGCGGCGAATATAATCCCACTACAAAAACCTTAAAGCAAGGTCATGGGGTAGCTGTTTTTCGCCGGTTTAATCTCGGGTCATTTTTTGCTAACAAGCCAGTTTCTGCGCTGCAAAAAGAAGGGTACGTGCCCGTGCAAATGGAGTTCAGATTCACTGCATGGGGAGATCACATTGCCGACCCGAGTGTGTTTCCCGCAAATATGCTCAATACCATCAGAAAGGAAAACGAAGCTTTGCAGGATTTTATCCTGCAAAGACGGCAGCAAGGATATCACACGATCATTTTCCGTGGCATTATCGATCGCACAGGAAAAGCGGAACAAAACGCGGAGTTCGTCACTCCATTTATCAAAAAAATTCCAAAAAGGGCACGCTGAAGTTCCGAGGTCCGTTAGTCCAACTTCATAAGCGCACCGTTCACTTTCGCGTGTGCAAACATACGCAAGAAGTAAAGCCACGACAGTACGGAGAATATCGATGTAGAAAGCACGGCGCCGAACAACAAGGAGCCGGGGATTATTCCCGAGGCGATGACAGCTCGCATGCCCTCAAATACATACGTAGATGGCACAAGGTATGCTATCCATCGTACTGATTCCGGAATGACAGACACCGGATAGAATACGGCGCTGAATGGCTGTATCAATAAAACAAATCCGAACGCCAACACTTGTGCGGCAGACCCATACCGTAAAATCAAGCCGGTCGTAAACACGCCCAGCACCCATCCAAAAACGAGCAGCAGTGAAATAAATGGAATGAGGAAGAGCCCAAATTGAAAAAGGTTAAACGCATAGAAAAGAAACGACAGTGCCGCCATAACGACCGTAACGATCACAATGCGTATGACACCGAGCAGGAAACTGGCGGATAAAAATTCCGATACAGTCAGTGGTGTGACGAACATATTAAGCAAATTGCGCGCCCATACTTCTTCGAGGAACGTAATCGACACACCTTTCTGCGCTTGGTTCAATAGATTCCATAAAATGAGTGCGCCCAAAAAGAGTGTCAGCGCATTCGGTACCGAGCCGGCAACAGACCCGAGATACATACTGATAAATCCCCAGAGCAAGACATCAAGTGCGGGCCAATACAGCAAGTCCATGAGCCGAGGAAAACTCCGCTTATACAGATATAAATGCCGTATGATGATTGCCGTGATCCGATGGAGTTTCATACAGAGGAGTTGCCACGGGCAATCGTTAAAAATACTTCATTCATGTCTCGGCGGCCATACTTGGCAGCAAGCGCACGCGGACTTCCGTCATCGACGATTTTTCCTTCGTTGATAAATAGTACCCGATCGCACATTTCTTCCACCTCAACCATGTTGTGAGAAGTATACAACATGGTGATATGATGCTTTGTGTGAATATCGCGCAGCATCGCACGAGTCCTATCCGCAATGTCAGGATCAAGCGATGCCGTTGGCTCATCGAGCAACAGCAGGGAAGGGCTGTTGAGTAATGCTTTGGTAAGATTGACGCGCGCAAGCTGCCCACTAGAAAGTGAACGCGTCATCATGCCAAGCAGCGATGTGATATCAAAAAAATCCGCGAGCTCTTGGATGCGCCTCATGGGGTGCTTCACTCCATAGAACCGAGCGAACGTGAGAAGATTCTCGCGCACCGTAAGGTTATACGGTAGATTGATGTACGGCGAAGAAAAATTCATTCTCTGGAGAATCTCTTCCCTATGCGAATGCAGTTCTTTGTCGAATATTTTGATATTCCCGCTACTCGGTGTAATGAGATCAAGCATCATTTGAATCGTCGTCGTCTTGCCAGCTCCGTTAGGACCGACAAAACCGGTGATGCTTCCCTCCTCAATAGAAAAAGAAATGTCATCAACCGCTACGATGCGAGAAAATTTTTTCGTAAGATGTGAAACGGAAACGGTAGACATATCATTTGGATCGTCTTGCCCTCTCACCACTGAAAGGATACAATGGGGTAGCGCTTACACTATGATATCATACAAAAAAAGCAAGAAACAGGATAAAAAGGAGCGATGTCAACGATTTTCAGAGCCTTTTTCCGAATTGCAGCGCGAGATAGCAGAAGCGATCCACCGCGTTGCAAGCTCCATGCAAGGAATACCGCTCTCGCCAGACAGTATTACATTTGAAATACCACCAGACTCGAAGTTCGGCGATATCGCTATTCCTTGTTTTACCCTTGCGCGCGCTTTCAAACAAAACCCCGCGCAAATCGCAATATTACTCCAAAGAGAAATCTCTCATCCGCTTATCGAAAATGTGCAAGCTGTGGGACCGTACCTCAATATCTATCTGCAACCCTCCTTAACCGCAGCACGGGTATTGGACGAAATTACCGCGTCGAAACAGTTCGGCCACGTGCCCTTCGAAGTCTTGCGCGAAGGAGGGTACGAAACAGTCGTTATTGAATATGTGTCTCCGAATACCAACAAACCGATCCACCTCGGACATGCGCGCAATGGCTTTTTGGGAGACAGCATAGCACGGCTCTTGAAAGCCGCGGGAAAACGTGTAATCAAGACTTGCTTGGTCAATGACCGCGGTATCCACATTTGTAAATCGATGGTGGCATACCTTGAAAATACAAAACTCAAAACACAAAAACTGCCGACACCGGCAAGCACAAAGAAAAAAGGAGACCATTTCGTTGGAGATTATTACGTATTATATGAAACACTTAGAAAAGAAAACTCAAAAATAGAAGACCGTGCAAAAGAGTGCCTCTTGCAATGGGAAGCAGACGACAAAGCAACACGCGCGCTTTGGAAAAAAATGAATACGTGGGTGCTCGGAGGATTCAAGGAAACATTTGCTTCGCTCGGCCTATCATTTGATAAAATCTATTTCGAAAGCAGTATCTATAAAAAGGGGAAAGAAATTATTGAGCGCGCGGTAAAGGATGGCCACCTCGCAAAAGACGTGAGTGGAGCAGTTATCGCGAGACTTGAAAAGCACGACCTGCCAGACAAGGTACTCCTCCGAAGCGATGGGACAAGCCTCTATATCACGCAAGATATGTATCTTGCCCAAAAACGCCAGAAAGACTTCCGAGCACACTCAACACTCTATGTTGTGGGATCAGAACAGGATTTGTATTTCAAGCAACTCTTCAAGGTGCTTGAACTCATTGATCCAAAACAGGTGCGAGGTCTTGCGCACATCAGCTATGGCATCGTCAATCTTCCGGAAGGCCGAATGAAATCGAGAGAGGGTACTGTTGTAGATATCGATGATCTTTTAGCAGAGCTTGCCGATATGGTGGGGAAAGAGCTTGATGAACGGACATCCCTTTCAAAAAAAGAACGTGCGCGCCGAGCACAGATCATCGCACTTGCCGCGTTGAAATTTTTTATTCTTGAAGTGACGCCTCGTTCAGACATGGTATTTAATCCAAAAGAATCGCTCTCATTCCAGGGACGCACCGGCCCCTATCTCCAATACACCTATGCGCGCCTCAAAAGTATTATCAAAAAATCAAAAACTGCCGAAACAGCCATTCTAAAAAAAAGCATATCGACACAGTATGATTGGCGTGCAGAAAAACGGCTCATCATCTCTCTTGCGAAATATCCGACTACGCTTCGAGAAGCTGCCGAACACTACGATCCATCGCAACTTGCCCGCTACTTGTACGAGCTCGCAAAAACGGCGAATGAATACTATCACTCGCACCCAATCCTTGCTGCCGAAAAGCAGATACGCGATCAACGACTCTGTATCGTCGTTGCGATCGCCAGGATATTAAAAGACGGACTTGCTTTACTCGGCATCAAGACACTCGAAGAAATGTAACATCGCAAGAAATATGATCGGAACAATCGTTTTTTCCATCTTCGGAGTAATGCTATTCTTCTGGCTGCTCTTGAGTATCCTCACTATCTTTTTTTTAATAAAGTACAATGGCTTGTCTCTGACCGTATGGATAGTCATCATCGGATATTTCCTGATATCTCTGCCGATCGTTGTATCAGGAATCACTACTGCCGCAACGAGTAAAGTAAAGTGGGATTTTGTCCGCCCGTCTATTTTTTTTGACTACTAGCGCTCTATTCGTATGTCTCTATTCAACAACGAACATACCATCCTCAAAGTACGACGGGATCCGATCACATTTTTGGTCCATATCTTCATGTTTCTCGTGCTCCTTTCGCTTCCCACTCTATTTGCGCTCGTAACAAAATTGCTTGACTACCCTCTGCCGAGCGGCGATGCGCTACAACTGATTGTCAAATTATTTGGCACGGTCTACTACGCTTATGTTCTGCTCTTTATTTTGTATTCATTCTTTGACTATTTCCTCGACATTTGGATTGTCACAGACAAGCATATTGTCGACATCCAGCAAAAAGCGCTCTTCTTTCGCGTCATAGCAAAACAAGAAATTTCGCGCATTCAAGACGTCACTGCCGAAGTGAAAGGAGTCCTCCCCACGATTTTCAATTATGGCAACGTGTATATCCAGACCGCCGGAACTCATGAACGTTTCGCGTTCCGCCAAGTGCCGGATCCTTACGGGATCGTAGCGCAGATCCTTAAAACGCTCGAGGCGGACCGCAAACGATCAGACTCCGCGTAAAGCTCCCTCCTTGCCAAGGCTTCGGAGGACAAGTTGGCACGACACAGTCTGTCTCCGCTCCCGCACATTACATTGCGTTCTCATTTACTCCCAGCCGCTCGCTTCCAGCGCGCGTGTAGCGGCTTGTTCCTGCGCTTCCTGCTTACTTGAGCCTTGCCCTTGAGCAACGAGTTTATCGCCAAGAAATATTCCGATTTGAAATATCTTTGCATGATCAGGACCTTCTTCGTGCAACACTTGATAGCGTGGCGTTATTTTCATTTTTTCCTGCGCGAGCTCTTGAAATCTGCTCTTCGGATCCACATCAAGACGCTTCTCAAAAACCATCGGCAGCTTGGTGAGGATAAAGGCGGAAATAAATTTCTCCGCTGCTCCGTAACCGCGATCAAGATAGATTGCGCCAATGAGGGCTTCCAACGAATTGGTGAGAATATAATTGCGCGCTTTCGTCGAACCTTTTGATTCACCGCGGCTCAAATACAGCAACGGCTCCACCTCAAGCTCATGCGCCACCTCGGCAAGCATCTTGCTATTCACCAAACTTGCGCGCCAATTTGTCATCTCTCCTTCTGCCGCGGTTGAAAACGTACGGTATAAATAATCAGTGACAACGAGCTCGAGCACCGCGTCGCCTAGAAACTCCAGGCGTTCGTTATGTTCGAGAGGGAACGTTGGGTTCTCGTTAATATAAGAACGGTGCACCATTGCCTGACGCAAAAGATCAGCGTTCTTAAATGAAACCTTAATTTTTTTTTGCAGCAGCTTAAAATTCTTGTCCATGCTCATTCAGTTTCCTTTTTCTCTTTGGGCTGTTTCTTTTCCTTTTGTGTTTTTTCTAGCCGTAGTTCCTTTTCTTGGATCTGCGGAAGGATATCTTTATAGAGCGAACCAAGCACGCCGTTGATAAACTTGGAAGATGAGGGTCCTCCATAGGCTTTGGCAAGCTCTATGCTCTCATTGATAGCAACGCGCGCGGGGATGTCCTGGTCGTAGACCATTTCATAAATCCCAAGGCGCAAGATATTGCGGTCAATGGTTGTGATTTGCGCAAGCGGCCACTCCGGCGCGTATTGCACAATAAAAGCGTCGATCGGCTCCTGATGTTCGAGGACACCCTCCACAAGATGGCGCGCGAATCCATCGTCATTGAACTCGGGCGCAAACTCTTGGAAGTTATAAGTAATGAGCTCGGATGCCTTCTCTCGATCGTAGGAACGGAAATCCCATTCGTACAAAGTCTGTACTGCTAACGACCGAGAGAGATAGCGATTGGCCATACACTCGTGGTGTTATTCGGTCTTTGGTTCTTCGGCATTTACCGCCGTTTTTCGTACGCGGAGCGGGACGATTTCTTTTTCTTTGTAGTGTCCACAGTACGCGCATACGCGGTGGGACATGATCGGCTTGGCGCAGTGCGAACATTTGACAAAGACCCGTTTGGAGAGCGCAAAGTGAGATGCTCGTCTCCGTTTCGATGACCGAGATAACCGTTTTCCAGGTAATCCCATATAATATGGTTCTAGGGGAGAGGGACGAAGAGGTAGTATCCGCTCCCTAGATTGTGTTAAGAACAAAAAGCAAAATGAATCTTACCACGGCTCTTTGAAAAGATCAAGAGGAAGTGGATGCTTGTATAATAAGTAGAAGAGGATCGACAAAGTGGCGTACACATGCTAGGCTTTTGCACATGAAACAATTTCTAGCTGCACTCTCCGTTATTGTGCTCATTGCTGCCGGAGTAAGTATCGCGCTTGCTATCAGCCAAGCACAGCAAGAAGAAAAGCGCCTTAAGAGCGACTTGGAATATCGATCAATTTTGCTTGCGGAATCATTTAAGGAAGCGATCGAACCAAACATCAACAAGTCGGAAAAAGCATTACAAAAAATTGTCGAAAAATTTGCGAATCGGGAACGGTTGGCGGGACTTGTCATTTATGATAACCAAGATTCCATTCTTCTGCTTTCGCCAAACCTTACAAAAGAGTCTTTAGCAGAGCAGCAGTTCGCGCCATTTGCGATGGATGAAGATACGGCGCGAGGCGGTTTTGCAACAATCGATGGAAAAAAAATGTATCTCATCGCCTCGCCGATGCACGAAGATCAGAGCGTCATCGGCGCCGTAATGGTTGTACAAAATGCAGACTACATCGCCGCACGTTTGGATGAGATATGGAAACGGAATCTACTCCGCTTGGGAGTACAAATTTTTTTGATCGTCGCCGCTGTCGTGGTGATTCTTCGCTGGTTGATTTTTGTACCGATTAAAAGCATCGCCCGTTCCTTACAGTCGCCGTCAGAAACCAATGATGGGAAAGGAGGAGCGGCATCTTGGTTTTTCTCTCCGATCACAAAAGAAATAACGAAAATGCGGCGCAACCTTATGGAAGCGCGACATGCCGCCCAAGAGGAAGCGAGATCAAGCCTTGAACGCCTCGCTTCACCGTGGACAGCGGAGCGGCTGAAAGAATTTGTTACTGAAAACGCCAAAGACAGAACGATCGTCTTAATATCAAATCGCGAACCGTATATCCATACAAAAAAGGGGAATGAAATCACATATCATGTGCCTGCAAGCGGCATGGTGACTGCTGTTGAGCCGATCATGCAAGCATGTGGTGGCACTTGGATCGCCTATGGAAGCGGAGAAGCTGACCGCGAGGTAGTTGACGCGGAAAACAAAATCCTTGTTCCGCCGAATGATCCGAAATATGTCCTCCAACGCATCTGGCTGACAGAGGAAGAAAATAAAGGGTTCTATAGGGGATTTTCCAACGAGGGCCTCTGGCCGCTTTTCCATCATGCGCACACGCGGCCAATTTTTAGGAAAGAAGATTGGATTGAATACAAGAAAGTAAATGGCAAGTTTGCGCAGACGGTGTTAAACGCAATACAAAAAAAGGAAAAGCCAATCGTGCTCGTCCAGGATTTTCACCTCGCCCTTCTCCCCAGCATGGTCAAAAAGAGTAGGCCTGATGCGCAGATCGGAATCTTTTGGCACATCCCATGGGTCGGTCCGGAAAGTTTTTCCATTTGCCCATGGAAAAAAGAGATGCTAGAAGGAATGTTGGGCGCGGACCTACTAGGATTCCATACGCAACAGCATTGCAATAATTTTATCGAGACGGTCGGAAGAGAACTCGAATCTCTGATCGACTACGAACAGTTTACCATCACGCGCCATGACCATACATCGCTTATCAGGACATTCCCGATCAGCATTGCATTCTTTAACGGCAATGAAGCGGAGGCGGATTACACACAGAGTCGCAAACGTCTGCTCAATAAGTTGGATATCGATGCAACGTTTATCGGGATCGGTGTCGACCGCTTGGATTACACAAAAGGGATTCTTGAACGCTTAAAAGCGATTGAAATTTTTCTTACGAAGTATCCTGCATATCAAGAAAAATTCTCTTTCATCCAAGTCGCTTCCCCGAGCAGGGAAACGGTGCAAAAATACCGCGAATTCGCCGAAGATGTTCGCTCTGAAGTTGAAAGAATAAATGCCCGTTTTCAAAAAGGAACGTGGCGGCCCGTCACCTTATTGGAGCGCCACCATACGCATGAAGAAATTTACGAATTGTATCGCGTGGCGAATGTCTGCCTCGTCACATCGTTGCATGATGGCATGAATTTGGTTGCCAAAGAATATGTCGCAAGCAGAAACGATGAACAGGGCGTGCTTATCTTAAGCCAATTCACCGGCGCATCGCGAGATTTGAAGGACGCGCTGATCGTAAATCCGTATAATGGAGAACAAACGGCAGACGCAATCCATGCCGCGCTCTGTATGCCGCAATCCGAACAACACAAACGGATGAAAAAACTCCGGGCGGTTGTTCGTGGATATAATGTCTACCGTTGGTCAGCCGAGTTTCTAAAAATACTTCTCTCGCTCGGGTAACGGGAAACCAGCATTGTGAGAATCTGATACACACTTTGCAGCGAACGCACATAATAACGCGCCGCGCTTTTTTTATTTTTCCCAACGCGTATTGTCAGTGCTTTTGGTAAAATACGAAAAACATCCTCGTCTGTCTGATCGTCACCGATATAGATAATATCTTTCTGTGCCATATTTTTTAATTCCGTTTTTACCATCATTCGCACAAAAAACCCTTTATTCCACGCAATATTCGGAAGCAGCTCAAATACTTTTTTTCCCTTGCCGATCTTCAAGTGTTCATCTCGTGTCAGCTCGCCAAGAAGAGATGCAGTCTGTGTCTGAAACGATTTTGCATCCGTTTTCCTGATACCGCGATAGTGCAACGCTACTGCCAACTGTTTATCTTCAATGAGGATCCCGGGGAACTTTTTTTGAATAATGCGCAGTTTTTGTTTTGCTTTCCCTATAGCTTGTTTTATGGTACGTGGCAATGGAATGGTTTTGCGTCTACCGCCCATCTCCCATTCCATACCGTGATTGCCTACATATGTCACGTTGGCTATGCCAATCTTTTTTTTGACATCAGCAACGGATCGTCCGCTCACGATATACATAGTATGGGGGGATTGAGAAAGCTTTTTCAGTACTTTTTTGATGCCGACATGAATCCGAGCGCGTTGAGGAGTCGAAGCTATCGATGAAAGAGTGCCGTCGAAATCAAGCATAATAGCAACCTTTCTCCCCGTAAATCTCTTTTTAATTTCCGTAAAATGATTGGATAAGAGAATCATAGAGGAAACGAACTGTATACTTAGATATGTCCAATTGTAGAATCACTCTAGCGCTTTTGCTTTGATCGCCAACCGCCGCTCAAATGCTCTCCATCCCGAAAGAGGAACAGTCGCGAGCATCGCGTGCGCACGGCGATCCATGCTATGGCGGATTTGGTTAAATCAATGTCACGGACGCAACCTTATCGCCGTCTTCTTTGAATCGCATGAGCCGTACGCCTTGCGTTGCGCGGCCGAGTACGGAAACCCCTTTTAAGGTGATGCGGATCACTTGCCCTTTTTCAGAGATGATAAGCATATCGCCTTTTTCGCCTTCGGGCAGATTGGTCATGTCAACAACCTTACCCATGACAATCTTCCCGGTCTTCGGGGTAACCTTTGCGGTCTTTAAACCGCTTCCGCCGCGAGCTTGCGTCTTGTAACTCTTGACGCTCGAACGCTTGCCGTACCCGTTTTCCATCACTATAAGCACATGGGCATCTTTTTGCGATCCGGGAAGCAAGTCCATGCCGACAACAACATCATCGCGCTTGAGACGGATCGCACGTACGCCGGCAGCGACACGGCCCATAGGGCGTACGTCAGTTTCCTTAAAGCGGATCGCCTGTCCTTGCGCTGTGACGAGCAACACTTCGTCCTTGCCGGATGTCGGCCGCACCCACTCAAGCGCATCATCTCCTTTGAGCGTGACAGCGATTAAACCGGAGCGCCGCACGGACTTGAAATCTTCAATGTCAGTCTTTTTGATGAGCCCATTGCGCGTCACCGACATGAGATACTTGTATTTCGTCAGACCGGCAAGCGAAAGCACGGCAGTAATTTTTTCATTTTGCGAAAGCTGGAGAAAGTTTACGATCGCTTGGCCTTTGGCAGTACGCGATGCAAGCGGTATGTCATACGCTTTCAACTGGAATACGCGCCCGCGCGTCGTAAAGAACAGCAGATCATTGTGTGTCATGCAGCCAAAGAGATGCTCGACAGTATCTTCCTCTTTTGTCGTCAATCCGAGCACGCCTTTGCCGCCGCGCTCCTGCGTACGGAACGTATCGGGTGGCAGACGCTTGATGTAGCCATCGCGCGTTATCACTACGATCGTCGATTCATTCGGTATCAAATCTTCTTGTTCAAACTTACCCACTGCGCCTTTCACGATCTGCGTACGCCGTTCATCGTGATACTGTTCTTTTTGGGCTATGGTCTCGTCCCGCACCACGCCACGGATTTTTTTCACTGAAGCAAGCAATGCTTCCAGTTCACGAATGAGCGCACGCTTTTCTTTCAGCTCTTGCTCGATTTTGAGGCGTTCGAGGTTGGCAAGCTGCTGGAGGCGCATCTCCAGAATCGCAACCGCCTGCCGCTCGGAGAGCTTAAACTTTTTCATGAGGTTCACGCGCGCTTCATCTTTATCGCGTGACTGTTTGATTGTTTTAATGACAGCATCAATCGAATCCAATGCGATTTTCAAACCCTCCAATATATGCGCACGATCTTTCGCGCGGGCTAGGTCATATTCAGCGCGGCGGCGCACCACGTTCTCGCGATGCTTGATAAACTCCTCAAGAACGGTTTTAAGATTCAGTGTGCGCGGTTGGATACCATCTACGAGCGCCACCATGTTAAAATGGAACGTGTCTTGCAGTTGCGTCGATTTATACAGTTGGTTGAGAATCTTTTTTGGATACGCGTCTTTTTTTAATTCGATCACCATTCGAATGCCATCTTTGTTTGACTCGTCGCGCAAATCTCTGATTCCCTCGATTTTTTTGGTTTGCACCAATTCCGCTATTTTTTCCAATACATTCGCCTTATTGACTTGATAGGGGATCTCGGTCACCACGATCTGAAACATGTTGTTTTTCGTCTCGACGATCTCGGCGCGCGAACGCATGACAATGCCGCCACGGCCCATAGTGTACGCTTGCTGCAATGCTTTTATATCATAGATGATTCCTCCCGTAGGAAAGTCCGGTCCCTTCACAAATTCGAGAAGGTCGTCAACGCTCGCATGAGGGTTATCAATCAGGTGAATCACTGCATCGCAGAGCTCACCGACATTGTGCGGGGGGATATTTGTCGCCATGCCAACCGCAATGCCGACGGTCCCGTTGAGCAGAAGGTTAGGAAGCTTTGACGGAAGGACAACCGGCTCCTTGTGCGTACCATCGTAGTTGGGAACAAAATCAACTGTCTCGCGTTCGATGTCATAGAGGAGCTCTTCGGAAATGCGTGCAAGCTTTGCCTCTGTGTAGCGATAGGCGGCAGGGGAGTCACCATCAACGCTTCCAAAGTTTCCTTGGCCATGCACGAGTGGATAGCGCATCGAAAAATCCTGCGCCATGCGCACCAGCGCGTCATAGACCGGTGTATCGCCGTGCGGATGAAAACGGCCAAGCACATCTCCGATCACGGTTGCTGACTTGCGGAATTTCGCACCCGCTTTCAGTCCCATATCCCACATCGCATACAAAATACGGCGATGGACAGGCTTAAGCCCATCACGAACGTCGGGCAATGCGCGGGAAACAATTACAGACATAGCGTAGTCGAGATACGCCTCCTGCATCTCATCTACAATGTTGGCGGGGATGATTTTGCCGGTCGCAACAATTTCAGGCTGCTTTTCTTCTTCCTGACCCGACGAATTTTTTTTATTGATTGGCTTTTTTTTCATACTATAAAGGGCGCTAGTGTTGAGTGGACGTCGCGGAACTGCTGGCTGTCTGATCAGCTACCGCGCGTTGCACTTCTTGTGTGAATTCTATGATTTCATTCGGTGAAGTTTCATCGCTCTGCGATTGTTTTTGATTTGCTTGAAATTCCTGAAACGCACTCCACTGTTCCTGCGTCCGTTGCGCTGCCGCCTTGAATTTTTCACTTACGCCTCCGCCCCACAACTGCTGCGTGCGTTCTTCTGCTGTTGCGCTCGCCTGACCCAATGAATGAAACAGTGCCTTTATGCGGCCAAATGCGAGCGGAAGATATGCGACAAGAATCAATGCAAAACAAATGCCGACAATGATTTTTACTGCCTTCGCGCGTTTCTCTGGTGAATCTTGCATGGCATAACGCGCTAAACAGGTTTACACTCGACCAAAAGCATATCTTCCGCTGGCAGGTCTTTCTTCAATATTTTGAATTTATCAACTGCTTCGGGACGCTTCATGCCGAGCTCCTTGAGAAACGGATCAAGAGGATCTGCTGTCTTTTTCAAACCGGCGAGACGATACTGCATGGGAATGACCACCCGCGGCTCGAGCTCATTAACAAGGTCTGAAGCTTTCCGCGCATCGAGCACCGCTCCGCCGCCTACCGGAACAATAAGGATATCAACGCGGCCAATGCTGTCGAGTTCCTCTTCAGTAAAACTCCGATTCAATGTGCCGCAGTGCAAGATAGCCATGTCATCTGCGCGAATGACAAAAATGCGTGTGTTCCCCACTGGCAGCGCGTGCAATAATACTCCCCGCACTTCATACTCACCCGCCTCTTTGATGATGAACGGCTCCGCATCTCCCGTCTTTTTCACGGTATCAATGGCAGAATGTTCCTTTATGTCAGTCGAAACAAGCACAATATCTGCCGAAATGCGCGGTAATTTCCATCCAATACTGGCGTCATACGGATCGATCAAAATTGTGGCGTCTTGCCCATTTGCTTGAAGGCGAAAACAGGCGTGGCCATACCACTGAAAGATCATAACATAGATGTTAAGAAACAGATGCTGGTTGCTTCAAACTGGATGATGAGATTTTATCATGGAAACAGAGGAAATACAAGAGGAGAAACTGTGTTATTGTACAAAAGAATCCCCTGTGATACGATTTGTTGAAACTCTATTTATCTTATGCGAATTGCAATAATCGGAAGCGGGTATGTGGGCCTCACTGCCGGAGTAGGATTTGCCCATTTCGGCAACTCGGTAGTGTGTGCCGATATCGACCCTGCAAAAATTGAAAAGCTTGCGCGCGGCATCTGCCCCATCTATGAGCTTGGCCTTGAAGATCTTCTGAAAGAGAACCTCTCGAAGGGGCGCATCCGATTCACCACTGACATCAAAGATGCGGTAAAAGATGCCGAAGCAGTATTTTTCGCCGTCAACACTCCGGAAGGCGAGTATGGAAAAGCAAATCTCACCTATCTATTGAATGCCGCAAAAACCGTTGCTCCTCTTTGTGCTACCGGCACGCTTTTCATCAACAAATCAACTGCTCCGGTCGGCACCATCGAAAAAATCCGCGAGACGATCAGCAAAGCGCGCGGAGACGATCAATTTTACGTCGCAACGAATCCTGAATTTCTCAAAGAAGGAACGGCTGTAGAGGATTTCTTGCATCCTGACCGCATTGTAGTGGGCGTTGACCATCCTGAAGCAGAACAACGATTACGCGCACTCTACCGCCCGCTGATTGAAGATGGCGTTCCTTTTATCGCAACAAACATCGCTACGGCAGAACTGACGAAATACGCTGCAAATTCCATGCTTGCTCTTCGGATTTCTTTTATCAATGAAATCGCTGACTTTTGCGAATTAGTAGGAGCAGATGTCAAACAAGTAGCACATGCGATTGGACTGGATAAACGGATCGGCTCTCACTTTTTGCGTGCTGGTATCGGATACGGGGGAAGTTGTTTTGGAAAAGATGTCAAAGCGCTAGCCTTGAGCGGGGAAGAACATGGGTACGAGTTCAAAATCATCAAAGCATTAAGTACCGTCAATGATCTGCGCTACCGTATTGTCATCACAAAGCTGCAAAAACACTTGAAAAACTTGCATGGGGCGCGCATCGCCGTATTAGGATTGGCGTTCAAACCAATGACAGATGATGTACGTAGCGCGCCTGCGCTGCGCATCATTCATGAACTCCTCGATCATGGTGCGCGTATCACTGCTTATGATCCGGTAGCAAATGAACCATTCAAAAAAATGTTTTCTCGATCAGGTGAGGTTACGTTTGTTACATCTCTCCATGATGCAGCGCGCGGTGCAGACGCGCTTTTGCTTCTCACTGCCTGGGATGAATTTCAGGCAATGAGCCTCAAAGAAATACGATCAATCACAACAGGAGTATTGATCGTTGACGGCATGAATATGCTGGAGCGAAACGCAGCCGAAGCGGCAGGATTTACCTACGAAGGGATCGGGAGATAACTTCGCAAAGTTTCGGACCTGCTGGCACGACATGGATGCCTGGCAGGTGAGCGGCGGCATCAGAGAGGGGTAGAGTGTCTGAAACAATGATGTGCGAAAAACCAAGCTTACTCATCCGGGCAGGAGCTTCACCGGAGAAAATGGGGTGCGTAACGCAAAGAGAGACGGTATGAAAACCGCGTTCTCGTAACGTATTCACTGACGCTGCGATCGTGCCTCCGGTATCAAGCATATCATCGAGCAATACTGCTCGGCCGTTGTGAGCAAGACCATGAACAATGCCTTGACGCACTGCTCCGGTTATCGGATCCCGCTCTTTTTCGATCCAAATACATTCCTTGCCTGCTTTCAAATAATTTGCAAATTCATTTGCGTGATCTTTTGCTCCTTTATCAGGGGCAACGACTGTCACATCCCCAAATGAAGGCTCCGCATCGCAAAACGCCCGCGCGAGTTCTTGGATGAAGGGAACGCTGATGATAGGGATGGGGCTTTCTTCTTGCACGCGCCTGCTATGGAGGTCCATCGTAATAACCTCACTCGCACCGGCTTGTGCGCATATGTGTGCAACGAGCCAACCTGAAAGCGGCTCGCCCTCAAGCCGCATTCTGTCTTGCCGGGAATATGCGTAATACGTTAAGACAAGAATGATGCGCTTCGCGCCGTTCCGTTTCGCCGCATGGACTAAAAGCAGCGTTTTAAAAAGATTATCGCTCGCGCCCCAAGTACGGCCAACTATTACCACTTCTTTCTCTACCAGCGGCAGACGCACATAATGTTCGCCGTTTGGAAACATCTTCCATAATGCCGAAGGAGAATCAGGAGATGCGAGTTGATCGCGAATGTACTGCTCGCATGATGTTGGATCCGGAAGTGTGTATACAAGGGTTTTTACCATACAGGTCCGTGAATGACGATTCGCTTCATGTGTTATTTGTTAGTTGCTATTTTCATAAACTTAATAACCTCTTCATCTTCAACTTGGCCAAACTCCTGATACAGCCCTCCGACCGCAAAAAACAATGAAGGAATTTCTAATACAATAACGTCATCAATGTCTTTTTCTTCCCTCAACTTCTCAACCGTATCTGCCGGTCCGCCCGGAATCGCTACAATGATATGTG
The DNA here is from genome assembly GCA_016206175.1 of Candidatus Uhrbacteria bacterium. Classification (GTDB taxonomy): domain Bacteria; phylum Patescibacteriota; class Patescibacteriia; order JACQRZ01; family JACQRZ01; genus JACQSB01. The sequence continues at coordinate 31,583 of JACQSB010000002.1, read as the reverse complement.
CAGCGCCAAGCGTGCGGACACTTTTAATCGCAGCAAACATGGTTAAGCCAGTCGCGATGCCGTCATCAACGATGATCAACGTCTTGCCCGTAAAGTTTCGATCTGGCATGCCAGCGCGATATTTCGATAGCCGACGTTGTGCTTCTTTTTTCTCTCGCTCCACAATTTTTTCAAGCTCTGCTTTGTTGGCATGCGCACGTTCTTCTTCGTTCCAGATGATATCACCCGTCTCGGTCAGTGCGCCAATAGCGTATTCTTCATTGCCGGGGTACCCGATCTTGCGTGGCACAACGATATCAAGAGGAACATGCAAGGCATCAGCAACGATGCGACCGAGCACTACTCCGCCGCGAGGCAACGCGACAACAATCGTATTTTGTTTGCCTTCGTATTTTTTTAGCGCCTCCGCTAATTTGTTTGCGGCATCGCGCCGATCGTAAAAAAGCATAGGAAACAAAATCATCGCAGCACTTTCTTCAGAATACTGACTGCTTCGTCGGCATGAGCACGGCTAAAGATCAGAGGGGGAGTCAAAAAGAGTACGCCATCAATGGTCTCAAGGAGGAGTCCTCTTTTTTCACATGCGCGCTGTATGAGGAATGCTCGGATCTTATCCGGTGTGTTCTTTTTTTTATTTTTCACAATCTCGATACCAAGGACAAGCCCGATGCCGCGAATATCACCAACGCACGGATGGGATAAAAACGCTGCGCGAAGCTGTTCGAGAAAATAGGCACCGACATCAGAAGCGTTCTTCCATAATTTTTCACGAACAATGATTTCGATATTTGCTCGCGCGGCCGCCATGTCGAGCGGCACCCAGCCAAAAGTTGAGTACGAAGGGATCGATCTGCTTTTACGGAATACTGACTCTGTGACGAGAGTTGCCGCAATGGTCCCATACCCGCCGCTAATCCCTTTGCCGAGACAGAGGATATCTGGCTGCAGACCCCATAACTCACTTGCAAAAAGCGTACCGCAATGCCCGAAGCCGGTAGCAACCTCGTCCATGATAAAAAGGATGTTATTCTTGCGGCAAATGCGTTCGATCCTCGGGTAAAAAGAAGATGACGGCACGATTGCGCCGGCATTGGTCCAAACAGGTTCACTCATAAAAGCGGCTATGTCGGCAGTGCTCTGAACAAGTTTTGCGAATTCTTCTATAACAGCATCCTCGCTCGGACCGTGCAATGGATGAGGGAGCGGCAGTTTCAAAAAGCCTGGGGGGCAGGGAGCCATTGCAGAGTTTCTGCCGCATGCCTCACCGACAGCAGCCGCGCCGTAAGTATGGCCGTGATATACGCCGTCAATGGAAACAATGTTGCTTTTCCGCGTTGTGGCACGTGCGCATTTGATCGCAAACTCGACAGCCTCGGAACCGGATGTGCAGCGAAACGCTCTGATTAATTTTTTATGCGGCGCGAGCCTGCAAAGTAGCGTCGCGAATTCCTCCTGTTTTTCAAAACGAAAAAGCGGAGGTACATACCTTCCTTCCGCCGCTTCCTGTACGATCGCATCACGCACTTCGGCATTACCCCAACCGACAGTACCGACGCACCAGCCGGCAATGCAGTCGAGATATTTCTTCCCCGATCTGTCAAAGACGAAACAATCCAACGCGCGGGTGATCGATACAGAGCGAGAATAGTAATCTGCGAGGTGTCGAGACATGGGGTTATTGTACTCTGTGAAAAGATACGGGGCAAGGATATATTGTCCACAAGAGCTTCTTGACCCATACTTTCGTATGATATAGTATGATCAAGAATAATTTGCCGAAATCCCTATGGATCGAGGAAGACTGACGATCACCCTAAACAAAGACATTTTACGTAAGCTCGATGAATATATCGACGGTACGCGCATTCGCAACCGCTCGCACGCCATCGAGTATGTCCTTACTCGCTATTTCGGTCCTCGTTTGCGCAAGGCATTGATTCTCGCCGGCGGAGAGGGGGTAAAAATGCGCCCCTTCACCTATGAGATGCCAAAGTGCCTAATCCCGGTAAACGGCAGACCGGTATTAGACCATATCATTGAAAATCTCCGGCGCCATGACATTCGCTCGATCATCCTTTCGATCGGTTATCACGGCGAAAAAATACGTGAACACGTTGGGGATGGTAGCCGCTACGGCGTAAAGATCACGTATCTCGAACAAGGCACATCAGAAGTCGGCACCGCAACGCCGGTGCGACAAGCGAAGAAATTGTTGTCCAGCGGGCCATTCGTCCTGTATTATGCCGACGTGCTGGCACGCATCGACTTTGACGATATGTTTGATTTTCATATCGCAAACAACGGCGTTGCAACCCTCGCGCTGACATCCGTCACCAAGTCGTCCTCTTGGGGTGTGGTGCGAGTACAAGGAAGCAAGATTTATTCTTTTCTCGAAAAACCCGACCACCGCAAAGATCTCTCCAAAGTAATCAACGCAGGCATTGCAATCTGTGAGCCAAAAATCTTTGATGCCATTCCTGCACACGCAAGGCGATTAGAGCGGGATGTATTTCCAAAACTGGCAAAGGACCGAAAGCTTGGAGGATATCTATTTGCCGGACAATGGTTTGATGTCGGCGATCCGGAAAGCTATAAACAAGCAGTGCAAGAATGGAAAAATTAATAATTCTTCTCTCGTATGCCTCGATCGAAAATTGAATATATTGACAGTGTGGAGATAAAAAACAAGAAAGTGCTGCTACGCGTTGATTTTAATGTGTCGCTCGACGCAAGCTCCGCGATTGCGGATGATACGCGTATCCAACAATCGCTTGGCACAATTACGCACCTGCTGAAAAACAATAACCGCCTTATCATTATCTCTCACCTCGGAAGGCCCGAAGGACGCGATAAAACGTATTCTCTTCAAGTTGTTGCGGACAAATTACAGCAATACTTACCGGGGCATTCTGTCCGGCTCGTCAATGACTTTCTTACCGATCTAGTAGTCGATAAAAGCAGTGAAACAGGGAAAGCATCTCGCAAAGAATATCCGAAAGACCAAGCTGCCGACGAAGTGCTCTTGTTAGAAAACATTCGTTTCTATAATGAAGAAAAGAAAAATGATCCTGATTTTGCGCGCAAGCTTGCATCGCTTGCGCAAGTGTATGTCAATGATGCGTTCGGCGTGAGCCACCGCACTGACGCGTCGGTCGTCGGCATTCCGCAGTATCTTCCTTCCTATGGCGGATTGCTCCTGAAACGAGAAGTTGAGATGATCGGGCATTTATTAGAGCAGCCGAAAAAACCGTTTGTCGCAATCATCGGTGGCGCAAAGATTGCCACGAAGATTGCGCTCATCGGCAAACTGCTCGAGCTTGCGGATTACCTTCTGATCGGCGGCGGACTGGCAAATACGTTCCTTGCCGCGCAGGGATATGAAGTGGGGAAAAGCTTCTGCGAGTACGAACGCATCGAACACGCACGACGGCTTCTTTTCTTGGCAGCACAAAAAAATACCGCAGTGATCTTGCCGTCGGATGTCGCTGTCGGCGATCCGAAGAATACTGAAAACGCAAGCGCGATCAAACGAATCACCGAACTCACAAAGCAAGATCAAATCCTTGATCTTGGTCCGGAAAGCCAGGCAAAATACGGAGCGCTCATCAGCAAAGCAAAAACAATTGTTTGGAATGGCCCTGTGGGATATTTTGAAAACCCGCAATATCGGAGAGGAACAGATTTTACTTATTATGCGATTACAGAGAACACGGAAGCAACATCAGTGGTGGGTGGCGGCGATACGCTGGCAGCAATATCGAAAAAGGAATACTTAGATAAAATCACGCATATCTCTACGGGCGGCGCGGCAATGTTGGAGTTCATGGAAAAAGGAACTCTGCCTGGCATTGAAGCATTGAGTAAGATCGGGTAATTCAGAGCTTCGTAGCTTCAGTGAAAAAGGGTCATTTCTGCGAAAGCAGGAATCCAAATCCATTGGATTCCCATTTTCGTTGGGATGGCAACATCTGGTTCTTTGAACAACGCATGGAAACGAAAGGAAAAGGACAGGAAGAATGGCGTACATGCAACTCACGCAGCTTCTTGCTGTACGGGACATTCACGTCGAACAACGCTCGGAAGATATCATCGCCGAGCAGAGATTCCTTGGAAATCTCGCGAGATTCGTGAGGGAAGATGGATCAGTGCTCCTCCACATCAACTCCTCGGATGGGTACTGGAACGCATTGCTGAACGTCGAGATCCTGCTGGTTGCGCAGGACAGCATGCTTCGCATTGGCGATGGAAAGATACTGTATGGTGGCAGCGGTTTCGTCAGGATGTATCCTGGTGATGCCCTGCAATGGTGGAGGGGAGTCGCGGGGCCGGCCTACGTCATTTATCTTGACGAGACGCAAGGTCTGCTCCTCATGGATTTCGACGCATTCCAGTCTGGGCAGCGTCCGAGCCAAGCAGTGTAGAAGGAGGGAGAATGCATTTCTTCTATCACATCGACGGGAAAAAGGTACACGGACTGCCGGAAGGCACGACCGTCCTCGGCCAAAAGGATGATGGCACGATATACACACTTACGGTCGCGGTGCCGGAGGGCCAGCGGGTCCTCTACCAAGGCACATACACCATCGAACGCAATTCCACAGTCCTTGATCTTGCGGAGCTAAAGCTCCGGCCTGCTGATGACAGGACAACTGATCACGTTGCCCTGCTCATAATATCGGCTCCGCATGGTGCGGTGGAGCATATCGTCAAAGGAAATCCTACCCCTGTGTTGCGGATCACCAAGGAAAACGACGGGGACTCGTGGACTGTCCTCGTGCTCGAAATGACTGCTGGGCAGCGCGTTGAGATCATCACGCGCACTAACTCTCCCGAGGTGATTGACTTCAACACCGACCTTGGTGGCAGTATGCGGCAAGCAGCTGCACGTTGACCATGCACGTTTCGATGGCCTTGTATTCCGAGCCGCGCTTGCGTTATCCGTAAAGGAGGAGCAATTGATGCGCGGGCTACCGGATACAAGGTCTTTTTAATTCCCTGTTTTTTCTAAAATAAAGAGACGGACACTGTGCCCGCCTCGCGAAATAAAAGAATGGAAGCGCGATTTACCGACCGCGCTGGTACTGGTACTCCTCCTTGGCCCTACCAACCGGGTCGGGATCGGCCTTGTGGCGAAGCGACGAGAGAACCAGGAGATCACTCGTCTTGAGCTCGGCGGATGCCTTGCGGCGCAGCCAATTCCGGATCGCCGGGTCTTTGGGTAGTTGGCCGATCGCCTGCATCACAGCCCAGCCCGCGAGGCTGTTAAGCCTCTCACTGGACTCCTGCCACTCGGCGGCGTGACCAAGGCCGTAGATCTCAAGATCGCCACTGGCGATCTGTGCCAAGAGACCCCGAGTCTCCATGAGAAACTTCACCTTCATGATTGCCGCGTCGTCCTTGGTTAGTCGCAACTCGCCAAACTCGTGGTCAACGACATGCTGACGCTCATGCGCCGAAGCGCTGCGCAGCAGGTCGCCCATGACCCGGGCCTCGAACTGCGGCGTGGTGCCGTCCTTGAGGTAATCAGCCCACTCGAGCTGGGAAAATTCCGCACCATCGGCAGCGCCGTCACGGCAGTCATCAATCACTCGCCTCGCGGACCACTCGAGCCCGTCGAGGAAGTGGTAGATTTCCCTGCCTTCTGTGAACGCCGTAAAGCGGAACGTCTTCTCCCGAGCACGCGTCTGCTTAGCGTACGCGACGATCGACTCCGTATAAGACACGGTCGTACCACGAACATCCGTTAGCTTCCCATGCCGCACCGAGTGCAGCTTGCCCATCATGAGCATACGGATTATCATTGGCTCGCCGGACAAATCCGACGCATACGCGTCTGCAATCCGGAATAGCCACCCCTTCGGCGCGAGATAGGCGTTCAACTTCGCGTTGGCATCCAGAGCTGCATCCCGATCGAGCTCCGCGGAAGCCGTGGGCAGCGCTATGGACGGCCGCACTTTGGCAGCGAAGGAATTGTACTCACGGACGAAATCCTTGTAGCTGTTGCTGGCATCGTCCTCGACATCATGCTGGTACGAATCGAAAAACTTTCCGGCCTCAACCGCGACCGGGTCGTCTTCGACGACCTTAACCGGATTGAAACCCGAAAAGACGTAAATCCGCCGGGGTTCCTTGGGCTGGCAGCCAACCAGGGCCATGATCAACGCGACCGCAGTCGCGAGCACCCGCTTCATTGATCCATTCCTTTCTACATCTTGTGCGTCATCCCGAACGTCCACCAGAGGTTTATCTGCCTTGAGCGAACGTTCGAGATGACTTTATTTCAAAGGACAAATCTATCTGTAAAAGCATTTCGCGAATATGCGAAAAACCTTATAACAGTGGCAAAAGTATACCAGAAAAGTATGATTTTGTCAAGGGTAACGTTTCAAACACGATACGATCGCACGGGCGGTTTTTACCGAATCGTGGCGTAGCATGCTGCGCTTTAATTCATCGCCCATCTGTTTTTTTATAGGATCACGAGAAAGAAAATCGCCAGTAATGACAGCCGCTCCGCGCCGCGCCAATTCATGCTTGTCCGCAACAACCGGCAGAGCATGTTCCTTTTTATATTTTACCAACACTGATTGCGGCGGCGTTTTTGTATTCACGATTACCGTATCGATAATCTTTTCTCCTATTTTTGTTGTAAGATACTGTTCGAGCGTTGTTAGAAAATCACTCGCCGTAAACCCATGAGTCTGTCCATACTTCGTCATGATGTTGGTCACGAGAATTTTTTTTGCACGCGATGAACGAATCGCTTGCGCCATCCCATCAACAATAATATTCGGCAGCGTGCTGGTAAATAAATCTCCGGGGCCGAAAACAATGGCATCCGCAGTTTTGATCAGTCGGAGAGCATCTGGATTTGCGGAACCGGAAGGCGTAAGTACAAGAGAACGAATGCGCAACGTGCCATCGTGCCTTGGTTCATCAATGAAATGTTCTCCAACGATTCGGCGTCCATTTTCAAGAATTGCGATTAAAGTCGTCGGCTTCTTCGTGACCGGCACTACGGAACCGTGCACTTTCAGGAGACGTGAGGCTTCGCGTACTGCCGCCTCACTGCTTCCTGTAATTCGCTCCAATCCAGCAAGGATGATATTGCCGATAGTGTGGCCTTCCAAAAATCCTCGGTCAAACCGATAACCAAATAGATGCTGCAACAACGGATCCGCCTGTGAAAGGCCGAGCAGACATTGCCGCAAATCGCCTGGAGGCATGACGCCGAGCTCGTTGCGAAGGACGCCAGTGGAGCCGCCGCTATCTGCGGTTGAGACAATGACGCTAATTTTGATAGGAAACGAATGAAGACCCTTCAGCAACGTAAATGTCCCCGTGCCCCCGCCAATGATGACAATGTGTTTCTTTGTCTTCATACATTCTGACCCCACCGCCAGTTGCGTATCTCTGGCAGGTCCTGGCCATGCTCGACAACATACGCACGATGGGCGGCAATCTTTTCTTCCATAAGGCGTGAAAGGCGCAACTCCTTCTCACCCTTATCGGAGCGGGAATCAACGACATACTGGACAATATGATAACGATCAATGGCGTTGAGCACTGTCATATCAAACGGGGTAGTCGTTGTGCCTTCCTCCTGATATCCGTACACATGCATATTGTCATGATTGGGACGGCGGTAGGTAAGCCGATGGATGAGCGATGAGTAGCCATGAAAGATAACGATGATCGGTTTATCTTTTGTGAAAAAGGTTTCAAACTCTGCATCCTCGAGCCCATGCGGATGGTTTTTACGCGGCCGCAATGTCATGAGATCCACGATATTGACGACGCGAATCTTGCACTCGGGAAGATGCTCACGCAAGATTGAAACTGCCGCGAGCGTTTCGAGTGTCGGCACATCTCCTGCACAGGCAAGCACTGCATCGGGCTCGTCTCCGCCGTCATTGCTTGCCCAATCCAAAACGCCGATCCCTTTTTGGCAATGGCGGATCGCTTCTTCCATTGAAAACCATTGCGGCATCGGATGCTTGCCGGCCACTACGATATTAATCTTGTGCTTGCTTGAAAAGCACGTTGCCATCACTGCCAAAAGACAATTCGCGTCCGGCACAAGATAGGTGCGGATGATATCCGCTTTTTTCACATACACGTGGTCAATGAATCCTGGGTCCTGATGCGTAAAGCCATTGTGCCCTTGTCTCCATACATGAGAAGTGATGAGGTAATTGAGTGATGCGATCGGTTTTCTCCACGGAATACGAGAAGTAGTATCCAACCATTTGGCATGCTGATTGAACATCGAGCTTACAATATGGATGAACGCTTCATAACTGGTAAAAAGCCCGTGACGTCCGGTGAGAAGATAGCCCTCCAGCCATCCCTGGCATTGGTGCTCGCTTAAGACCTCCATCACACGACCGTACGGTGCATAGAACTCATCACTGCTTTTCAGTTCAGCCATCCACTGACGGTTTGTCGCTTCAAATATCGCTCCCAATCCATTCGACAGTATTTCATCCGGACCGAATATACGAAAGTTTCGATGCTCCTCATTTTCCCTAATTATATCACGCAAAAATCGAGCGAATACATGCGTAGCTCCCTCGTGCTGCTCTCCGCGCTTTGAAAACTGTACAGCGTAGTTGCTACCGTCAGGCAAGATAAGATCACGCAATACCAGTCCGCCGTTTGCATGCCGGTTTGCGCCCATGCGCCGCGCACCCGTTGGAACAAGATCGCGAAGATCCGGTCGCAATCCCCCAGCAGCATCGAATAACTCCTCCGGCTTATAGCTCTTCAACCATCTAACGAATTGATCGAAGTGATCTTTATTTGTCTTTACGTCCGCAAAGGGAACCTGATGGGATCGAAACGTCCCTTCGTTTGCATTGCCATCAATCATCTTTGGGCCTGTCCATCCTTTCGGAGTGATTAAGATAATCATGGGCCATCGCGGGCGTGTCAGAGCATTGTGCTGTCGCGCATCATTTTGGATGCGTCTGATCTCATCAATGCAACCGTCCAGCGTGCGCGCCATTGCATGATGCATTGCGATAGGATCATCGCCTGCTACGATATGCGGTGTCCATCCGTAACCGCGGAATAGCTGATCTAATTCTTCTCGCGAGATACGAGCGAAGAGTGTCGGGTTTGAAATCTTGTATCCATTCAAGTGAAGGATCGGCAACACTGCACCGTCAGTTTGAGGATTCAAAAACTTATTCGAATGCCATGCTGTTGCAAGAGGACCCGTCTCTGCTTCTCCGTCTCCCACGACGCACGCGCTGATGAGGGAAGGATTATCAAATACAGCGCCAAAGGCATGGCTCAAGGAATATCCAAGCTCGCCTCCTTCGTGGATTGACCCGGGGCATTCCGGAGAAACGTGGCTCGGCACACCCCCCGGAAAAGAAAACTGTTTGAATAATTTTTTCATCCCTTCTTCATTCTGGCTGATGTGAGGATAAACCTCACTGTAGGTACCTTCCAAATATGTGTTCGCAATCAACGCGGGTCCGCCATGTCCGGGACCGGAAATGTATATCGTGTCCAGATCGTACTGTTTGATAATTCTGTTGAGGTGCGCGTAGATAAAATTCTGTCCCGGCGTAGTCCCCCAGTGCCCCATCAAGAGTGGCTTGATGTCATCTTGGGATAACGGATGCCTCATGAGTGGATTGTCGTACAAATAAATCTGGCCAATAGACAAATAATTCGCCGCGCGCCAATATTCGTCGATTTTTTTCACGACATCTTTGGGTAGATATTGTTTTGTTGTTTTACTATTCTGCATAGGATTAGTCGCGCTTGCTTGCCTGCGATGCGACCATTGTTGCGATAGAGACGATATCTTGCACTGACGCGCCGCGGGAAAGATCGCTCATCGGCTTTGCCATGCCTTGCAAAAGCGGCCCCAAAGCCTGCGCGCCGGGGACAAGATGAGCAACAAGCTTGTAGGCGATGTTTGCTGCATCAAGCGAAGGGAAGATCAAAACGTTCGCCAGGCCCGCAAGAAAGCCATCTGGATCTTTTCGATTGGCGATCGATTGAATCAATGCCGTATCCACCTGAAGTTCTCCGTCGATGATGATCTCCGGTCTGCGCTTGCGCACGATCTGCAATGCAGAACGGACAACAGCAATAGAAGAGTCGTCTCCGCCCGAACCTTTTGTGCTATATGAAAGAAGCGCAACGCGCGGCTCATCGCCGACAATCTTTTCGCGCGCGCGAGCTGCCGCAATGGCAATATCAGCAAGCTGTTCTGCAGTTGGCGCAGGCACAACTGCACAATCGGCAAAACTTAAAACTTCCTCCGAGGCAGTGCCGCGAAACGATGGAAGGACCATGTAAAAGGAACTGGAAACAGTCCGAATGCCTGCTGCCTTTCCGATCAACCAAAGACCTGCGCGTACAACATCCGCAGTAGGCCGCACAGCGCCGGCAACAAGGCCGTCTCCGGAATCGAGCCTCAATAAATACATGGCGTAAAAAAGCGGGTCATGCGCTAATAGCCGAGCCGCGTCACTGGTGAGCTCATCTTTTGTGCCGATCTTGGAGGACCGCGCATCCGCTAGAATATGTTCGAGCTCATTGGCGCGTTCTTCTTCGATCTGCGCACAATCAAAACCGAGCTCTCGTATGCGCGCAGCATCTTGGGAAGTACCCACAAACAGGGGGCGTACGATGTTTTCTTCGCGTAAGATTGCGGCAGCCGCAACAACGCGTTCGTCCTGCGCTTCCGGGAAAATAATAGTCCGCACAAACCCTTGCGTCGCGCGCGCGCGCAACTGTTGGAGAAACGTATTCATATCATTTCGCCGACCGATACTGTTTCAGGGAATCTCGCGTGTATCGGCCAGCAGGAAGGAGCAAGGAGCCGACAAGCCAAACGGATGGTTCAAAAATAATGCCCGGACCAACAGAAACATTTACGCCGAGTTGGCATCCATCGCCAAGGATCGCGCCAAATTTCTTCAAGCCGGTCTGCGTACCATCGATAACAATTTCTTTCTCATCAAAACGCAAATTTGCTGTTTTTGCGCCAGCTCCAAAATGGACTCCCGCGCCGAGCAACGAGTCGCCGATATAATTAAAATGATCAACGCGCACTCGATCCATCAACACCGAACGGATGACTTCTGTCGCATGGCCGATCACGCAGTTATCTCCGATAACTACTCCACCGCGGATGTAGGCATGAGCACGTATCTCACAATCTTTACCAATGATCGCGGGTCCTTTGACGACCGCGCCGTGTTCGATGACAGTGCCGGCACCGATTTCGACATCATCATCAATCCATATATCACCCTGCACCGTACCGAGGTTGCCCGGCCGCACGTCTGCACGCACGTATTCTTCTATCTTTGGAATAATCAGCCACGGCTGTTCGGGATCAAATGATTCAAACAGCAGTTGCAGACGGGGGGGGATGGAGGAAAAGAGGGCGGGGGCCATTTTTATTCAACAGTTACACTCTTCGCAAGATTGCGAGGGCGGTCGACATCGCGACCGAGCAGCGTTGCAACATGATAGGCAAAAAGCTGGAGAGGAATCGTGTTGAGTAGTGGCTCAAGCGCTTCAATAGTCTGCGGCACAAAGATAACGTCATCGGCAATCGCGCGCGCATCTGTATCGCCTTCTGTTGCTATAAGAATCACTTTACTGCCTCGCGCGCGCACTTCCTCAACATTGCTCCTCATTTTTTCATACAATTGATTTTTTGTCATGACGGCAAGAACGGGAAGCTCCGGACCGAGTAACGCATTCACGCCGTGTTTCATCTCTCCGGCCGGATACGCTTCACTATGGATGTAAGAAATTTCTTTGAGCTTGAGCGAACCTTCGAGCGCTACTGGATAATTGATGCCGCGCCCTAAGAAAAGAAAATCGCGATAATGCACATACCGCTGCGCGATCCGTGCGACCTCATCGTTTTGTTGCAACACCTCTTCCATCTTAGTAGAGATGTCAAAATGCGCTTGCAAAAACTCCTGCCCGGCAGCGAGGCTCATATGTTTGAGTCGTCCGAACTGCAACGCGTACAGGAGGATGACGGCAACCATATTGGTAAAGGCTTTCGTAGAGGCAACTGCAAGCTCCGGGCCGGCATGGATATAGGTGCCGCCGTCAGTCTCGCGCGCTATGGTAGAGCCGACAACGTTCACAATGCCGCGCACAATCGCTCCTTTGCGGCGCGCCTCGCGCACCGCGGCAAGCGTGTCGGCGGTTTCACCTGACTGCGAAATGGCAAACACCAACGTATTCTCATCTAAGACGCAGTCGCGATACCGAAACTCACTTGCGACTTCGACCTCACAGGGTATTCGTGCGAGCCGCTCAAAGGCGTATTTGCCGATCATGCCAGCATGGTATGCAGTACCGCAGGCGACAAAAAGCACGCGAGACACCGCCCTCATTTGGGGTTCTGACATATTCAGTCCGCCGAGGTATGCAGTGCCTTCTTCCGGGATTTTCCTGCCGCGCACCGCGTCACGAAATACGATTGGCTGCTCAAAAATTTCTTTCAACATAAAGTGAGAATACCCTTGCTTTTGCGCTTGTTCATCGTCCCACTCGATGTGGTGGATATTTTTCTGTACGCTCTGCTCCAGCAGATCATAGATGCGAACTTCACCGCGACGCAGCTCGGCGATCTCGCCGTCGTCAAGATAGGTAACGTCTTTTGTATACGGCAACAACGGAGTAGCATCGCTGGCAACAAAATACTCTCCTTTACCCATGCCGATCACCAGCGGACTTCCCATCCGCGCCGCGATGAGGCGTTCGGGCTCACTGGCATGCATCACGACCACTCCGTACGTTCCGCGCACCTTCTTGAGAGCGCGAGCGACTGCGTGACGGAGATCGCCTTGATACTCAACTTCGATGAGATGCGCGAGCACTTCGGAGTCTGTGTCAGAGGTAAACGTATGCGTTGCCTGCAATTCAGCGCGCAGTTCGCGATAGTTTTCAATAATCCCATTATGTACGATCACAAGAGAATCGTTGCATGCGCGATGCGGGTGTGCATTTTTTTCCGATACACCGCCGTGCGTAGCCCAACGTGTATGCGCAAGCCCGATGGTGCCCTCCGGACGCTGGTCGCCTATCTTTTCTTTCAGCGCATCAATATGGCCCACGGAACGCTCGCAGAACAAGCTGCCATTTTCAAGTGTCGCGATGCCGGCGCTGTCATAGCCGCGATATTCCAGTCGGCGCAACCCTTGCATGAGCAAAGGGGCTGCGTGCCGAGTTCCAATGTATCCGACGATTCCGCACATAGGAGGAGGCTGTTGGGTTAGGCTTTAGGATGAGTGAGGGTCGAGAGCTGTCCAGAGCTGATCAAAAATAATAACCTCGGTTTTATAGATTTCGTTGTCGCGAATGACAAACGCGTGCAATTCGTCGGCATGTTCGCTTTTGCTGATATGCACCACATTGCCGGCGTATAAAATACGGTAGGTGGGCGTGCCGCGCTCCGCTGGAAGCCACCGCCGATCAGCATGTTCCTGATATTCTCCGCCGGCGCCGATGGCTATCACGCGAACAAAGATGTTGTGTTTGATGCGTTCTTTCGTGAAAGAGGGGAAACACCGATGCAGTGCGTCACGTACCGCAACTGATGAATACACGCGATACAGTTTTTCACTGCTTCGCCGCATTTCAGAAAGCACGTCTTCTAGCACGATACGAACTCCGTGCCTGCCTTCATATGAACGAACAGATGTCTTTGCCACCGCTTGGCCATATAACGAATGCAGCATGGGGATGCGCGACTCAAGCTCTCGATACGTCTTTTGAAAATCGGCAATTTTATCTTGGAGTAACGTGAGGACTTTTTCCGGGTCTTCTGCAACAAAATATTTGCGCTTCTGTTTATGGTAATAACTGACGACCCCCTGCGCTACAAGATCACGCAGGAGGGTATGCGTCGTACCGCGATTTACGCCGATTGCGTCAGCAACACGGCGCACAGGAGAAGGACCGCTGGCAAGAAGCGCAAGATAAATGCGAGCTGCCTTTTCATCAAAGCCGCTGCGAATGAGGAGTTGCTTGAGCTCGGTATCGGTATGCATATTCCGGGATCATACGTTCTGGCATTTTTTTTGTCAATTGTATTTTGACTATATGCTGTTGAAATGTTTTATTATAAATCAAAATATGTGTCAAAAAATTTCAGCAATTGTGAAAAGTGCGAAAAAGTATCATTGCAATAATTATCATTTCGTGATATAATAAATAATATGGCTACTGAAGAAGCAACACCTATTGATCAGCAAAAAGCTGCCCGAAAACAATATTTTGATGATCCGGAAATGCAAAGGATCGCGCAAGAGATTGCCGCGCTGCGCGAACGCGCCGCACAGCAGGGCGCGAGTGCAAACGAATTATTCGAAGGATCATTCGTTTTGTCGGCACAACTTGGGGACGAACGCAGAGAAAAGCGCGGTGAGCCGCGCATATTGGAACAAGCATACCGCGACGCATGGAATGACCCCGACGTACGCCAGGCATACGGTGATGGAAAAAACGGCGATTTGCGCGACAAGGGCATGCACAAACCGCTGCCGGACGAAGAGATGATTCTCTCCAAAGAAGAAGAAACGCTGTTAGGTCTACATCCCGAAATATCATCCGATGCCGGTAGCGTGGAGCAAACACACGATCTTCTCGCGATTCATTTTGATGCGCGAGCAATTGATATGCGCCTCCTCCGGACATTGGTGCGAAGTATCAGCCATGGCGGCGAAAAGCAATGGCAGCTACGGGATAACGATATGAAAGAAGGACGCGTGCCGGATGGAATTCGCGCCCTGCTCGCACTTGATATGCTTGCGAATGAAGCACGCACGCTGATGCGCGCATTGCTTGCCGAGTATCAACCAATGGATCCTTCCTTGCCCGCTGATTACGTTTCATCGGACAAAGCGCGCGATGCGTATCGAGACAAACTCCTTTCTGCCAAAACACCGACTGACGCACACCGCGCACGCGATGAGCGTCTGGACACTGCAGTCAAGCGAGGATTTAACCTTGCGTATCTCAAAGGACTTGAAGAACGCTTGTCAACGATGGTGCAAGAACGAGCCCAAAGCCTTTATAAAGACGATGCGGAGAAAGTCATGAATTTATGGCGAGCGGTTAATTATCTAAAAAGTTCAAAATTAAAACCCAAAGAAAGCGCTTCTGATTTGCGCCAGTCAGTCTATGGGGCATTAAAAGAGTATGGAACACTAAAAGAGGAGAGTATAAAAAGGGCTGAAAGCATAATCCGTCCTCGTGTAATTCGAAATCCAGAAGCGTTCACGCCAGCTGCCCAACATTCACTTGGTGTTTTAAAAGAAGAAATTCGCAACGCTCAAGTGGAACGAGGGGATACAACAAAAATGACTGAAGATGAAAAAGCGAGATATGAACGCGAAAAAAAACAGCATGAAGAAGATGAAAAATTACAACCACTAAAACAGTACATCGGCAAGGTACTCTATGATACAAAAAATGATCGGCTCATTTTTTGTATTGGTGGGGGTAAAATATCAAGAACGCGCACTTCCTACGATAGAAAACGCCACAAAGAGGTTGAGAAGGCTTCAGATATCCCTGGGATGGAAGTGAGATATTTCCCGCGACCACGATCTGGCATGAAGGCATCGGCAAACCAAGAGAATGGGATCATTAAACCAGGCGCATTTCTCACACGTATTCAAAGTGGGGAATATCAGCTCCGAGATGATATTAGTATCTCAGGAGATACAAAAGAGATCGATACAAAGCTTTTCCCAAAAGAATAATACTCGAGACTGCCAAATGTAAAAGGAGCCGTACAAGATTGCCGTACTACTCCTTTTACATTTACCTACAAAGTAACGCTACGCGACTGTCACTTCCTTACACAGATACACATCTTGCACTGCCTGTACGATCTTGATCCCTTCTTCGCGCGGCTTTTGGAATGCTTTGCGGCCCAAGATCAGGCCTGATCCGCCAGCGCGTTTGTTGATAACCGCTGTAGCGACAGCATCGCGCAAATCATCATTGCCGCTCTCCCCGCCAGAGTTGATCAGACCAATCCTGCCCATATAACAATTCGCGACCTGATAACGGCACAGGTCAATCGGATGATCGGAGCATAGTTCGGAATACATGCGTTCATCGTACTTACCATATTTGGAAGCACCCGCATTCAACGCTTTATAACCGCCGTTGTTTGTTGGAAGTTTCTGTTTGATGATGTCCGCCTCAATAGTAACGCCGAGATGGTTTGCCTGACCCGTAAGATCGGCTGAAGTGTGGTAATCCGTTCCTTCTACTTTGTAGCCGTTATTGCGCATGTAACACCACAGCACGGTAAAAAGGCCGAGATGGTGCGCTTCGGCAAATGCGCGGCTCACTTCCTGCAGCTGACGCTTTGATTCCGGGGATCCGAAGTATACTGTCGCTCCTACTCCAAGCGCACCCATGTCATACGCCTGCTGGACCGTAGCAAACATGCTTTGGTCGTAATCATTCGGATAACGCAAAAAATCATTGTGGTTGAGCTTCACGATAAACGGAATCTTATCCGCATATTTTCTGCTGACCAACCCAAGCACGCCGAGCGTAGATGCAACCGCGTTGCAGCCGGCTTCGTGAGCAAATGATACGATGTATTCCGGATCAAAGTAATCGGGATTTTTTGCAAAGCTCGCGCCGGCAGAATGTTCAATGCCTTGGTCAACAGGAAATATGGAAAGATATCCCGTTTTCGCGAGTCGGCCGGTTGCATACAATGTTTTCAGATTTTCCTGTACGCGGCTCGATCGATCAGAGATGCTAAAAATCTCCTGCACATGTTGAGGAGAGGGCACATGGAGCCGCTCGCGCGGGATTTTAGGCGTATTAAAAGAGAACAAATTCTCGGCTTGATCGCCGAGGAGTTCACGAATCGCGTTGTAGTCAAGAGACATAGAATGCTATTAAGATTTATTTGCGAGTATGTACTCATCAACAATATCCTTGTTTCCTATGATAAGCGGCGTGCGCTGATGGAGCGATGATGGCATGATATCAAGAATATCTTGCATCCCGTCGGTAGCGCGCCCGCCGGCCTGCTGGGCAAGAAACGCGAGCGGTTTTGCTTCATAATTCAAACGCAGTTTGCCTTTGTAATCACCCGTATCCGACTTGTCAACGCCCGGATAAAGAAAAATGCCGCCCTTCACAAGATTGCGGTGAAAATCAGCAACGAGCGAGCCGATATAGCGAGCCGATATTTTTTGTTCCATTTTCAAATACTCGATGAAACGGCGGTCTTTTTCCGAAATGTACGATGTATTGCCTTCGTTGGTGCTATAGTACGAACATGTGTTGGGGATCATAATGCGCTCGTTGGATAAGAGAAATTCACCTAAGCCTTGGTCGAGGGTAAACTCATGCACGCCATCGCCGAAGCTGAAGACTAATACGGTACTGGAGCCATAGAGCACATAGCCGGCAAGCACTTGCGAGAGGCCGTTTTGAAAAAACTGTTCTGCGCTTGCGGGGGCGACATCACCGCGCTTGCGATGCACGGAAAAGATGGTACCGATACTGACATTCGCGTCGATATTCGATGATCCGTCTAGTGGATCAAAGGCGACCACATAATGCGCGTCTTCGCCAAAGCCCCGCATATCCACGACCGTGTCTTCTTCTTCCGATGCCATGGCGCAAAAATGCCCCGTGCGGCACAAGTAATCTTTACATAGCTCATTGGAGAATACATCAAGTTTTTGCACTTCTTCTCCTTGCACGTTAATCGCATCAGCGGCGCCGCGCACGCCGGCAATCCCCGCGCGGTTTGTCTCGCGCGAAATATACTTGCCGATCGCAGCAAGATCGGACATGATGAGCACCAGATCCCGCTGATTCGGATGCTTCGATAACTGTTCAATCAAGTATTGGGTGAGTGTTGGTACAAGCGCCATAGAGATACGCTGTTATTTGCCTTTCTTCGGATTCGTTAAAAACTGGCGAGATCCGCGAAATACGCTTGGTTGTGTCCCGACAGAATACCCGATATCTGCCCAGACTTGATCAAGATCATCTTTGATGGCTTTGATCCGATCTTCAATGATCGGAACATTTGCTTTCCCTATTTCTGATTTCCGGCTTTCGGAAAGGACCATCAACGATTTAATTCCTCCGACTAAATGCCGAAGTTCATTTCCGTAGGAGTCCATTTCTCGCTGGGCATCATGGAACTGCTCTCCCCGGTACCGCAACGACATTGCGTCCCGCAATGAATAGTACAGCTTTACTGTTTTTTGAAATAATCCGTAGCTTTCTTCAATATTCTGTAAAAAACCTCTCCCCGTTGCCGGGCCGCGGATAACAGTGTTTATCAACGTACTCATCAAATTCTGCAATGTAACTTTGCTACTGTCGATATCAAACTCGCCTTCTACAAGCGGGGCCGTACCGCGCGTCTCGAGTGGAGCTGTTCCGCGCGAAGGCGGCTGCTCCCGCAGGAGTTCTGCCGCTTTTGCGTATACAGAAGTTGTCTGCTGGTCAGTGATCGTTGATCCGCTCGCGCGTCCGGAAGACACAGATTCAGCATCAGAGTATGTTTCATGCGGCAACATTGAAAACCATGCTGTCACAACTGCTTTTGCTTGCTCCAACTCATTTGCAAGGACTGAAACTTTTTCATATAAATATTTTTCTGCTGCCTCGCCGCTCATCGTTGGCAGATTTTTCGCGATATCTGAACGGATAACACGGAAAAGGGCTTCGAGGTTTGGTATAACCTTTTTTACATCTACGTCCCGCAAGGATCCAAGCTTAGGATTTTCTGCAGATCGTGAATAGAGCTGCTCAAGAGACGTATATTCCTTATCGAACGACCGACCGGCAAGCAAACCGCGCACCTCGGCCTCCTTTATGATCAGCCACGCATCAACAACGCCCTTTGCTTGCGCGACTTTGGGCCGCAGGTCTTTGGTGAGCGCGTCAGTGATCCCGCGCTTTGATTGCTCGGGTGCGCCTCTGATCGCCTCCGTGTCTGTACGAAATTCGTCCGCGAGCTTTGGCATTACTTTCCGCACCTCGTCAAAACTCATTGATCCGACCTTATATTCCTTTCGATCGGATGCTGCTTCGCTCACTCCTTCGACAAATGCTTTTGATCCAGCTTTTTCTCGTGGCATATACCTCTTTGAACATAAAATACTATGCGGCTATCTTACAATATATGCCGATAACCGCAAGAGATGGCGATCACGCGCCACGGGGCTAAAAAACAAGCTGTTTCGTTCCTTCCCGCGCTTTGATTTTTTCGGGGAGCTCGACAAAAAACATAGATCCCTTTCCTTCCTGTGACTCAAACCAAAGCTTACCGCCGAGCAGATCAGTGATTTTCTTTGCCGTGTATAAACCAAGACCGGTGCCTTCAACCTTATAGGGAACCGCATTTGGCGCACGATAAAATTTTGTGAAGATGTGATGCTGTTCTTGCTGTGGAATGCCGATGCCAGAATCCCAGACCTTGATCACCGTACGGCTCTCATCGCGTGCTGCAGCGATAGAAACCGTACCTCCGGCGAGCGTGTAATCCAGCGCGTTTGTCAACAAAACTTGGACAATGACGGTAATCAATGCGGCATCGCTTTTGATTTTTACCGGCGTTGATGGAGAAACGCATTGGAGTGTCACTTCTTTTTCCTTCGCATACGATGAAAGGAGATTGCAATACTCTGATACGAGCTTGCCGACATCCACCGACGTGACGTCAACGCGCACCATCCCTTCTTCGAGCCGCGAGACATTGAGCAATGTGTCGGTTAAAGAGGTAAGACGCAGCGACGCGCTATGCAAATCATTGAGCAGCTTCTTTCCTTCTTCGGACAGAGTCTCATTTTCTGTTAGCCATTCCGAGATCCATCGAATAATCGTCATCGGACTTTTTAACTGATGGGAGGCTACCGTAATAAACTCACTTCTTGTGCGGCTATGGGCAACCTCTTCAGAGATGTCGCGAATAACAATCACCGCTCCTCGAGTGCCATTCGACAAGAGCGGCGTGGAAGTAAGGGATACGGGCACGGGATCGTGATAAAGCGATTTTAGGTAGTATGGTGATTCGAGATTTCCCAGCACGAGCCTCTTTTTTAACTGTATAGAAAGCGTACACGGATACTCATTCTCGGGAATGACCTTTTTGTCCGAATCCATCACCTGCATGACTTCACATATCTGTTTGCCTATGATGTCTTTCTCTGTAGCTTTTAGTATCGCATATGCCGCCGAATTCACCATCACGACCTGCAGCTTTTCGTCTACAGCGATAATGCCCTCGCCTACACTCTCAACTAATATCTCGAGCTTCTTTTTTTCCTCCGCTTCCCTTTGACGCACAAGCTCGAGTTGAGCGCGTGTTTGTTTTTCATCTTCCATAACATTGAGCAATGCGCGCTGCGTATCCGCGTACTCGACAATTTTCTCCTCAAGCGTCTTCTGCAACTCTTCATGTTTTGCTATCTTTTCGCGTATGACCTCCAGCATAATCTGCAATCCGACGGCAAACTCGGTCAATTCATCTTCTGTCTCGTAGGGCGGCACATCCGCGGAGTAATCACCGATAGCGGCACGCGCGAAAATCGGCCGCAAGGACTCAAGCCGCTTGACGATGCGTTCAACATCTTTCGGAGTGTGGTTTGCTTGCGGCATACGCATCAATCTTCCCACGTCATGAGATACTCGTACCCATCGGGAGGGATCTCGCGCGCTCTCACTGTCCCTCGAAGGCCGGCGTATTCCATCCATGCTTGGAACAACCCGCGAAAATGGTCGATCGGATAGTCATTATTCCGTATCGTGACGATTACAGATGTACTACCTCCTTCGCGTGAGGAAAATTGCACATTGCGAAACACGTGCCCGGCGACATATCCTGCATTCATCATCAAACGTTTGAATTGAGTTCTGAATTGCGAAAAGATGATGCGGCCAAAAGGCGTTTCGGTAAAATTACGGAAATGAAGGCGTCCTGCCTCGTATGCCCGCTGATCGGAAGCAAGACTGGATGTGGTGATAGCAATGATGTGTTCAAGTATCGCCACTTCCTCTCGAACCGGCACTTCCTCAAATGGCGCGAACGCGATTGACTTGCCATACCTGCGTTCCAAATCTTGCACTGCTTGCTGGCCATGGGATGCGCGCAGTGCACGGATATGGCTCATGACAAAAAGACCTTTGATTGTTGGGATGCGAGCTTGCGGTTGCATAGGATTGTTCTTACAGCATACCATAGCGGGGCATGGTAGTGTATGGCGCATTAAAAAGACTCGAACATATTCGAGTCTTTTTAATGTTTTTCTGGTGGACCCACGGGGAGTCGAACCCCGACCTGTTCCATGCCATGGAACCGTTCTACCGCTATACTATGGGCCCTCACAAACATGAAAAGACTACCCTTAAACTAAAGTCTTTGCAAGCTGCTGCTCTGCGACTTGTCGCAACAGATTAGCGGAAGCATGTGTGTCGCGCCACTCTGTATCAGAAAGGCGCGGATCTTCGGGAAAACGTTCAGTGAGGTAATCACGATATGTCATACCATGGTCAGCGAGGTCGCGTATGGCACGCCAGTAGCCAGCAACATCATCCAGATATTCCGGCACGTCGAATGACCGTGATCCGGCATCGTAGATCGCGCATCGTTCGATAGCATAGGGAAGGGCTGTTGCCTGATACTGAATGAACTCGGGCGTGAGTGTAGCGGGAGAGTGGAGTAAATCAGTACCAGGAAGTACGATTGAAAGTTTTGAAGTGTCATCCGCTACCCCAAATATGCCCTCATAGTAAACGATTGAGCTGCCGACGTATTCTGAAAACTGTCGGCGACATTCGTAGTCTACTGCTTCAAGGATTTCAACAGCACGAGCGCCTCCGATAGTGAAAAAAGTAAAACCATGTATGGACTTTCTTTGCTCTCGCGCGACTTCAACAATACGATCCAACGCATGCTGTAAGCTCACCCCTGTTGCGACCACGTCCCCAAAAATGATATGCGCGTTATCGGGCAATGATATTTTGTGGTAACGATTTTCGGTGATATGCCATTCTCCATTGTCGTCCCGCGCGCGCTGGGACGAAATAAATGCCGTGCGATGCGCATCCCATCCATAGGCTCTCGCCAAAGCATCGCGGAGACCATAGTTAAGGCCGCCGCGTAAAATGTTAAGCACGACAACCGAATGTTCTTTCAGCCCACGCTGACGACCATAAAGCGCAAGGCTTTGAAGCGCCGCTATGCTTGCCTCACGAAGCAAATCGGTATAGCGAACGCCAAAAACGAAAGGGTCGGAACAGATGGCGCGCGTCTGGGGCGTGGAAACGAGATAGCATGCTACACTCGATGGGCGACTGATAGTATAGAACGCAAGCGACTGTGTAACAGTCATCTCGATAATGGTTGCCATACCGCACAAGCTTTCATGATGAGTGTAAATCTTGTTCGAGCTGATCGTAAAGTTTTTTCGCGGCGCGATTTTTCGCAACAGACAAACTTTTATCCCGTTCTGCATGAACAATCGGGGGTAGCCCAAATTGGGAAAAACTAACAGTAATGGCGCATTCCTTGAAATTCTTGCCTTGCTTGTAGCTGACATCGACAGCAAAGCCGCGGGAAGAACAAAACTCCTCAAGCTCGCTGAAGTAATCGCGTGCCGGATCGAGTTTTTCACTAAATAGTTCTTTTGCTAATTCTTGAGCGAGTCTATATTTTTCGACGTCATGGTCGCTCGGACCTTGTTCTCCATGCCGATTATGAGGATGCATAGTGTGTCTTGGTGGGCAGTACAGGATTCGAACCTGTGACCCTACGGATGTAAACCGTATGCTCTAACCAACTGAGCTAACTGCCCTTATCGGTATTGATTGATCGCATCGCGAAGTTTCTTTGCCTCAAGGCTTGCCGCTTCGGCAAAACCCTCTCCTTGCGATGCAAAGATAATCCCACGCGAAGAATTGATGATCATTCCCTGTCCCTTGCTATTCTTCCCTGCATGAACCGTTTTTTCAATATCACCGCCTTGCGCACCGATCCCGGGAATCAAGATCGGCATATCCCCGATCACCCCGCGGACATGCGCAAGCTCTTCCGGGTATGTCGCGCCAACAACGACAGCGCAGTTTCCGTTTGTATTCCACTCATCGGCAACTCGACGAGCGACGTGCAGATAGAGAGGGGATTCATCCACTACAAGATCCTGAAACTCTCCTGCTCCGGGGTTAGACGTGCGACACAGGATGATACAACCTTTATCTTCTTGGTCAAGGAATGGCTTGAGCGCTTCTTTGCCAAGATAGGGATGAAGCGTGATGGCATCAAATCCGCCGACTTCAAATGCGGCCTTCACATACCCATCGTTGGTTGAGCCGATATCACCCCGCTTTGCGTCAAGAATCAATGGAATATCAGGATACTTCCCTTGCACATATCCTACTATATCGAGAAGTGTGGCAATGCCTTCCGGTCCGCATGCTTCATAATATGCGCTCTGTGGTTTGAAGGCACATACGTACTCTGCCGTAGCATCGATAATTGCCGTATTGAATGCAAAAAGCGCATCGCGCACATCACCTTTTTTGAGATGCTCCGGAATCTTTTTGTAATCAGCATCAAGGCCAACACAGACAGCTGTGCCACGATCCCAACGTGCCTGGAGAAGATCGAAAAAATTTCCCCTAGTCATAGTGCCGCTAGTATAGCAAGTAGGGTGGCGACAGTAAAGTCCCAGGCTATTTCTCGCAGATCAGATCTATGATAGTGTTTTGGTGTCATTGTCATTACCTATGGAGCTCTGGATACTGCTTGCTGTCATCGGCGGCATTGGGTCAAACATATTTAATTTCCTTACGCGATACGCCTTAAAAGACGGCGACGACGCGGTGACATTTGCGTGGTTCTTTGAATTGATCCGCGGAACGATATTTGCTGTTGCTGTTTTTGCAGATCCACCAGAGTCAATCACAGTATCGGGCGCGGCACTGCTTGCCGTTGTCGGCATTATTGAAATCGTTTGCATATATCTGTACATGAAGATGCATTCCTATGCCCACCTCTCCATATCCGCCGTCATCATCCGGATGAGATTGATATGGATCCCTATCCTTGCCTTTTTGCTCCTCCGAGAAGCGCTGCAGGCTCATGAATACATCGGCATCCTCATCCTGTTCTCCGGACTCTTGATAACCGGAGCGCCCCACAAACTCAAGAGTGATAAAGGCGTGCGCTATGCGTATATCTTTTCCTTTTTTGCGGCGCTGCTTGCCGTTACAATGAAAATGGCGTCAGCGTGGTTTTCTCCGTCCATGATTATCTTTGCAATGTCGATACCGAGCATTCTCGTGTTGCCTTTCCTCGTAAAGCATCCACGGAAAAAAATCCGTGCGCTCGCAAACGACCGGCTTGTAGCAAAAATCAGTGTGGGATTGATCAATGCCGGCTCATTTTATCTTTACACGGTCGCGCTGCATCTCGGATCTGTCAGTGTCGTACAGGCGATCTATCAAAGCATGATGATCTTTTCGATCGCAATGGGCATTATACTATTCCAAGAGCGGGAAGATATCCCGCGTAAGCTGATTGGCACCGCCATAACATTGATCGGCATCGGCGCTCTTACGTTATTTTCTTGACGGGCTGCTTCTTGTGTTGCAGAGCGCGATAAAAGAGCGGAGCATACATGTCATCATGGATGGGAATGTGCAATTCCCTCTTGGGAGAACGAACGCAGAATGTCACTGGCGCATCAGTAATGATGGCAAGTGGCTGACACTCTTTACCTTCGCCCATGGTACAGACAGCCGCTGCCGCAAGACTGTCGGCAAGGTCAACGCGCGTGATGCGAAAAGCCCTGCCGAATAGATCACGCTTGGAACGATAATCTTTTATCCCACGAAAACCGGCATATCCGAGAGCCATACCGATAGTCCCTGCGCGCAACGGCAAGGTGCGGCTATCAGTAATCAAAACTCCAAGATTTTTGATGCCATAATGTCGGCACAATTTGTGCCGTATCTCGGATGCTGTACGCATGCAGTTTTTCGGCAACAAAATAATTTTGCCATCTGCGTTTGACTCATCCACTCCTGCGGATGGCATCACATCATCATCCTTAATCGTAAGCCATGCGTAGGGAGTCTTGATCGCGTAGTCGCTTTCAGCGCGGATGATGTTCTCTTTCTCTTTCTCTGTACGCGCCACAACCGTACGTCTTTGCGCTAGCGCGACGATTTTTGAAGTAATGACAACAATGGTGCCTGATAACAATGGGGGGAGGTATTTCGTAAGGAAAGAAAAAAGGTCTTGCCCTTCTCGGAATATGCTAGTTTTGATTGGCGTTATGTTCATCCCGTTAGTGACAGGATTTATGCCTTGTAATGCAAAAGCAGAGTGCCGCGCGAGTTGAGCTTGCGCACAGAAAGAAGCCGAAGTGTGTGCATACTCGTGCCGCCGACCAACAGAGGAATGCCGCGGCCAAACAAAAGAGGTTCAACTGTTATGTAGAACTCATGGAGCAAGTCGCGTTCCAGCATGTATTGATAGACAGCAGCGCCACCAAGTATGGCGACGTTCCGATGCACACTCAAGAGAGGGGCGATATCTGTTATCGCGGGATTTACAAATGTGACGCTTCCTCTCTTTTGCGGTCGCGACACACGGCTTGTCAGGACATAGGTGATGCGGCGCCGCAGCCGAGCTGCCGCCGCATAGTACGTATTGCGACCGACGATCACAGCATCGCAATGCGCGAGAGATGTTTGGAAAAATTTTTTGTCTTCCTTGCTTGTCCAATCAGGAAGGCGATCTTTTGCAAGCGAGATCCGTCCGTCAATGCTGATGGCGGCAAACGCGATGTACCGCGGACTAGGAGATTTTCTGCGCGCGCGCAGCATCGCGAAGATGGCGAAGTACGAACCGAGTATCAACCCGAAGCACGGAGGTAAGCGCAAAATGCTTCTCAACAAGGTACAGTGCGTTGGAAACAGCAAGGAATGTAATGGTGATACCGACGGCAAACACAAACCGTTCAAGGATGACGACAGGAATCAGGGACTGCCATACCGATGCCGGCATGGAAAACGTCCAGATCCATAACGCACCGCCAACCGCGTGCGCGGAAAATGTCGCGCCTAACGCCCGCGCGAATACAAACCGTTCGCGAAATACATGCGCGATAATGGGAATCGTCCAAAAGAGGGTGAAATACCATACTTGCCTGCCGATCGGATGCAGAAGGAATGCAACGATTGCGAACATTGGCACAATGATATTTGCTTTTCTTTTGTCAGCGAAATACCATACCGCGAATAGCATTGGGAAAAAGCGGATGATCGTACCCGCATCCTGGATGACAGCTCCTTGGACGAAAAAATTAAGCACTTGCATCAAAAACACTGCTATGATACCTGGTATGCTTCCCAAGAATGCACCGGCAATCGGCGCAAAAGCATCGTAGGCTGTGAACGCAGTTTTTGACCCTGCGAGTTTTGCAATTGGTATCTGCAAGGCGATAAATCCAACGACGACAAAGAGAAATAAAAAGAAAATCTGCGTGCTTCGTTTCGATTGGGATTGGGTATGTAATTGCATTGAAATCGTTGTTATTGTTATCGCAAACTTTTAATATAGCCCTCCGCTCTCGGATAAACTTCATATACGTCACTAAATCGTTCCGCCACCTCTTTGGCAAACTCAAATACTTCCTTCGCCGAATTTGGGTCTTGATTCATGCGTATCACATTATCGTAAATGCCTCTTTGTCGATTCTCATCGCCAATATCAATCTGGGGGAAGTGTATAAGGTAATCGTTATTAGTATCATCCCACCGTACTTCGATTTCAACACCATTGACTACCGCACGGTCATGGTATTGTTTATCTTCTTCCCGCGGCTGGATCCCCAAATCTCTTGGCTGCATCCCCATATCTCGCGGCGTAGGCCGCCCTTCTCCAAAAAGAGGCATAATGAAATGATTTATTTCGTAAAATTCATTTGGTGCCCAGGAGAGGACTCGAACCTCCAAGCCTTGCGGCACATGGCCCTCAACCATGCGCGTATACCAATTCCGCCACCTGGGCATATGTATCTAAACGAATACTCCGATTGTAAAGAAATATATTCCGAAATGCAAGAGAGAAAACCGCTCGGTTTAGACGAGCGGTTTTTCTTTAAGCTTCTTTTTAGAGGTGCGGGTGTAATGGAGTTTTGCCCTGCGTACTTTCGCTTGTTTCACTTTTTCAACCTTCACGATCGAAGGCAGGTGAACTGGGAAAATCTTTTCTACTCCGATTCCATTGGAAATCTTGCGTATGGTAATAGTCGCCGATGCACTATCTCCGCCTTTCCGCTTCAACACAAAACCCTCAAAAATCTGCACGCGCTCCTTTTCTTCGCCCTTTGGGTTGATTTCTTTAATTTTCTGGTGTACCCGCACGGTCATTCCGGGCTTCACTCCGGAAAATGCGTGTTCTGTT
This sequence comes from Candidatus Uhrbacteria bacterium, assembly GCA_016206175.1. Taxonomy (GTDB): domain Bacteria; phylum Patescibacteriota; class Patescibacteriia; order JACQRZ01; family JACQRZ01; genus JACQSB01. The sequence continues at coordinate 4,111 of JACQSB010000002.1, read as the reverse complement.
GCCATAGATAAAGGTAAATTGATGATAGGAAAGACAATAGCAAAACCGGTCTGATATGTCAACGGTTCCGCGGTTTATTCCGCGGCTTCCGGCACTTTCTCTAATGCTTCCGCCTTGGAGAGGATGAGCCAGCACGCGCGGATCAGGGGAAACACAGGATCGACGGGATCTTCCATATCGGTCGTGATATCGACGCGTAATTTCTTTTCTCCGCTCGACGTTTCCGCGTTGCTTAATGCAAGCAACAAATGGGCAATGCTATTCATAATGCTTGTCGGCAGCTCGTCATTATGATACGCAAAACCGATAAGCCGATGAATAGTCTCATGGATTACCGCGCGCTTAAAATACGCGGCGTACAGATCCCGCTGCGCTTCGCGAGGAAATGACTCAAAGTCGGTAAACTCGCGACCGGTCTTGTTTTCCACGATCTGGATATTATTCGTCTCCGAGCCCATGAGATCTTTGTTAAGGTTGAACTGTATCGTATCAAATATATTCTCCACGTACTCGCCGACTAATGGAAGCTGTTTACGGGTATAGAGCACTCCCGTCCTCCCGCCGGATACGATCGGCACTCCGTCTTCATCCAAGCCAAAATCTCGAAAGCGAAGAATGACATTCGCATCAGCAGACGAGCGTACTCGCTCGACTTTGACAAGCTCGTCGGTACGCTGGTGCAACTCTTGCATGGCTTCATCCACGACAGTGCGGGCGTCTTGCTCGCCGAAAGGCCGTTCTTGCGCATCATCCCATTCTACGTAATATCGTATCCCGTCGCGGAAGAGACGATGCTCTATCGCGGGGTAGACAATATCGTTGTCTTCAAATTTAATAAACACATGGAGCAACTGTGAAAGTGCCGCTGCCAACTCTTCGCGTGAAATATGCGCGCGCGCAAGCTCTTCATCAGTAAAATGACTGATCGCTTCATGCAGCGCGCTGGATTCGGGCCGGAAATCCGGGGGAAGCTGTTTTTCTAATGTGCCGGCTATAATCTCGTCTGCATTTTCCTGCGCCACGGGTGTTTCCGGATTTTGCGGCCCAAGGAGGGGCAGGGGTGTGCGCGTTTCGACGGCAGGGGCGGGTGTTTTTTCAACAGCGACAGCGGCGGTCTCCGATTGGACAGGAGCAACTTCGGACAGCTTCGGCGCACAGGCGGGGATGGCGATGATTGCAGCTAGGAATATCCTGCGAATATCCGTACGCTCAAAAAAACGCTTGAGTGTTTCCAGCGGGAAAATATTTTCCAACTTCTCTTTCCATACAATCTCATCTGATTCTTTCGCGCGGATTTGTTCGGATGAATGTGACTCTCTCATAGCAAGATATTACGTGCGCAATCGGCGCACCACGTTTTCAAAATCACTACCGGGTGGACAAGCATGCTCCCGCCATTCCCCGTTAATGTCGTGGAATCCGAGGCGGAACGCATGAAGCATGAGACGCGTTGCTTCGACTTTCTTGATATGTTTGGGGGCATAGACAGCATCGCCGACGATCGGATGGCCGTAGGCAAAAAAATGCACGCGTATCTGATGAGTGCGGCCGGTTCGGGGCATGACGCGCGCTAGGGAATAACGTGAAAACCGCTCTTCTACGACATAATGAGTGCTTGCGGCGCGGCCCGATCCGCTTGTCGCCGCAATGCGAGGGCTGTGCTTTGCGCGTTTCAGAGAAAAGGCGATATCGCCTTCTTCGCGGGGGAGCGATCCGTACACCAGTACAAGATATTCTTTTTCCACATGCCGCAATTTGAATTGACGCTTGAGCGAATCAAATGCCTGCTGCGTCTTTGCCGCGACCATGATGCCGGAGGCGTCTTTATCGAGCCGGTGCACAATGCCGGGCCGTGTCGGATCGTCTCCTACTTTTCGTATGGAAGGATAGCGGCTCAGAAGAAATTCGGCTACGGAGGGCTCAGTATTGTCTTGTGTCGGATGCGTCAAGAGACCGGATGGCTTGTCAAGAATGACATACTGATCTGTTTCGTGCAGGATAGTCGGAGGGGAAACGGGGTTTGGTTCAGTTTCGCGAAGCAAATCTGTACCTGACCCCGTTTCCGTTGCCACAGTAATCACGTCGCCTTTTTTTACGCGGTAATGTTTCGTGCACACTTTGCCGCTTACCATAACGCGGTCTTGATCGAAAAATTGTTTTTGTATCTGTGAACGCGACAGATCGGACAATTTCTGCTGTACGATCTGATCAATGCGCGCTCCGGCTTGAGATGCTGTAATGGTAATTTTCATGATGATAGCGTTTGCAAAAAGTGAATTGCGTCGCGCTTTGTTTTGATGCGGCCGGCAAGCTGTTCTTCGCGCACGGCAAGCAGCAGTTCGCCGATTTTCGCGCCAGGTTTTATTGAAAGTGTACGCATGATATCTATGCCGTTGACAACCGGCTTCGGCAAATGCGCGCCTTTCGCGCGACTAACGCGTAGAAACGATTCCATTTTTTTCAAAAATGTCCGATACGTGCCGAGACTTGATGTGCCCGACGCCTGTTTTGAAGCTGTGGAATCCGCCCATACTAATTGAAGCAAGGTGTGTCCCAAAACCGGATTGCGAAAAAAATATTTTTCAATGGTATTATTACGCAGCTCTTCAACAGATGCGTTCAGAAGCAAAAGATGATGGCGGATCAGCCATGCGACGTCGGCCGGATCAACCGAATATTCAGGAGCAGTCTGAATGCGCAGACGCACAAGATTTTCTTTTGCGATATCCGCGCCAATGCGATCATGACCATCAAAGCGAATGCGATCAACACCATCCCGCTCGGGTGTCTTGAGAGCAAATGGTTTGCCAATGTCGTGGAACAGAACGGCGATAACCAGAAGGGGGGATAGAGAGAGCTTATGCGCAGGATAGTAGTGCTGCAATGTTTTATTTGCGCGCAAAAATGCGGGGCTCATCAGCGCGCGAAGCGCAAGTCGCGTATGTGTCCACACATCACCCTCGGAATGCCATTGTTTTGGCTGCGGGCAGCCTTTCATCGCAACAAGATCAGAAACGATCGTATCAAACACATGGTAGCGATCATACAGGTCAAACGCCCTGACAGGATCAACATCAAATGTCCGAAGCATTTCGCGAGAGATCACTTCATGCGGCACGACGCGCATCAGTTCCTCATCGCCGGTATGCACGCAATGCGCTGCAGCACTGACCATCCGATTGAGGGCATGCATGTCGCGCGAAAGCGCATCAGAGGTTTTTTTCTCTATAGAGAAACGAAGCGAGCAGCAAAAACGTATCGCTCGCAGCATGCGGGAGTAATCTTCCCGAAACCGCTCGTCCGGCTCCCCGACGGTGCGGATGCGTTTTTTGGAAAGATCGGCTAGACCGCCAAACGGATCCACAACCTGTTTCGCTTTGATGTCGTAGGCAAGCGCATTGATAGTGAAATCGCGCCGCGCGAGATCATCTTCAATCGCGAGTGATGGATCCTGGATGATATAAAAGTCGCGGTACTGCCCCGTATGCAGGATCGGCTCCTCGGTGCGCGGCAATGCGATATCAAATGTCTCGAGGCTGCGAGCGGCAAAATCCTTGCCTGCCCTTCCCGCCGGAGTGAATTTCAAAACGCCAAACCGTTTACCAACCAAATCTACACGGCCGAGCGTTGTAAGAAATGCCTGCAGTTTTTTTGCCGGTACGCCGCGTACCACAAAATCATAGTCCTTGCAGTGACGCCCTAGTAAAATGTCGCGGATTGCACCCCCAACGAGATAGATTTGGCTGTTTTTATGCTTTCTTTCCAGCTTTTCGAGAAAAGCAAATGCCTCCCGCCGCCGCAACGCACGCATGTGGGCATGAAGAGCCATTGGAGAAGTAAAGGATGCCATAGAATAAAGGAAGTATACCAGCGCGATCTGATTGACACAATGCGTAATTTTCGGTATAATTAAAGAAAAGTAAGGCTCTTAGAAAAGAAAATATCGCATTTATAACAAGAATGGGCGGTTAGCTCAGTTGGTTAGAGCGTTACATTGACATTGTAAAGGTCAGAGGTTCGACTCCTCTACCGCCCACCAGAGATTCCGCCATGCATGTAAGGGCCGTTAGCTCAGTTGGTAGAGCACCACATTTGCAATGTGGGGGTCAGG
>JACQSB010000001.1 GCA_016206175.1 Candidatus Uhrbacteria bacterium | reverse complement strand
GCGTCTGCCAATTCCGCCATGAGGGCATCACTTCCTCACTCGTTTCGTCTTTACATACCGCTCAGCTAAATCCTGCAATCGGTCGGCGGGATACACAAGGTATGTGCCGTCACGCACGCCTTTGACTCTTCTGTCTACGACATAATTATAGGTTGGGCTGTAAAGAAATATCGCTGGCACCTCATCGCTTATGATATCCTGAAACTTTGTATACCGTTTTGCTCGCTCTGCCGGATCGGTAAGATGGCGCCCTTCCTCGAGGAGCGTATCAGCAGTCTCGTTTGAAAATTGGCTTAAGTTCAAACCCGGTGCCTGACTTTGAGATGAATGCCAAAACGGATATAAATCCGGATCGGCGCCAATGATCGCTCCATACAAAAGCGCTTCGTACGCACGCGGATCAATGACATCTGATTTTACCAATGCAGGATCACTAAACTGCGTCTCCGTCTTAATGCCAATACTCTCCCAATTTTCTTTCACGATCGCGACGATATCAGCATGCTCGGGGCGTTGCACCGTAGTAAGCGTGATTGTCAGATATTTTTTCGTCTCAACCTTTTCTTTTGTCCCGTCTTCTTTTTCTTTTTCTTCTGTTTGCATCTGGTAGAGGTATCCTTCTTCATCTTTTTTCCACCCTGCCGTTTCAAGAAGTGCGGCGGCTTTTAGAGCATCATGTTGATATGTCTTCACGTTATCCGAATATCCCAGAAAGCCGGGAAGAATCGGCGTATGAATCACGGTGCCTTCACCGGACAATACGTCGCGCACGATGCGTTCTTTGTCAATTGCATATGCAAGGGCTTGCCGTACTGCCTTCGCTGCAAGGTCAGGATTTGCTTTTTGATTGAAAAAAATCGCTGTGTATTGGGGAAGCTGAAATGTATAATATGCCAATTCCTTGTCTTTTTCGAGCTTTCCCCGAAGACGCCTCGGCAAAAAACTTACGCCATCCACATGCCTGCTTTTCAATGCCTGAATGCTCGAGTCACTGTCAGGATAAAATTTAAAAACGATCTTTTCTAAATATGGCTTGGGGCCGAAATAACCATCAAACCGTTCAAATGTATAGGAACGAAGCGTTCCATCCCTGTCTTTTGAAAAACTGTTGAACTTCCATGGGCCCGTCCCGATAGGCTTTCCGTTTGGCGAGGCGAGAAAAAGATTCTCCGGCTGGATAGAGCTCCATATATGCCGCGGCACGATGCCGGTAGTCGCTATCAGATCGAGGAATGGAGCAAACGGTTTTGGAAGGAAAAATTGGACAGTGGTATCGTCAATTTTCTTTATCTCAACATCTTTATAACTCAACGATAACGGACTGCGTGATTTGGGATCTTTGATGAGCGTGACGGTAAAAATGATGTCATCAACGCTAAATGGCTCTCCATCTTGCCACTGTATGCTGGAACGCAGATGAAACGTATACGTCTTCGCATCTTTGCTAACCTCATACGACTCTGCCAGATCGCCGATCAACTCCCTATTATTAGTATAGCGCAAAAGTCCGGAATACACAAGTGCGCTTAAGTCGCGGTCCGTGTCATTTTGAGCAAAGAGCGGATTAATGAATTGCGGTGCTCCGACTACCCCTTCCGTATAGGTGCCGCCGCGTTTTGGCTCAACTCCCGTGCCGGAGGTAAAGGCACGCCATCCGAGAAATGCGGCATTAGCGAGCAAGATGACAAAAAGAATCTTCACGATACGATACTCGCTGGACGCAAGCACTCTGCCAACATATCGCCATTGCCGCAACGATGGAAAACGTTTGGAGCCCAGCAAGCCGACGGTATGTCGATCCAATGCTGTATGGCGGGACCGCCTCTGCCTCCATGAGAGCATTTTACCGAGCCGTGTCATGGCGAATACCGAATGATAAAGAAAACATCATGAGTGTTTCTAATGACTCTCGAGGGCGTGTTTTGAAGCAAGCTATCGCGCAAGCAAAACGACTCCAAGGGAAGAGAGAAGAAAGATGATCGCAAGGGCAATGGTTGCGCCAAAGAGTTTTTTTTCGATGCCGCGCTTTGTGCGGTATACATTTCCTTCGCCGCCAAAAGCTGCTCCTAACCCTGTACCCCGCTGTTGCAAAAGTATTGCAACGATAAGAAGAAGTGACGATGTGAGTTGAATAACTTGAAGTGCTGTTTCCATAAGGTTATTGATGCATATTTGTATACAATATCCTTCTGTTTCTGTCAATGCGCCCTTTCGTGAGTGCCCTCAGTGAGAAAAGAAAGGCCGCTCCCCCCATACAGGACAACAGTGGGGAACGGCTCAAAACGAAGAATGTGCCGCTACCACGGCTCCTCCTCCCGTTCTGCTACGATCATTCCTACCCTTCGCGCAGTGTAGGTGATACTTGTAAGATTCGGGAGTAAAAACCTGATCCGTGCGCCATCCCACACTATCATCGGGGTGCGACGGCCCGTGAGAACGATGTGGATATAGAGCTCGAGTGCAACGGATTCATCGTACTGATGGAGTATAAGCGTCGTAGTCGTGTTGAACACAGAATGGAGACGCCCATGTTCGTCGCTTTGAACGCCGACTTCCATCAGCTGCGGTACGATTGAGTGCTGCAACTCTTGCCGGCAACGAGGGTGCCGCATTTCTGCCGTCTGCACGCGAGAGCAAAAATCGAGGACCTGCGGAAGACTTTGGAATTCTTGCTCTTCAAGCAGTTTATTCATCACCTCGGTTAAGGTCTCGACAAAAAGCACGGCAACGGCCTTTTCGCAATAAGAGTTCTTAAAAGCATCAAACGAACTCATGGCGTACCACCTATTCCGTTTTCGCTTCTGCGCGATCAACAAACGTGGCTTCCACCACGCGGACCCGGTAATGGAGTGCTGTGCCACTCGGCAAACCGATTTCCAGATCGCCTTCGCTCCACGTATACCGAGAGACTTTCCCGCGCAGGACAGCCGCGATGCGCAACAAGATCGCCGCTCGATGTTCCCCGTAGCCGATCCAAAGCCGCACATAGTGCTGGAACCGCCCGCTCATATCGTCATCGTTCGTCTGGTATTTGAAACGGAAAACGGTGTCGACATTTTCGTAGGCGATATCAAACTTGAGCTGCTCTGTCGAATGCTTGCGCGCACTCTCCAGCACTGCCTCGGCAAACGTCCGGTAGTCTTCGAGTTCCGCGAACTCGTCCTCCAAGATGAGTGCTTCAAACACCTCCGGAAGGACGCGGACCATGAATGCTGGCGTGATGATGTTCAGGTATGCCCTGAACTGCAAATCATCAGCACCCATCGTAAACCTCCTCACTCAACGTAAATCCAAAACGCACACTCTATGTAAAGGAACCATTGTATGATTATTGTAGCACGAAATAGATGATTATGAAAAGATTGATTTGTCAATGTATTCTATGATATTCTATTAGGTATGAAAAAACACTATGTTGTATTCCTTATTCCCGTTGTGCTTACCCTGGTTGTTATCACAGGCGTTACTGTCGCGCGCGAAAAAGCGGCAAATAAGCAACGGCACGGGTATTCATCGGCGGAAACACTGAAAGGTGAAAGCACGCAATCGGCAAAACAATACGAAGCGCTGATCGATAACAACATGAGTCCGTCGTCGGGTCCGAAGGATGCGCGGGTCGTTGTTGTGGAATTTCTCGACTTTCAGTGTCCCTATTGCCAAGCATCGCATGAGCCCCTCGCCCGCGCTATGAAACGGTATCAAGATTCATCGGTCCGTTTTGTATTTCGCCAATTTCCGCTTACTGCGATACATGCTATGGCAGTGCCGGCTGCACAAGCAGCGCTCTGCGCCCATGAACAAAGCAAATACCTCGAAATGCAAGATATTCTTATGATGCGGCAAGATCAGATCAAACAAGAATCTTTTACGCCGTGGGCAGCCGAGATCGGCTTGAATCTCGCGCAATTCAATACGTGCCTTGCGGATAAAAAATATAACTCTCTCATAAAAAAGGATCTTTCGGACGCGCAAACGCTCGGCATCCAAGGAACGCCAACGTGGTTTATCAACGGTGAACGCATCGTCGGACAAATCACATATGAAGAGCTCACGAGCGTTATTGATGATTATCTCGGCCGCGCGCCAAAACAGCCGGCAAAGTAGGATGATCTATACTAGACGTTTGCAAAAAACCCCGCTATACTAGCGGAGGTTTGTTTTTTATCTGCGTGATATGCCAAACGAAATCAAAGTACGCGGCGCGCGCGTACACAACTTAAAGAATGTCGATGTCACTATTCCTCGATGCGCACTGGTCGTTTTCACTGGCGTCTCGGGAAGCGGCAAATCTTCGTTAGCGTTTGATACGATCTATGCCGAGGGACAGCGGCGGTTCATGGAAAGCCTCTCGAGTTTTTCGCGGCAATTCATGGAAGGGATGGATAAGCCTGATGTTGACAGCATCGAGGGTTTGCCGCCAGCGATCGCCATTGACCAACGCACCACGATTTCTTCGCCGCGCTCGACGGTTGGCACCGCCACAGAGCTCTATGATTACTTTCGTATCCTCTTCGCCGCGATCGGCGTTCCCCACTGCATCCGCTGTTCGCTTGAACTCCACGCGCTTTCACGGCAGAAGATCATCGAAACTATCATCGAGGTACGGAAAAAACATAATGGTGAGTTACTGCTTCTCTCTCCGTTGCAGAGCGAAGAAGGTATTGACGTAGACCGCATCGTTGATGAGCTGCATCGCAGCGGCTATTCGCTGGTTCGGTTTGACAAAAAAGTCATGACTCTCCGAGAGTTTGGCGTAACCCGCATTGCCCGAACTGACACTTCCCACACATTGGAAATTGTTGTGGATCGCCTCGAGAGCCTCCGTTCGCGCGAACCGGACACCCGCCGCATTGCAGAATCTGTGCAAACTGCGCTCGAGCTCGGTGACGGTACGCTTGAGTTGGCTATTGACGGCACCGAAATGCTCTTGAGCGAACGGCTGCGATGTTCATCCTGCGGATTTGAAATGAAAGATCTTGATGCGAGCGATTTTTCTTTTAATAATCCCCGCGGGGCATGTCCCACCTGTACCGGCCTGGGGTATTTGCTGGCATTTGATCCGGAATTGCTCATGCCAAATCCTCGATTAACCATAGCGCAGGGAGCAATCCAACCGCTCTATAAGCTTTTTTCAAATAATACCGAATGGCTCCCACTCCTTGAACAGTGGGCGCGCTACGCGCATTTTTCCATTGACGCACCGGTAGAAGGTCTTACGGCAATACAACGAACTTCACTTCTTCGCGGTTTTTCCGTTGCCGCTTCCCGCTCCCACCAACGAGAAGCAAAACGAATGACGTTACCATCAGCCGCAGAACGGTTTGAGGGTGTTATTCCTTATCTGGAAAAAAAATATCGCGAGACTGGATCGGAATACCTACAAAAGGAGCTCGAAGCATATATGCGCACCTCACTGTGTCCTGACTGCAAAGGAAAACGGCTGCGCCCCGAATTGCTTGCCGTCACGGTCGGCGGGTATGGTATTCATGAATTCGTCACCCGCTCGATCGACGCACTGGGTTCACTCACTGCCGCTCTCACTGATAATTCAAAAAAATCGCGTAACCTTCCCGCAAAAGACCGAGAGATCAGCAAACGCATCATCAAGGAAATCAGATCGCGCCTTGATGGCTTGCATTCCGTAGGGCTCGGCTACCTAACCCTCGACCGCAGCATGCCGACGCTATCAGGCGGCGAAGCGCAACGGGTGAAACTCGCAACTCATGTGCAATCGTCATTGGTCGGCGTTGTGTACGTTCTCGATGAACCATCGGTGGGTCTGCATCCGCGGGATACTCAAGATTTGCTGCAAACACTCCGCGAACTCAAAGAGCAAGGCAATACTGTGCTCGTCGTGGAGCATGAAAAACTCATCATCGCGTCGGCTGATCTCGTCGTTGATGTCGGTCCGCGTGCGGGCAAAGACGGAGGGGCGATTGTCGCTGTCGGCACCCCCGCTGAAATTATGAAAGAAAAACGTTCGCTTACCGGCGCATATCTTTCTGGCATGCGCAGTTTAACACCGGCAAAAAAACCGCGTGCGGGCAACGGATCATCATTGGTGATCCGCGGCGCACGGGCTTTTAATCTGAAAGATATTACCGTTACCATTCCGCTTGGCAAACTGGTATGCGTGACGGGAGTGTCGGGAAGCGGCAAATCAACACTTGTCGTCGATATTCTCTCAAAAGCAATCATGAAAAAACTGTACCGCACTAAAGATGAACCGGAAGAGCATGATGCGATAGAAGGGATCGAGCATATTGATAAGGCAGTAGTCATCGACCAATCTCCTATTGGACGCACGCCGCGCTCGAACCCTGCAACCTATACCAATATCTTCACGCCCATTCGTGAACTTTTTACCGCGTTGCCGGAAGCAAAGATCAAAGGCTTTAAGCCGGGACATTTCAGCTTCAATGTAAAAGGAGGGAGATGTGAATCCTGCCAAGGAGAAGGAATGATGCGCATCGATATGCGGTTTCTCTCGGATGTGTTCGTGGAATGCCGCGACTGCGGCGGCAAACGCTACAATCGTGAGGCGCTTGAAATCCACTATGAGGGGCTCTCAATCGCTGATGTGCTTGACTTAACCGTTGATGAGGCAAAAACATTTTTTGCAAAAACGCCGAGCATAGCGGAAAAACTTCAGACGCTTTCTGATGTGGGCTTGGGATACATGAAACTGGGACAAAGCGCAACAACGCTCTCGGGCGGCGAAGCGCAGCGCATCAAACTTTCCGCCGAGCTTGCCCGCCGACAGACCGGCAAAACGCTTTATATTCTCGACGAACCCACCATAGGGTTGCATCCCGAAGACATAAAACAACTCCTCATGATTCTTAATCAGCTGGTAGACAAAGGCAACACGATTGTTATTATTGAGCATAATACCGATGTCATCCACAATAGCGACTGGGTCGTTGATCTCGGCCCTGAAGGCGGCGACAAGGGTGGCGAGATAGTCGCTCAAGGCGTCCCGGACGATATTGCAAAAAATCCGAAAAGCTGGACGGGAAAATATCTTTGAGAATTGTCATCCCTGCTCATGCATATGTACAACCATCGCGAGATAGAAAAAAAATGGCAGAAACGCTGGCTCAACGACAAAACGTTTCAAGTCTCGGATCGTCCCAAAAAAAAATACTACTGCCTGGATATGTTCCCGTATCCTTCCAGCAACGGCCTGCACGTCGGCCATCCGGAGGGCTACGCAGCAACAGATATCTTCTCTCGCTTTTTGCGCATGCACGGATATGATGTGCTGCATCCGATGGGATGGGATGCGTTCGGCCTGCCAGCTGAAAACTATGCCATCAAAAAAGGGGTGCATCCGCGTGAGACAACAGAAAAAAATATCGAGAACTTCCGCAAGCAGATCCAATCGCTCGGCTTTTCCTATGATTGGTCACGTGAGATCAATACTGCATCGCCGGAATACTACAAATGGACGCAGTGGCTTTTTTTAGAATTCTACAAACACGGTCTTGCGTACAAGAAGAAAGCACCCGTGAACTGGTGTGACTCGTGCAAAACCGTACTGGCAAACGAACAAGTGCAAGACGGTTCGTGTGAACGCTGCTCGAATGCCGTCATCCAAAAAGAGCTTGCGCAATGGTTTTTCAAGGTGACGAAATACGCTGAGGAACTATTGACTGACCTTTCCGACATTGAGTGGCCGGATTCGATAAAACGAACGCAGCAAAATTGGATCGGGAGATCGGAAGGAGCACTGTTACAATTTCCGCTCGCAATGACGGATGGCGCAAAACCGAACTATGTCCTATTGCATGGATACCTTGGCTCTCCTGACGGAATCTTTTTCCCTTGGCTCAAACAAGCACTCGAGAAACGTGCTTGTACCGTGCAAGCGCCATCTCTGCCGCACCCATCTCATCCTACTGAAAAAGAACAAGTGGACTACGTGTTGCGCCACTGCACGTTTGACGAGAACACCGTTTTGTTTGGCCACAGTCTCGGTGCGGTTGTTGCGCTGAAGGTTGCCGAAAAACTAGAAAGACCGATTTCAAAACTTATTCTTGCCGGTGGTTTTTTGGATGCTCACTTCCGGGACACAGAGCGGCCATTTACAAACACATTTTCTTGGAAGTTTGATTTTGAAAAAATCAAAAAAAATGTGAGGGGGGGCATCATTCTTTCGGAAGAAAATGATTACGCCATTCCCCCCGAGCAGGGACGCAAGCTGCATGACGCCCTCGGCGGCACGCATATCACCGTCGCAGGCCAAGAACCGCATTTTACCGGCACGCGGGAACCAGCACTTCTTGAGCACCTGGCGCCAACGATCACGGTATTCACCACACGGCCTGATACGCTCTATGGCGCAACGTATATGGTGCTTGCGCCGGAACACCTCCTTCTTAAAAAGAAGGAATTAAGAATTAAGAATCAGGAGGAAGTACAAGAATACATCAATACTTCGGCGAAAAAATCGGAACGGGAGCGCCTCCATTTGGAAAGAGAAAAAACGGGCGTAGAAGTGAAAGGAATAAAAGCAATCAATCCGGTGACCGGAGAGAAGATTCCTGTTTGGATTGCCGATTATGTGATTGCTTCATACGGCACTGGGGCGATTATGGCGGTGCCGGCGCATGACGCGCGAGATTTTGCTTTCGCCAAAAAATACGCTTTGCCGGTCCGCATGGTTGTATGTCCGCACTACCCTGCACCGACCTGTCCCGTATTAGATGAGGCATATGAAGGAGCCGGACACCTCGTGGAATCCGGTCCATTCACCGGCATGTCCAATGAAGAAGCGAAACAAGCGATCACAGATAGCGTCGGCGGGGTTATCCGGCAAAATTACAAATTGCGCGACTGGCTCATCTCGCGGCAACGGTACTGGGGAGCTCCGATCCCGATCATATATTGCGAATCCTGTGGTGAAGTACCTGTCCCGGAGGTCGATCTGCCCGTACTCCTTCCTGACGATGTAGACTTTCGGCCAACGGGCGAGTCTCCATTAAAACGATCAGGCACATTCCACTCAGTCACCTGCCCGAAATGCGGCTCATCCGCATGTCGGGAATCTGACACCATGGATACGTTTGTCTGCTCAAGCTGGTATTTCTTGCGCTATCCGTCGGCAACGCAAGCCGACGTGCCATTTGAGGATGAACAAATCCGTTCATGGCTTCCTGTCGATATGTATGTAGGTGGTGCGGAGCATGCAGTATTGCATCTGCTCTATGCACGTTTTGTGACGAAAGCGTTGCGCGATCTTGGATATCTATCGTTTAGCGAACCGTTTTTACGGCTGCGCAATCAAGGACTGATCCTCGGCGAAGACGGTGAGAAAATGTCAAAATCACGCGGCAATGTTGTAAATCCCGACGAAATCATCAATGCCTATGGAGCTGATACCATGCGTCTCTATGAAATGTTTATGGGGCCGTTTGAAGATGCAAAGCCATGGAGTACGGCAAGCATTATCGGCATGCGCAGATTTTTGGAAAAAGTCTGGCGAACGTACACCGCCATCCCGACAAACTATCCGAACATTGTCATCCCTGCGAAAACAGGAATCCAAACCCATGTAAAAGATTTTGATACGGAGCACCTCAATAAACTCTTGCACAAAACAATCAAAAAAGTGACAGAGGATATTCAAGAGTTCAAATTCAACACTGCCATCAGCGCGTTGATGGTCTGCTTGAATGCATTTGCGCGCGAACGCGAGAAAGGAATAGACATCCCCGCACAGCAACGCGATACATTCCTCCTTCTCCTCGCGCCATTCACGCCGCACATCACAGAAGAGCTCTGGAGTATGTCAGGACATGCGGAGAGTCTGGCATTTCACCCATGGCCCAAGTATGATCCGACCCTTATCAAGGAGGATGTCATGAACATCACTGTGCAAATCAATGGAAAGATGCGCGATCATATTATAATTTCCCATGACGTAAGCGAAGAAAACATTATAAAAGCTGCACTGGAACGGGAAACAGTTAAAAAGTGGACGCAAGGTAAAAAAGTCGTCCGGACGGTTTTCGTTCCCGGCAAATTACTGAATATCGTGGTTAGCTAGAATTATCCCCTAGTATGAGGGATAATTTTATGCTATACTATAGGGGTACGAGATTCGAACCTCGTACCCCTAAGCAAATGAAGCTCCAAAATAGTGTTTTCATTTGCTAAAATAAAAATAAATAGTAACAATCTGCTCTATGGAAACCATAGAAAAATTTGCCTACCAGCTGGGTAAAGCCGTGTTAGTCGGAGCGCTTTTTGCAAGTGTTTCGGCTTTTTTGTTTGGGATGAGTGCATCGTTATCGCTCGCGCAAGAAGAAATCGACACATTTGAGGAAAGCCCCGCGCCAGAGCAACAGCAACCAATGATGGGATCGCAGGAACTCCGCGATTTTCTCAACCAATTCAGTGATGTCGGACGCGAGACAAAAAAATTGGTGGGTGATCTGAAGGGCGTAACAGTTGATGAAGCAAACGCATGGAAACAAACGCTGCAAAATGTCCAGTCACAGGCGGCAAGCTGTGTAAAACGAATGAAAGCAGCAAAAGACAACGAAGCAAAGATTGAGATACGCGATGAATGCCACAGCCTCAACTTATGGGATGAAGTTAACCAAATACGAGAACAATTCGTCCCGCCGCAAGAAGTAAAGAACGCAGTACGAGACATTAAACGGCAGATGAGTGAAATAAACAGCATGCTACGCAAGATAAAAAGCCTCAAGCTTGATAAGATGCAGGAACCGCTCAATGATCTGCTTAACAAACTCGGTGCCTATCACGTGTCTATCACAAAATCATTTGGAGCAGACCAACGTGAAGCTCTGCAAAATTATTGGGATGCACAACTGTGGGACCAGATCAATGGATTCAACGCGCAGATCAATATCCCGAATGACCTGAATCGTTCAAAGAAAGACCTCGAGAGACTGGAAAAGAAATTCTCTCAAAGCACCTACAAAAAAGCGCTTGAATACTTCAATTTCGATATTGTCGACTTTGTCGAACTTGCCGCCGCAAAGAAAAAAGTCATCAGCACTATCGAAGAACTCCTTGCAAGCGGTGATGCTGGCGGAGCACAAGAGCTGATGCAGGAAAATTTCTATAATCCTGAAGGTTGGCATCCTGGTGATCTCCAAGGATTATTGGATATGTTCCGGGATATGCAGCAGCGCATGAAGCGCGTAAAGGATGAGGAAGTGAAAGCAGCCATCATTGAATTACTTGAGCCGATCATTGATGCCATGAAAGAAGGTGATGTGCGCGGTGCTCGCGAAACGATGGAGCAATTAACTCACGAACTGCAAAAATACGAAGACCAATTATTCAAAGCGTATCCGCAGGGCATCGGAAAAAAGACTCGCGCGAATCTTGATAACCTTCAATCTTTGATCGAAAAAAAATTCGGCAGCCTAAAGGATAAAGAAACAACAAAAGAGACTGAACCGATGCTGCTCCCCACTCCCGAAGAGAAGGACCAATTTGAAAAGCAAGGTCCTGAAGAAGGGTCTGAAATTGAAATGCTTAAAAAACAGCTGAACGAATCAATGGAGCGAAACAAAAACCTAGAAGCGCAGCTTCAGAAATTAACTGAGCAGCTCGATAAGCTTCTTCAGCAAAAGAGCGAGTAAAATACTCTCTCCCCTGCTCACAAATCCCCCGATGACCATCGGGGGATTTCTTTTTCCCCTTGCACGACAATGCGATTTTGCATAGAGTACAAATAGATGTAACTAACCCTCCCGCGTACCCCGCATTGCGGGGCTGTGGGGCTAACCCCTATTCTATGTCCTACCTATCGCAGACAGATCCGGCGATTGCCGAATATCTCACAAAAGAGCTTGAACGCCAGCAAGACGTGCTCGAATTGATCCCATCAGAAAATATCGTAAGCCGTGCCGTACTTGAAGCGCTTGGCTCGGTCGCCACAAACAAATACTCTGAAGGATATCCGGGACGCCGCTATTACGGCGGCAATCAGGAAATCGATAAAATAGAAGCTGCCGCCATCGAACGTGCGAAGCAGCTCTATGGCGCAGAGCATGTAAATGTACAGCCGCTTTCAGGGGCACCGGCGAATATGGCTGTCTATGCTGCTCTGCTCGAGCCTGGTGATACCGTGCTCGGTATGGACCTTTCCCATGGAGGACACCTCACGCATGGGCACCCCATGACTGTCATGGCAAAAATCTATAACTTTGTGCGATACAAGACAGAAAACGACGGCACGATCGATCTGGACAAACTGCGTACTCTTGCCCTTGAACATAAACCAAAGATCGTTCTCGCCGGATTCTCCTCATATTCCCGCTCAATTGATTACGCAGGATTCAAACGCATAGCAGACGAGGTCGGCGCGATCACCATGATGGATATGGCGCACATTGCCGGCTTGATTGCAGGCAAACAATTAGAAAATCCGGTGAAGATATTTGATGTTGTCACGACAACAACCCATAAAACACTACGTGGACCGCGTGGCGGCATGATCCTTGCCCGAGAGCAATATTCAAAAGCGATAGATAGGGCGGTGTTTCCGGGCTTGCAAGGCGGTCCGCATGAAAATGTCATAGCGGCAAAGGCGGTGGCATTTCTTGAAGCTCTCCAGCCGGCATTTGAGGGATACGCTCGGCAGATCATGAAAAACGCTTCCGTGCTGTGCGATGAATTGAAAAATCGAGGTTTCAAGATCGTGTTTGGCTCCACAGAAAATCACTTGATTTTGTTTGACGCATTTGCTTCAAAAGGCGTTGGCGGCAAACATGCCGAACGCGCCCTTGACGAAGCAGGGATTACGGTCAACAAAAATGTAATACCCGACGATACTCGTCCTCCGTTGGACCCAAGCGGCGTGCGCATTGGCACCCCCGCGATTACAACACGGGGAATGAAAGAAGAAGAGATGAAGTTTGTCGCTGAAGCGATTGATCGAGTATTGGCAAATCCTGATGATGATTCTGTAAAACAAGCGGTGCGCGAGGAGGTACGTACGCTGTGCCGACGCTTCCCAATCTATGGCGATCTCTCGTACTAATGAATCGAAACCGCATATCTACGCTTTCTGGGGTGATGACCGATTTAGCATTGGCGAACGCCTGACGTTTTGGAAAAATGAATTCAGAAAAAAATACGGCGGCCACACTCTCTGGGCCATAGACGCATCATCCATAGATGACGGCGTTGCGTTTGAACGGCAAGTCGCAGCCGCATTTCGTACCGCTACGCTTTTTCCACAGCCGCGGCTAACGATCCTCAAAGATTGTGATGAATTTTCTCCGGCAACGACCGAGATGATCAGCTCATTGCTTGCCACACTGCCCGCATCGCACTTCGTGGTGATGACGTTCAAAAAGTGGGAAAAGAAAAAACCGTTGTTTGCCGCACTGGAAGTGCTCCAAAAGAAAGGAAAAGCAGTCGCGCAAGAATACCGGACACCGACGGGAGCCGCGCTCACTTCGTGGGTACAAAAACGATTTTTAGCAAAAGGAAAGGAAATAGACACGCAGGTTCTCCGATATTTTCTTTCATGTGTGGTTACTGATCTTTCAGACAAGGTGGGTACGCCTGATAGCGGCATGATTGCCAGTGAGATCGACAAACTCTGCTCGTATGCCGCATTGGCACCGATCAGTCAAAAGAATATTGATGCCATTGTATCAGGCATAGAGGTGAAGAGCATATTTGAGTTGGAAGATGCAATTCTGCAACAAGAACAAAAACGCGCGCTGCGAACGGCTCATATCCTGACAACACAGAGGAAGGAACGAGGAAAGAATGCGATTCTTGGCATTATCGGTTTCCTCGCAAAAGATATCCGCGGCTTGCTGCTGATACAATCCGGGATGCAACCGTCATCATGGAGCCCGCAGCGCTTGTGGCATGCTCAACGCAAAATCGGCTCGATAGGAGCCGATCAATTACGTTATCTCTATAAAAACCTGCTGCTATGCGAACAAAAACTAAAAAGCTCCTCGTTCAATGCAGAGATGGTCTTTGATTCGCTCGTGGTGCGATCAACCCAGAGCGACCGTAAGGCGAGCAATGCTACACCTTGGCGGAAAGCGCGTTGATTTTCTTGCTCAAGCGGGATTTCTTCCGCGACGCGGTATTTTTCTTTACTACATTGCGTTTGGCAGCTTTGTCTATTGCTTTTGCATACTGCCGCAGCAATTCCTGTGCTCCGGCGGCATCCTTTGCGGCAACTTTTTTTAAGATACCTTTTTTGAGGTACTCCGCTTTGCGCTTCATCGTCGTATTCGCTATCGTCCGCTTTTTGGTCTGACGGAGATGTTTGATACTCGCGTGTTGGTGAGGCATATCTGATTTTGACTATTACCTATGAATAATGAATATAACTGGCGGACCGGACGGGTCTCGAACCCGCAACCTCCCGCGTGACAGGCGGGTGCTCTAACCAATTGAGCTACCGGTCCATTTTCAATTAGTTACTCGCTCTCAAATGAAAGATTGCTTGATTATATCATCTTTCTTTGCTTTTGCAAGAGGAACAGGCCTGCGGCGATCAGAATGAGGCTGATCCACTGCGGAGCGCGGAGTCCGACGATTACCGGCACTGTATCAATCCGTAAAAATTCTATCATAAATCGTCCCGCGGAATACAAGATCAAATAGAGGGCAAACAAAGTACCAGGGTTCCTGGCAAGCGCGCCTTCTCGCGAATAACGAAAGGCAAAAATAAAAAGAAAAACAAACAGGGCAACATCCCATAATGATTCGTACAAAAACGTGGGGTGAAAGGCAGTAAACGTTTCGTAACCGGCAATCCGATTTTCAAAATCAATGCGAATCCCCCACGGCAGAGACGTCGGCAGGCCGTATGCTTCTTGATTGAAATAATTCCCCCACCGACCTATTGCTTGTCCGATCGCAAGGCCGGGAACTATCACGTCCGCAAGGCGCAAAAAAGAAACGTGTTTGAAGCGCGCGTAGGTATACAGAGCGATACCACCCCCCGCAGCAGCGCCGTGCCATACCCAACCTCCGTGCCAGATCGCCGGTATCTCAAAGGGATATTCGATAAAGTACGAAAGATGGTAGAGGATAAACAGCGCCCGCCCGCCGACGATACCTCCAAGCAATACGAAAAAGAAAAGGGTGTAAAAATCTACTCCGCTACGATCACGGAGAGATACTCGCAAAAAGAGAAAGTATGCAACCCCAAAGGCAGCCACGCCCGCCAGCGCAACTACTACGCCATATATCTGTGGCATACATTATAACAATTCATCTTCTCCCGCCTTAAGCAGATCGCGCGCCTGATCAGGATAAGCGAGATCCGGATGACGTACAAGTCGACGCAATTCATTGCGTATCCTGTCTCGTACTCGAGGAGGCTGTTCGGGATTCACCATATAATCTGCTTTCAAATCCCCTAAGATGCGAATTGCTTGCTCTGTTTGAGGGGGCTCTTCAAAAATGGCTGGATTATAGTAACCTCGATTCAAC
Organism: Candidatus Uhrbacteria bacterium; assembly: GCA_016206175.1. GTDB lineage: Bacteria > Patescibacteriota > Patescibacteriia > JACQRZ01 > JACQRZ01 > JACQSB01. The sequence goes on along the minus strand of JACQSB010000001.1, from coordinate 11,146 downwards.
AGTTCTTTTTTCGTAATTGAAATAAGATTTTTTATAACATCAAACCGTTTCGCCGGCGACAAATAATCTAGCATCCGTTGCTCTGTAATCGTTCGCAAAATAGCAAATACGGTGCCACGCCAACGTATAAGATAATTTGCATGAGGACCCTTTATTTCTCTCTCTGTTTCATAATCACCACCGGGAGACAGAACGCCAATATCCCGATTATTCTGATAGTAACTCGTGTTCCAGTCGTAAACTCGTTGCGCAAATTCAAGAGCAGCTACGATATCATGCGCAAACTGTCTTGTCTTCTTCTGTAGCTGAATTTCATCTTCAGCAATCTCTATTTCTTGCTCGCCTGCTTCGGCGCGGGCAGATCTACTTGTGGCGCCGGCACGTATCTTTTCTAATTCTCTTCGCTTTTGAAATAAGCTATCTCTGCAATCTTCAAGCTCTTCTTGGAGTCCGCCAAGATGTTCCGTAAGAGGAACAAAAAATAGGTCGGGGCCGTACATGAGAATTTCATGTTCGCTTTCTTTATCCATGTGCCTCAAAGTCTCTAATGCGGGAATAACCCCCTTTTTGCCTTCTAAATCCTTAAGTTCATCCGCAAGCGCCAACAGGATATGATATCTTTCAGATGGCAGCTCCTTCGCTAACGACTCCTCGTATAATTTTTTTATAGCGAAACGGACATTATAAATCCGCTGCGCCCTCTCATGAGAGATTAAAGAAACATAGTTAACCTGAATCGATGTGATAGCATTTTCGAAATTACCCCGCTTAGCGCGCTCTTCTCCAGTCTCTGCATGTAAACACGCATCTATAAACTTATCTTCCTTTTCCTTCCAAGCATGAGCTTCTTTCCATCTTATCGGCCCTTCGCCTCCGTGGCGACTCTTTCCGTTGGTTCCCATACGGCACAACGTTATACCCTTTCGATTTCAACTTCGCAGGCTTCTATAGTAAGGTAGAGTCCCCCTCTTCGCAGTAATTTCTGCTTTTGCAAAAAGCGTCTAACATTCTTTTGCGGGACAAAACATCTTACACCGCGCAAAAGATTCATTTGATGGCGCGTGACAGCATCAGTGCTGAAACAATAAATCGGCACTTCAGGCCGATGGCTCGTAATCTCACAGACCAATGCGGCATCATGATCTTCAACGACAATACAGGTAATCTTTTTTGACAGGACAAGATCCGCCGCAGCATGAGCAATCATTTGTCTCTGGGCTGTTTCCTTTTTTATGGATTGGCACACATAATCGTCATATCGCGACGCTTCTGCCTCATGTAATGTTTTGGCCATAATCTGCACGGTTTCGAGTGGATATTTGCCGGTGGCGCTTTCTCCAGAGAGCATCACTGCGTCCGTATGGTCGACAACGGCATTTGCTACATCAGACACTTCTGCGCGTGTCGGCCGACGGCTCGATATCATGGATTCAAGCATTTGTGTTGCAACGATGACAGGCTTACGGGCAGCAATACATTTTTGGATCAACGTCTTTTGGATCACAGGCACTTTTTGTGCCGGTATCTCAATGCCGAGATCGCCGCGCGCCACCATAATGCCGTCAACAACTTGCAGAATCTCGTCAAAATCATGCACTGCTTCCGGACGTTCTATTTTTGCAAGTATTTTTATTTTTTTTGCGTGCGGATATTTTTTCGACAGATGCGAAAGGAGCCTATGCGCCTCTTTCACATGATCCGGCGTTCTCACAAAAGACAATGCGACAAAATCAACGCCATGCTGCACGCCAAACGCCAGGTCCTTTTTATCTTTGGCCGTGATTGCCGGCACGCTGAATGTAGCTCCCGGCACATTGATGCCCTTGTGGGATTTCACCACTCCGCCGACACGCACCGAGCAATGGATGTCAGGGCCCGCTATGCGCAAAATGCGAAGGTCAATCATGCCATCGGCAATCAAGATATGCTGCCCCACCTCTACTTCACGTGCAAGTTTTTCATAATGATAGGGAAGAAACGTGCTCTCGCCTTTTGGTTGGAAAGAAGACTGCGGTACCAACACGATACGGTCTCCGTTTTTCAGCACTACGCCTTCATCGGACACTTCACCGATCCTGATGCGAGGCCCTTGCAAGTCCTGCAAGATGGCGATCGATTGACTCTCTAGTGATGCCGCTTTTCGCAAATTGCGAATCAGCGCGGCATGGGACGGGTAAGACCCATGAGAAAAATTGAGCCGCGCGACGTTCATCCCTGCACGGATCAGCTTGCGCATCATCGGCAATTTTTCCGAAGCGGGTCCAATGGTACATACAATCTTGGTGTATTTTTTCATAAAACTACGTCCGTACTGTTATTGTTTAGAAAAAAATGTTCTCACGAGTTTCACGAGATCAGCAAGCGATGTATATGATTTTACAAAGTAGTCACGCGCGCCTAACTCAAACGCGCGATTCTTATCTTGTTCTTGGGATAGAATACTTAATACGATTATGGGCGTTTTGTCTCCTCTCTTGTTGAGTTCTTCCATCACATGGAATCCATCAAGCTTCGGCATAATGAGATCCAATAAGACCAAATCGTATTTTCCCTTATCGGACAGGACATCTAAAGCCTCTTGCCCGTCAGATACAGTAGTCGTGCGGTAGCCTGCCCCTTCCAACTTCATCTGGAGCGTATGCGCAAGCGATTTTTCGTCTTCGACGATGAGGATTTTTTTTGTTGCCATAGGAAAGTCTCAAAACAATACCAAATGATATATTCATTATACCACGAAAAACATTCTGGTTCAAATAGAAAAGAGGCCTGCGCTCAAGCGCAGGCCTCTCTCGCATTTGCAGAAATATCGTATGGTTCTGCGTCCGCTTTTTAGTATCCGTAATCCATATCTCCCATGCCGGACATACCGCCGCCAGGGCCACCTGCCGATGATTTCTTTTCTTCCGGCTTGTCGGTGACAACAACTTCGGTCGTGAGAAGCATTGATGCAATCGAAGCGGCATTCTGCAATGCAAAACGCGTCACTTTTGTCGGATCGATAATACCGGAGGCAACGAGATCTTCGTATATGCCTTTCGCAGCATTGTATCCAACTGCCCCGGATCGTTTTTTCACTTCCTCAACTACCACGCTGCCGTCAGTGCCAGAGTTTGCGGCAATCTGTCGCACCGGTTCTTCAAGAGCACGGCGCAAGATATCGAGACCGATCTTCTCCTCGCCTTCCGCTTTCACGCCGTCCAATGCCTTTACGGAACGGAGCAATGCAACTCCGCCTCCTGGCACAATGCCTTCCTGCACTGCCGCTTTTGTTGCCGCGAGCGCATCTTCGATGCGAAGCTTCTTTTCTTTCATTTCCACTTCGGTCGCGGCGCCGACTTTCAAGACTGCTACGCCACCGGTGAGTTTTGCAAGGCGTTCGTGCAGCTTTTCTCGGTCAAAATCAGAGTCAGTATTTTCAATCTCCTGTTTGATTTGCGCGATACGTGCTTTCAACTCTTTCTCATCTCCTTTGCCGCCCACGATCGTGGTGGTGTCTTTTGTCGCGACTACTTTGCGAGCCTGACCCAAGCTATCAACAGTAGCCTGATCGAGTTTTAATCCAACCTCTTCCGAGATTACTCTGCCGCCGGTCAATACGGCAATATCGCGGAGCATCTCTTTGCGCCTGTCGCCAAACCCGGGGGCTTTCAGGGCAAGGCAGTTAAAGGTGCCGCGGAGCTTGTTGACGACCAATGTTGCCAATGCTTCTCCGTCGACATCTTCCGCTACGATGACAAGTTCTTTTTTGCCCATCTGCGCAAGGCCTTCGAGAAGTTTCAAGATATCATGGATCGACGAAACTTTTTTATCCGTAATCAAAATGTAGGGGTCATTGTATACAGACTCCATGCGATCAGGGTTTGTCACCATGTAGGGCGACACATATCCCTTATCAAATTGCATACCTTCGACCACTTCTTTTTCCACTCCGAATACCTGCGATTCCTCAACAGTAATCACGCCATCATTGCCCACTTCTTTCATGGCTTCAGCAATGAGCTTGCCGATTTCTTCATCGTTAGCAGAGATTGCTGCAACCTGCGTGATTTCCTCGTGACCGGCAACCGGCTTGGAGATTTGTTCACGCAATTCCTTCACGATTGCTTCGACGCCTTTTTCAATGCCGCGCTTGATCACCATCGGATTCGCGCCGGCAGCGACGTTTTTGAGCCCTTCGGATACCATGATCTGAGCAAGCAACGTTGCCGTCGTTGTGCCGTCTCCGGCAACATCGTTAGTTTTTGTCGCTACTTCTTTTACTAGCTCGGCGCCGACATTTTCAAATTTGTCTTCCAATGAAATTTCTTTAGCGATGGTGACGCCATCATTGGTGATTGTCGGCGCACCATACCCTTTGTCGAATACAACATTTCTGCCTTTCGGACCGAGGGTCACTTTTACTGCGTTTGCGAGTTTATCAACACCGCGCTTCAAGGCGCTGCGCGCTGACTCGTTGAATAACATTTGCTTTGGCATAGCGTAAATATCAATTATGTCTCAAGGGGTTTCTTCGGTTATGCTACAACCACTGCTAAGATATCTGATTCAGAAAGCACGAGGTATTCTTTATCGTCAACTTTTACTTCGTCCGGAGAGTATTTCTTAAACACAACGACGTCTCCGACTTTCACGGAAAGCGGATGTACCTGACCGTTATCAAGCAATTTGCCAGGACCGACCGCTACGACCTTACCTTTTTCCGGCTTCTCTTTATCAACCGTGTCCGGCAGGATAATGCCCGCCTTGGTGATTTCATCCGCGCTGATCGGCTCGACGATCAGGCGATCAGAAAGTGGTTTGAGCTGCATAATAAAAGCAATTCATGAATTAAGATACAATGCGAAAGTATCCGCAATACTAGCAAACGACGTGGTCATCTGTCAAGTGTCACTCACATAAACAATCAGGTGCCCCCCCTTCCCACATCAAACGACCTCCCCGCTCCACAGTTGATCAAAAAATATTTTCCAAGGTATGACAAAAATACCATCAACCGATCGCCCAAAATAAAATCGACTTCAAAGCCCGACGTCGTCCGCCAGTGGGCCATTGGAGATTACACAACACGGCACTTTGGGCAATAAATCTCTTACAGGCTCATAATTTCCCTGTCTGCTTTCCCGCCTGCTCGGCAAGAACTCTATAGAGACGAGCTAAGGCAATCGACGTAAGCGGTATTGCCACAAAAGCTCCAACAAGTAATGCCAACACACCTAATAGGTTCACTGCGCTTATAAAGACAATAAATAAAAATACATCCTTTCGCTTATGAAAAGTCAAAACTGAACTTTCACGAAGCGCGGCAATCGGAGAAGCGTTTTTGTCTATTACGATATACGGCCACAAGAAAAATCGTGTATACCACGCAACACCGGGAAGCAGTAGGAGAAATAATCCTACAGTTGATACAAACACATGCAGTATCCCGGCAGAAGCAAACTTTACATACTTGAAACCACCAACAAAGAAATGAACAAAACTAAGTGTCTTTCCATCAATGATTCGGAAGGAGACATTGACAAACCCAGCTTGGGTATAAAGCAATAATGCAAACTGCACAACAAGGGCGAGGTTCCTCAACCAAGAGCTACTGGCGTACAGTGAACCAAACATTTTCGGGAACAAGAAAGTTGGCAGATTAAGGACAATGATCTGGATGAGCACAAAACTTGCTAATACCCAAAAATGTTTCTTGGTCTGCAGCCAACTATTATGCATCACCTCGTATCGAGAAAAATTCTTTGGTTCAACAAATATGCTCACGACAACAAGAACGATCAGTAACGCCAAAGCGGAAAACAATCCAAGCACTGCGGCAACAAATAGAAGAAACAGCAATACTTGCTGCACTGCCGGATCGGTATAGTAGAGATTTTTCAACAACTCAAGTGTGTTTGCCGTCGGAGGAGATGTTTGCGCTTCGGCAATTGAGGTGGAAAGAATAAACAGTGAAAATGATCCAAGAAAAGCAAGTATGGCGCTACCAATAAATTTGTTCCTCATATATTTTGTATGTTAATTCAACATAGAGTTAGCAAAGAAAAAATCTAGCCACTACAAATTGATTCCGTGACACACGCCCCGGATGTACCTTTACAGTTACATTGCCTGGGCGGATTGAGAATAAAATCAACTCCACATGTGAGAGCAAAATCTTTGATACTTCCAAAAAATTTATTCTTATCCGGTATAACATTAGTTTTTTGAGAGAGATCGCCACCATAGGGAATCACTAACCCAAAGATACTGGTAAAGGCATCCCGATTGTTGTTGTAGAGGCTTTTAGCGCACCGATAAGCAGCTTGTGTTGACAAGCACAGATTACCGCCGCTTAAAACAAAACTTGATGTCATCAAAGCGTTTGCTACGACACGCTTTGCCGCAGTCGGATATGACTTGGGCTGCGTCGAATAATTCTTCGCATCATCTGTATAAGGACATCCGCATCCGACTTCTGTTCCGGCAGGACAGCGCGGGGGTGGCGGAGCCACTGGAGGTGGAGGTGGAGCCGTACCTCCTCCTCCCGTTGTACCGCCACTTGTCCCACTGTTATTTCCCCCGGGCGGGGGCACAGGACAGGGAGGCGTGCTACCATCAGGACACGTCAATGGAGTGGTAGATGGCGGCAGGCAATTTCCACTAATCAGACAATCAATTGTCTTTTTGATATCACCTAATTTCTCCGGCAGTTTTGAAATAAAATCAATGATCTTTGGAACTGAATCAACAACCGTAGTAATAGTATTTAATGCGGTAATTACCTCTTCTTGATACTCGCCAATAGGAACACCCATTCTGCACAATCCACTACCAATCGCAGCCCCAGCGCCCATCACGCCAATCTGGCACGCCATGCTTGCCACCAAACCGCAACCGATACTGGGGAGGGGCGGAGGCGGCACAAGTAAACAACCTGATGCAGCCGGCGCTCCGCAGAGATTTCCTATTGCTCCTGCTATGCTGTTTCCACCAAGATTTGCAGTTCCAAGCGGGGTCGGGAGTGGAGGTATTGCTTCTGGCAAGCGTACTTGTGACATCAAACGAGCGCCTCCGAGAGCGCATGAAGCATCGCCGTTTGGATCAAATCCGCAATCCTTCACTCCGATCATTGCGCCGTCGATCATACTGCCTGCCATACATCCGGCGGCTGACCCTAGACCTCCGATAAAGTCTCCCTTCAATACATTATTTAACGCACAGCTTCCGGCCGCCGAATATGTTTGCCATTCGCCAAATTTCTTCGCCACCCCTTGGCCCATACATTGCGTAATGGAAGGGCCTCCAAGCTTGATCGGCATGCCTACCTCTTCCTTTCCGCTATTTGTAAAACGATACGCGTAAATCGTAAATATCGTATCGTTCGGATCGATGTTTGAAAATATCTGCGAGCCTTTAGCGTTGGTGGAGTAAAACGGCTCGCAATAGCGTACCCAAGAGGTTGCACATTCGATGCGAACATTCGATGTGCCCTCAACCTCCCAGCTAACTTCAGCTTGATTATTTCCCTTATCTACAACTTTGGTAGCAGGAGCCGGAAGAACTGCAAGAACAACAGGGTCAACGTTCACTACCTGTGTCTCTTCTGATCCCCCATAGCCATACGCTTTAATGATATAAATCGTCCGCTCCGTAATCCTGTCGAAGAAAATAGCATAGTTAGCCCCCGGATAAGCTGTAGTCGGCTGTCCGTTCGCCCACGCTTTTACATCCAAAGCATTGCTTGTTGATACAAGGATTCTTTTTTGGTGCCGATCAACGGTGACACTATTTATTTTCACCTTTGGAACGGTATTGCCAATCTCAACTTCTCGTGTAATCGTTGCGCTTCCGTCGCTTGGCTCTGCGATAAAGGTCAGGACTGCATCGTCGTGATCTGGGACATAGACAAGGGGGTCATCATTGCTGCTCGTAATGCCGAAACGATAAAAATTGTGACCATCTGTCACATCTACCCGATCGACATTGATTGCTCGCCACGTAAAACGATAGGCTCCGAGCGTACTATAGTTAAACTCACCCGGCTGTAATAGACGCTTTGAGATGCTATCAAACGTAGGTGGTCCGGTAGCCTCACGAAACGCACACATGCAGTAGAAGGGATTTGTCCTATTGTAATCAGAAATTAATCCCGAACAGGAAAAAGTACCATACGATGACCAGTTAGGCTGCCCATCGATTGTTTGAACACATTTTCTATTGTAATAATCAGCACATGCTTCATTGCAGGTGGCTCTAACAAATCGGTAGCCAGACCGATCAGCAAAGACGGCCGATGCAGGAGGGGTAGGCATCGGTATAATAATGGCTGTAGATGCCGGAGGTAAGTTGCCGGATTGTTTGAGGAAGTCATATCCGATAGCAGCATCACCAAACGCATCAAAATCTTCCGCGCCTTGTACCCTGTACTGGGCATCTGCGGCAGCAACGGCAAAAAACAACAATGCGCTTACCGCAAGCGTTGCAAAATAGATGGATGAATTATACGCGCGAACGCCCCTCTTCATACAGTCTTAGTAAGGATAATTCCTCCCACACAGACAATATAGTTCATTGCCATTGCCAGTCGAAGTGCGATTGCATTGTGAGGGATATCCAAGCGCTGCATCAATTGCGCCGACACAATTCCTGTTATAGCTGTTGCACAGTTCGTTACAGGTCTGATTGCTATTGCTTTTGCGCACGATCAATGTTGAAAGTACCCCCTCCACTCCGCTTTGATTTTTACTTTCAACGATAAAATCGCTTGCTTGAACTCTCCCATCAATGATGCCTCGAGACGATAATCCTGAAAGATTTTGAGTGCTGTATTTCGCGCATGTGCAATCTACCGAAAAAGAAGTGATATTCATTTCCCTTAATTCGCCACTCGGCACACCGGTTGTATCAGCACACGTTATAGAACTCTGCTCGCTCTCACGGCGCCCTCTTGTCCAAGGGGCACTATATGTCATTCTCCGATAAGCGCTAACGCATGAATCCTGATGATAACCACTGCACACGCTGTTGCATGTCTGATTCTGATTGCTCCTCCTGACGGACACCATTGTAGATGCGCCCTTTGTGAAATTTTTATTCGGAATAATATACTGCTTTGCAAGGATATATCCCTGAATGTTGAGTTTAGTTGTTGCTGTGCCTTGAGCAAAAAGATCTTTTGCATAAAGGAACGTAGCAACAAAAATAAAAAAAAATCCTGTAAGAACAACGTATTGGTATTTGTTCTTTTTCATAAAAAATAGAGAGACCTAACGAGTAGCCGCTTCAAGCTTTTCAATCCTTTGCAATAGGTCATCAATGGTATTCTGCTGTTGCTCCATAGCCTCTACAACATTCTTTACTCCCATATTTAAAAATACAAGGATCGTTCCCTCCGTATCCTGATCGTAGGATTCCAACGCCGTTCCTATTGTCATCCCTGACTTTGTTGCCTTCATCGCCACACCGGGCTTGCTCGAAGTGGTAAGGTAATCCCCTGGCTTGATAGAACCATTTTCAAGGGATATTTTTATGGGAACGCGGCCTGCAAGGGCGATCGGGGGCTTACTTCCTTTCGTAAATCGTTTTTCTTTTGCCCCTATGATAAGATCGCTTCCCTCAAAAAGAATCGCTGGCGCAGATGACACTACGCCTATGACCTTGTTGTCATAGGGATTAGCTGATTTTTTCAATTTTCTTTCGTTGTCAGAGACAACCACGATGTCACCAGCTTCGACAATGTCATCTGACTCAAAAATTTCAGCAACATCAAACCCGATACGGTCGTTATTCAGTGCGATCTTAGAATTACCTAATAAACTAACACGAATATCACCTCCAGTAACATGTAGCTTATATCGCGGATCAGGTGTTCCTATGCCGACGTTGCCATTTTTCAATGAAATAGAAGCATTCCAGCCACCATTGTATCGATCATAAAATGTTGGCACGCCTCGAGCGGTTCTCGTGTGTGCATTATCATTTATGTTTAGTGCAAAAGCCGGACGATCATCAGCATTTATGATTCCAAATGCCGTGCTGTCACTCCTGGCTAATATAGGAACATAGGTTGGTTGCCCATAGATTCGCCCATCAGCATCTTCAGTTCCAAATCCGCCTGCTGCTTCAGCAAAGATACTCCCTTTTACATATAGCTTCGTGGATTGGCTTCTTTCATATGGTTGAAGCCCAATCGCAACATCACTGTAGCCATATCTGGGTACCATCGCGGCAACCTTCTTATAATAATATGTAGAGCTGGTGCCGGTACGCGTCCTTCCACTTCTGCTGAACTTACATACATCTCCAACAGAACTGGGGCTGCTTGCTCCGCATACTGTGCTGATCTGATTATACTCGCTTGCGGTGATCACGGTGCTCGTGTCAGGCCAACCCAATACCTGATATGTCATATAATTCGAAACACCATTGCTACTTGGGGCTTTGTACCAAAGTTTTTCCCCTGCTCCTACGGCTTCACTCCAATTTGCGATACAGGTTCCGCCTAGGCAGTATTTGCTGGCATTCATATTTCCTCGCACATCAAGCTTCATACCGCTATCCGGACTGGTGGTCCCGATCCCTACGTTGCCGGCGGTAGTAGCGACCAATACATTATCCGTTCCTCCTGGTCGCAATTTAATATTTTGGCCTGATGATGTGTACCAATAGACATTATCAGAATTGTGATAAAAAGCTGAAGCGCCGTTTGAATTCCCAATTACGAGATCATTACCACCCCAACCTGAAGTATTTGCGACTCCGCCATTTGAAATAACAAGTTTGCCTTGAGTCGGAAGACGAGTGCCAACACCAACATTCCCGGTGCCGCGCTGGACAGTAAAACGATAATCGTTGTCGTAGACATAAAATTGGCTGTTTCCCGTGCCGTTGCCCGCATTATTAATTCCAACTTCCCATTGCCCAATATTATTCCTAAAAAGGATATCCTGCTCTGCTGTGCTTCCATCTCCGATTCTCATGTTTCCTCGCACATCAAGCTTCATACCGCTATCCGGACTGGTGGTCCCAATTCCTACGTTGCCCATCAGTTTCGATGTGCCTGCCACATAGAGTTCTCCGCCGCCTGCTTCAAATCCGCTTCCAGAACCGATGTCGAGTCCTCCATATGAATAGAAATGGCCGCCAACAACGTTGCCATAGCTTCCGT
>JACQSB010000004.1 GCA_016206175.1 Candidatus Uhrbacteria bacterium | reverse complement strand
ACGGGCGGAATTGAACCGCCGACCTACTCCTTACCATGGAGTTGCTCTACCCCTGAGCTACGTGGGCAACAATAACTCTGATCACTATAGCGGCTCGTTTAATCTTGGTCTAGGTCTTCCGATGGTACAATACTTGAGAGATCATGAATAGAGAGATATAGTACTTGTCGTTCGAGCAAAATGAAACGAAGACGAGAACTGATCCAGTTTATAATCAAGAAAGGAATCCAATGCAGAGTGGTAGATCGATCCTAGCCGAAGCCCATTGCGATATCCCTTGTGGGATCTACGAACCAGTTGTAGCCAAGATCGCGGCCAAGACAGTGGCGCGGATGGTCGATCAGATCCAAGCTCTTGAGCTTCCCCTGGACCAAACAGATAAGGCCGCACTCGACCACTACCAGAACGCGCTGAATCGCCGTTTGGCAGTCAAAGAGAACCACGCTGAAACCTGTAAACGTGAGATCGAGACGCTCTGGTCAGACTTCTTAAAACCTGAGCACCTCGAACAGTTCCCTCGTCTCCACGAGACTGTCTGGCAGACACTCAAAGTCGCTAGTACCTGTAAACAGGAAATCAACAGCGAGGCAGCTCATCAGTTAGTCACTGGCGTTGATGAGATCGCACGGATTTTCTATACCGTCAAACAGGTGCCTGATCGCCTCAAGGCCTACCAAGAACTCACGGATCACTTGGACTGATGTTCTTCTTCCGCGTCACCGTCACCGGCGAGAGCATGTGGCCACGACTGACACCCGGCCAAACCTATTGGGCCAGTTCCCTACTCCCTTACCGCGTAGGATCGATCGTAGTTGTCGGAACAACGCATCGGATGGTCATCAAATTTGTACGATCGATTGATGAAGACCAGATTACACTCGGCGGCACGCAGCCGTCTGCTCAATCGATTACTGTGAAGACAGAACAGGTTCTTGGGCGACTGTTGTAAAATACAAAAAACGGCTCAGACGATGAGCCATTTTTTGGTGCAGGATACTTGGATTAGCTCGAACGTTGTACGGGCCGCCCGCAGGCGGGGAATGAGCACCCCCACCCCCAAAATCCGTGAGCGGCTGCGCCGCGAACTTTAACAATTTCCAACCGCTCTTTAATAGAGCGAAGCCAGCCCTGTTGAGTCGTATTCACCCAAACCAATTATCCCGTACGCAATGACAATGCTGAGTACGGTCACAAAACTGGTAAAGAGAAACCAAAAGAATATTTTTTGGCCTGTCGATATTGGGCTTGGCACCATTGCGTCAGGGATAGCTTGCAAACGAATAAGCGCTACCGTCGTTCCAATAATCGTCAGTAGGTTCCATAATCCCAGACGTATATATGTCCTAATTGCCTGACGATGTAGACGGCGAAATGCAAATACACCTGCGAAGATGCTCGCGACACTAGCAATGAAGATAATCCAAAGGATCGTAGCAATGACCCGCAACCAAATGATCTTCGACAGCCCAGCAAAAATACCTGCTAATGAGGTACGCCATGGAACAGATCTTTTGAAGATAAGATCTTCCGTGAGCAACCTCGAAGGAGCATTCAACGAAACTGTTGTGTAAGTTAAGACAGACTTACGAACCGTTTGGTCTCCCAACTGGAATGAATCTTTATTGGCGAGCATGTAATCGACGGTTGTGTATCGTTCAAGTTGAACCGGTAAGTCCGGTTCAAAAAGGCCAACTACTCGAATTTTCTCGCTGACGCGAGTATCGCCAAAGGTGGAGCTAGGAATCAACGGATAGAAAATTTCACTTGCGGGAAATTCAATCGAAAGCCCTACAACCGAGTTATTAGCCGTTTTCTCTGCTTGAGCAGAGCGCCACGAGGTCACAAACGTAAAATCTTTACCAATGTAAGAATTCAAAACGGGAACAGTTTCGGGATCAAGCTCGAGATTCTTCTGAGCGAAATATTCCTGAAGTGCCTCGCCGGTTTCACTCGTAATGACCTCGTTCACCAGCCCTGCCTTTTCCAAATGCTGATAGACCGTCACGCTACGATCGATACCTTTCGTTGGCGCACCGAGACCAAGGGTAGGCGCACTACCTGGTGCGGTACTTACATTAACGCCGAGCGGAGTGGTAATAAATTTCCAAATTGGCCAAGGCAAAATCTGGGTTGCTATTGCAGTTTCATTCAGGGATTTGAGGAATTTACTCGCAACGGTTTCAAGATTTTTGCCCGTTAGATTTGGTAGTTCAGTGATGACGTCAGCATTCACAGAATTAGGAGACGCTGGGACGGGAATTATCAACACTTTATCAGCGGCCTGCTCCGCCTGCAGCGAACGGGCAAAAACTAACCTCTCCTGATTATTCGCGTAGTAAATCAAGGCGTTTGTATCGCCAGAACTGTAGTCCCACTGACGAGTAGCTGGATCAATGCTAAAAGCTACGCCACATCCACAAGCACTGCTCGATAGCGGTAGCAGAGTTGCTCCCAGAAGCAGTGAGACCAGCACAAAACGCGTTACAAGCTTGATTCTCCCTCCTACAAAATTTTCTTTGACCCAAAACGTGGTTCGAGCCGATCTTTTTACCAGGTTCTTTGGCCGTTTTCGAGGTTCGCGGCGCAGCCGCTCACGGATTTTGGGGGTGGGGGTGCTCATTCCCCGCCTGCGGGCGGCCCGTACAACGTTCGAGCTAATCCAAGTATCCTGCACCAGTTAGGAAATTTCAAGCTT
>JACQSB010000009.1 GCA_016206175.1 Candidatus Uhrbacteria bacterium | reverse complement strand
TTCTTTGGTTCTTCCTTCTTCGGTTCTTCATTATTCGGTTCTTCATTCTTAGGTTCTTCCTTCTTCGGTTCTTCCTCTTTTTCTGTGACCGTAAATGTTACTGTTTGAAAGATTCCGGCACCGTCATTTACTTCAATGGTATGTTTCCCCGGTTTGATAACGGTAGTTTTAAAATCTTTTGTAATCGTGGCAGGAACAGTAAACGTATATTCACCAACAGCACCATTGTTATTCGTATACATGATACCCGGTTGTTTCACTCCGTCAAAACGGATGAAGAGTCCGGTCCGCTTCGAAAAACCACCCACTGTTACCAGCACAGGAGTACCTACCGGGCCTAATTGTGGCAAGATCGCGGCAATCGGACGATCTGCATTCTGAAAATCAGGAAGTGAGACAACAGTGATTTGTGTTATGCCAATAAATCCGTTTGTCATAACCGATACGTTATACATCCCTTCTTTGAGATTCTTTGGCAACACAACGGACATAAGCAGATCGTCTTGGTCCATGGTGCACCCCCCTTGGATTTTTTGACCGACGACAAATGAACAGTCACGATAATTCCCCGTGATTGAAAGCGGGATTGTTGCATCAACATTCCCTTTCGGAAAAAGGAATGCTTCTGTTTTGCCCCGATCATCAAATTGTTCCCATCCTGTTCCACGCAAGAGAAGCGATTCGGTATGCTGAGAGACGGTTTGCGGATTAGCAAGGAGTGCTGCTTCTTGTTTTTGTGCTGTTTTGTTTTCCGGCAACTCCGGAATCACTACGTTCGTTTGAGCTTCTTCCGCATTCCCCACTTCTCTTACTGTGAATCGATGGCTGCCGGATATTGTAGAGCGGGGGAGTAGAGCAACAAGTTTGAGACCATCTTCACGTTCTGGGCAAGGCACACCGTCGCATAAGTCGACAAATTGCGGCGCATACACTCCTTCTAAAGGAGTGAGTCCCTCAATGTGCTTTGTCTTTCCCGCATTCCATCCAACACCCGTGATACCGATTTGGATGTTCTCTTCCGTCACCTCCACTTGCGGGTTAAACAGAAATAGGCGAGGCGCTCGTCCCTCAACGCGTACCATGCCTTGCGCTGTGTTGCCGGTTTCATCTTTGAATGTAAACGATGTCGTCCCTCCATCATAGATAGCAGCTGAACCGGAGAACGTCGCGGAGCCCGTTTCATCAGTTTTTTTTGCTGTTGTACCGAAATATCCTTCGATGATATGGCGCGCCGCACCTTCTGATTGTCCCTGATACGTGATCGAAAGCATACTGTTAGAAGCAAATCCTGTTGCTCGGGTGGTAAACGCGCTGTCCGGGGCTATGGTAGCCGGATCGGTTGCCACAATCGGCGGTTGTGCTTCCGCGGATAAAAATATGTTTCCCGGCAGTAGAAGTGAAATAACCGCAATGCTAGCGGTGAGGCGGAAAAATTTCATACTAAAATGCCTTGATGAATAAGAGCCTTATTGAACTGAAATTGTCTTTTTTGTGTCAGTGGCAACGCCACGCATATCGAGCGAACCAACCTTTTTCTCTCCGATAGTATACGATGTGACAAACACATCATAGGCAATGCCGGCTTTTACCGAAGAAAGCGTAGCAACGAGCTGTTGTTGCGTTGTTCCATAGCCTGCAAGCCCTTCTTTTTCTTCGTAGAGCAACGTCGATGAACCCTCATAGGCAGGGATTTTTTCTTGGGAGCGTAGCAGTATTTTTGTCACATTGTGGAGTGATTGGTCGCCGGCAGCATACTGAAGGGTAAGCTCGACAGAAACATACGTTGGCGTTGCGGTTGTCGGTGAAGAAGCGCCGCTCTGATTTTGTTGTGTCGGAGCCTCTGATGGTTGTGCGGTTGCCGAAGATTGCGAGGATCCTGCAATCGTAGTCTGCAGTATTTTTTTGACAGGCCCCTCCGTTGTCGAAGTAAGATCAAGCGTGCCTGATTTGACGTATCCGCCAAACGCGCCCCAGTCAGCATACACGTCATATTTTGCTTTTGTTTTCACCTGGTTAGTCGCTTTGTGGAATGACCCGACAACCGTTTTGTCGCTATCCCAAACTGCCAGCGCCATAGGTTTGTATACCGCCGTTGTTGGATCCTGCCCTTCCGGAACAAGCGTAATGGTTTGAATTGATCCGAGACTGCTATCGCGACTTGGGTAGACAAGATCAATCTCGACAACGATCTCGGGTCCCTCCGGTCGTTCAACCGCCTCTTGCTCTGCTTTTCCTGTTGATACGTTAATTGTCACTGTTATTTCTTTGGTTACCTTTGTTAAATCAAGCGTCCCGACTGCCGTTGCCTCGCGTCCGTAGTTTGTATATACGGTGTACTTCTGTCCGGTCTTCGGTTGATTTGTTCCTTTATGGAATGAAGCGGTCACTTTTTTATCGCCATCCCACACGGGGATTGCCGTTGGTTTGTAACTTGCCGTCTCGACTTTCTGTCCTTCGGGCACGAGTTCGACAGTAGCGATCGTGCCAAGCGAGCTGCTTTTCGAAGGGTATTCAAGAATCATATATACTGGCACTTCGGCACCGCCTTCCAGTTGCGAGGAAGCGGAGCCTCCTTCTTTTAGGTAGGTGATGACATGATGCCAGCTGTTGTAATCATATTCAAAACGGATCTGCAACCCATCTGCACTCAAGGTGCCCGGACCACGGATTTTTGACTCGGAAAGATAAATCGTTGTTCCGTCAATGCGATACGTGCCTTTTTCGCTTGACATGGAGTAGGTGCCGTCTGCATTCAACACGATTGGAGCAAATAGTCGGCAGTCTCCGCCGCCTCCGCCGCTGACATTGTAGCTCCAGCAGCGATAGGAGCCGGAAAGGCGTTTGCCATCTGCTGCTTGCTGCTTTGAGGAATCTGTTTTTGGTTTTGTTTCTTGCTTTGTCTCTTGCTGACCGCTCGGAGTCGAGAGGCTCGATGGTTGCCTTGTTTGTTCTTGCGTCCCATATTCCGGAACCGCCTTTATATCCTTATTCGCAATACCCAATCCAAGATTACGCATCACCGAAAATGCGTCAGCAGGACGTCCGAGGAAATACCGCCGAAGGTTTACAGGGTTGATGTACCATGCCTCGCCTTTTGATTGGACTTGGAGCACGATTTTGCCGGCAAGGCGACTGGCAATTTTTTCGTCGCCTTCTTGTTGTTCATCAACCGTTGCAATCCTATCCAAATCAGCATTCGTAATGCCTATACCAAAAGAACGCATGGCTTGAAATGCGTCAGCAGGACGTCCCAAAGATACTCGCTGGCGTGATCCCGGATCGACGTACCATGCTTCGCCTTTTGACTCGACCTGAAGGAGGATGCGGCCCGATAAGCGGTCGATGCTTAGAGCATAGAGTTGACTGCCGGCAAGCAGCGCTAAGCCGACGATGAGCGCTCCGAGGAAAATAAAAAAACGCATAATTGAAAGATTATGAAATCTCAGGTACACACTTACAGTGTACACGATTCATTTGATGATGTCATCCTCATTTTTCATATCCATCCAATGTCCGTTTGATCTCCTGGTACATCCTTTCATCTGTCGCTTTTGCAAATGGAAGGGAGTTGGCACGCGCTTCGTGCACCCATCGTGGCAGTTTTGGGAACGCGGAACTTTTGTTCGTCAAAAACGGCCACGAGCGCATGTTATCTAAAATGTCCGCGCATTTGATGATGCGGGATCCTTTGCTTTTATCCAGTAAGGCGATGAGTTTTTTCTGTTTGCGTAGCCGTTTCATGCTTTCTGTCTCATGCTCGGGGCGGGCATCGGTGAGGTCGCCGACATGAGAGGCAACGTGCGTGCCGCATGCTTTTTGAATGCGGGAAAATGTCATGGGCGTATCTTCGATGACATCGTGCAGGAGCGCGGCGCTGATGAGGGCGGGGGCATCGTATCCGAATTCCTTGATAAGGCTTACTGCCATGCGGATTGGGTGGATCACATAGGGCGCGCCATCGTCACGGTACTGGCCGCGATGCGCCTCTTCGGCAAGTGCGAGCGCTTTGAGGATTTTGCCTTTGGATGTTTTTGAAAAAGCATCCACTGCCGCCAGCAACTTCTGCCGTTGTATTTCGACCGTGTTGTATGCGCTCGATGGGCTCTTCATAGTGAGATTATTCTTCCACCTTACCGCGCCCTTGTCAAAAAAGTCATGTAGAGCGTTCCGGTAAACGGCGGGCTATTTTTTGCCATGAGTTCACTGGCTCGGTATACAGCAGCGAGAGTGTTTGCGACCTGCTGTATCCGTGTTTCTCCAACATTTCTATCGCTTCTATCCACGCTTTCAAATCGCGCTTGTATCCCACGTCAAATACCTGCCGTATCGCTTTTTGCATTCCTTGCACTGCAGAAGGATGACCGAGGAATAGCTGCCGCAATTTTTTTGCTTCCGTTCGGCTCACTCCGCCCAACGCTTTCGTAAGCTCCGCGGAGAATGTTTCTGGCAGCAATTCAATTTTTTTCCCGTACAATCTGCCGGTTACTCGATAGAGACTCTCTGTTGCGAGCGTCTCATAGATATACGGTGTTGGCTCGCTCGCAGAATAGTAGGCGAGTATCTCGTCTCGGATCTGGCTGTCAACACCCATGAGACGCCGTTGCGTTCGGCAGAATCGTATTACTATCGCATTGCGGATTTGAGTTGTTGTCGCGCCTGTATCGGCTAATTCCTCAAGTACTCGGTGCACGATACCCGCAAGCGGCTCGCTTTCTGCTTCGACAGGGTGAAAGAGCTCGTTGATGATGTGCTGCTCCTCATGTATTTTGGTATATTTACGCGGATCCGATCGCGGAATGCCTGATACCCATTCATGCCGTGTCAAATCAGCCGTAATAGGCGACTTGTATGTTTGCAGTACGTTAACAAGTCCCATGGATGACAGCGCGATTGCTATGTGCTGTTCTTGGCCGCTTGGCACACGAATCATCGGATCATGCAGTAGGCGCGGCTTGCTGCCCCTATCTTTTTTTGAATTATCTTTCCAATAAATATTTTCCCAAAATCGATAATCTTTATCTACGGATTGCATTTCTGCTTGATCCAGCGGCGTGTAGTATTGTTTTCCCGTTTTATCTTTTCTTACTAGTGTCCCGTCAAAAATGACTGCTCCTCCCATTTCAACTGTTATTCGCTTACCAATCATATCAGGCTGTTTTGGCGGCGTATCAGTGCAGGTGATTGTTATGGTGCCGCCTGCATCCGGCAGGGGAATAACAAGTTTTTTGATTTCGCGAAGCGAGATGAATTGTCCAAAGTCATCTGTTTCGGCAACGGGATTGATGTTGATCGCTTCGCGATGAGCAAGGATTTTTTCTTTGTGTTGCGAGAGTGTGCTTTTTTCTACCGCGACAATATTGGTAAATGGATATTTCAGTTCGTTGCCTTTCATTACAAAGCCACCAGACATCATTGCATCTTCACGCGTGTCCGTTTGATTTGGGGGGTCTCGAGGGATGTCAGAGCGTCGGTATAGAAACGCATTGACATAGTCCTCGATGTCATGCGCTTTGAAAT
The DNA here is from genome assembly GCA_016206175.1 of Candidatus Uhrbacteria bacterium. Lineage (GTDB taxonomy): Bacteria > Patescibacteriota > Patescibacteriia > JACQRZ01 > JACQRZ01 > JACQSB01. Next base: position 3,984 of record JACQSB010000009.1, on the reverse strand, counting down.
ACAGCATGAAAGGAGTTTGTTCCAGTGAAATTTCTCCTTGCGGCTGAAATTCAAAGCAACGCGAAAATAATTCTTGCGGATCATCTTTGTATTCGTGATGAAGCTCTTCTATCCGATTGCGGCGTTGGATAAAAAGATCAAGCGATTCCGAAAAAAGTTCTCGTTGGTGTTGGGAAAATCGTATTTTTTCCGCGTAGTCATCGACAATGTCCTGCAAATCTTTCCGCGATACATCCGGTGAATCAATCATGGCGCGTTTGAGCGCGCGTATGCACATCGCAATGCCCTCCAGCTGGAGGGCATTGAGTTCTTTGAACCGTTCGAGGCGTTCGCGCCGTAACGCGTGCCGTTGCTCGCGAGGCAAATCGCGTTCCTCCGCGCTCAATGCGCGGATGTTTTTGATTTCTGTTTTCGGATCAAATGGCGTTCGTTTTTCCATTTCCGTGATTCATATTTTTGTAGTAGAGCAGTTTGATTGTTTCAGAAATAACGAAATAGAGCGCAACTAGCGACAGGATGAGAGATAACTGTTGCATTGTCGGCGGAGTGAAATGAAAGATTGTTTTCCCGAAGTCGGAGAAGGGGAGCAGGATTGTTACTGCAAATGTTGCAAGACTAAGCACAATGATCGGATGCGACGGAAGCGTTGACTTCCAAAAAGGTGACCGTGTTCGAATGGAGAATAATAGCACGAGCTCGGTTAAGATGCTGCCGATAAACCAGTTGGTCTGCAAGACGGCAGGCGACAGGCGGTAGTACAGGCCGAAAAAGATAAAATCAAATATGGTACTGATAAGACCAAGGATCATGGCAATGATAACAATGTCTTTGACTTGATATTTTTTTGGGGATTTCAGCTCTCTGGCATCTACCGTATCGGTAGAGATAGAGATCATAGGCGTATCAGACAAGAGGTTTACTAACAGGATTTGGATAGGCAACATAGGTAAAAAATCAATCATCAACGAGGCGGTTGCGACAGCGAAAAAATTACCAAAATTCGATGCCAGCGTTGATTTAATGTATTTCGTCGTATTGGCAAATACTTGGCGGCCTTCTTGGATGCCATCGATAATTACACCCAGGTTCTTTTTTAAGAGAATGATATCAGAAGCTTCGCGGGCGATATCGGATGCGCTGTCCACAACTATTGATACGCCGGCAGCTTTCAGGGAAGGCGCGTCATTGATGCCCTCACCCAGAAAACCCGTCATGTACTTTTCACGCAGAGTTTCAATTATGGCGCATTTTTCTTCCGGCGACACGCGTGCAAATACAGAGTACTGCTCAAGATATTCATGCTGTTTTTTTGGGTCGGCATTCCGCCATTGTTCCCCGGTCAGTACTTTGTCCGACGAATCAATCAATTTGATTTCATGAGCAACCGCGCCGGCAACTTCCGGCCGATCGCCAGTAATAATCATAATCCGCACTCCCAAGCTTTTGGCCCGCATCACCGTGTGCAAAGAGCTTTTTTTAATCGGATCAAGAAACGAGATGATGCCGGAAAAATAAAAATCCTTTTTGTTCATTTCTTCTCTGTACACATCGTTGTTTTTGCTTTGCGAAGATAGTTCTTTATATCCGATCCCAAGTGTTCGATGTCCGTATTTGCCTTCTTGGGAAATCCATTCATCGATCGTGCGCTTGGTATTATGGTCGGGTAAAACACAAGAGGATAGCACCGCTTCGGGCGCGCCGCGAATGATGAGGAAAATTTTTCCACTATCTTGTATCACGACGGCATTTTTCCTCGTCTGCGGATCAAATGGTTCTTCAAATAGCTTTATCACGCCTTCCAACTTCTTTTTTTGTTCTGCGCTCAACCCATGGTCAAGGGCGGCATCAAACGGTTCTGTTTTTTCTTGCGATTCAAACGCTGAAGCGAGGTTTGCAAACCAGATTGTTTTTTCTCTGGTTTCCGAGTAGATGTTGGCAACGGCGAGCTTGTTTTCCGTCAGCGTACCGGTCTTGTCGCTGCACAACACTTCGATAGCGCCAAGATCCTCGATGGCGGATAATCGTTTGACGATCACCTTTTTTTTCGCCAGATGCCGTGCGCCGCGCGCCAACGAAAAAGTGGTCACCAATGGCAGCGCTTCCGGGATGACGCTTACGGTCAGCGCTACGGAAAAAACAATTAAATCAAAAAAGTTGACACCATCACGGCTGATCAGCAGATGGGCAATCAAGACGACAAGAAGCGTAATGCCAATGAGCTTTAATACAAATTTTGAAAAGCGGGAAATGCCTTTTTCAAAATCGCTTACTTTGCGCGACTCGGCTGTCAATGCGGCAATTTTGCCGAAGACTGTGTTTCCTCCGGTTGCAATCACGATGCCGCGCGCCTCACCTTTACGTACGTCAGTGCCGGAAAATACGATGTTGTCTGCTTCGGTTGGCGAAGAAGGCTTTGTGGGCAATAAATCTGTTTTTTTGAACACCGGAGCGGATTCACCGGTGAGTACTGTTTCGTCAATAACGAGATCTTCTTGCTCGATGAGCCGGAGATCAGCCGGCACTTTATCTCCCGTTTTGAGAACAACGACATCGCCGGGGACTAGCCGGTCAGCGGTTATCTGCTCAACGAGCCCATCGCGCAAAATGCAGGCGCGCGGCAGGGCATATTTTTTAAGCAGTTTGGCAGTCTTTTCAGATGAGTATTCTTGGTAGAATCCTAAGCACGTGTTGATTGCCAGAAAAAGCAGGATCATCAATGAGTCGATCCATTGTCCCAGCGCGAGTGTGATGGCGAGCGCCGAGAGCAGCAGATATACGAAAGCGGACTTGAATTGCCGAAAGAAAATATGCCAGCCTGAAAATTCTTTCAAGGTAAGCGTGTTTGAACCGAAAATTTCGATCCGTGCCGCGGCTGTTTTTTTATCTAAACCTCTTTTAATGGTAACACCGAGCGCAGATGCTATGTCAGAAACGCTTTTGATTGCGGAATCAAAGACATCCGTGTTGTTCTGTTTCATATGCGATTATGCGACAGAAACTTTTCAGTCTCAATTTACCAGCAGATTTCTACGCCTTCGCCGATTTTTTTCTTAAGATACTCTTCTGTTTCAAAACTTCCTCCAATTTGATCAATCAAACCGTTTTTGAGCGCCATTGCGCCGAGCATGGCAGAGCCATCGGACAACTTTTTGACTTTTTCAACATTGAGGTTTCTATTTTTTGCAACCAATGAGATGAAATTTTGATGAAGGATATTTACATCCCGCATGAGTAATTTTTTTTCATCATCTGATAAGGGCTTGTCAGGATCGCCGGTGTCTTTGTATTTTCCCGCACTCAATAGCATATAGGTGAGCCCATCCTTTTTATTCTTTTCCACGTTGTCCAGGTAGGACATAGTGATTCCGATGCTGCCTACATCCGAATTGGCAGACGCAAAAATCCGATCAGCGCCGCTTGCCGCCATATATGCCGCGGAGTCGCCAGCTTCTCTGATGAGTGCAACGGTTGGTTTGCTTGCTCTTCGTAAAGCGTTCGCAACTTCCTCGCCTGCTACCGGATAACCGCCGTACGAATCAACTTCTAACAAAATGGCTTTTATTCTGCTGTCCTTTTCGGCATCGGTAATCGCGTAAACGATATCTTCAGAAGAAGTTTGATCCTCGCTCGATCCGCCGTTTTCTTCGCTTGCGTTCGCTTGCGCCGCCGGGATATATGTCACCAAGTCCCCACGCAACTCAATACCGCGCACATTGCAGTTTCTTTCTTCTTGCTTCGCAGCATCGATAAGCAGATTTTTGCCTGACAACACAGAAGCAAGTTGTTGGACCAATTCATCCTTCAGGATTACGAGGGATGCCGAGACAATAACAATGAGCGCGGCAACTTTCACAAAATGAAATCCGCATTGTTTGTTCTTTTTTTCTTCGGAGGATGGTTCCATAGATTTTTCTTGGTCGGGCTGCGCGGAATCGAACCGCGTCTACATGCACCCCATGCATGCGTACTACCGGTATACTACAG
>JACQSB010000008.1 GCA_016206175.1 Candidatus Uhrbacteria bacterium | reverse complement strand
TTCCAATGCTATGCATCCATGAAAGGAGCGCAAAGGTGGCACGGATTGTATTGATTTCGCCACCGGCTTCGTCCGTATGGCATCTTCCGGCAGGTATTGCCAGCCTCGCGGCGTTTCTTGAAACAGCGCGGCATGAGGTTCTCCAGCGTTACTCGTACATCACGGCTGCGGAATACGTCCTTTTACATAATAATCCTTCACTTGCATCCCAGGCGTTGCGGACCATCAGATCCTCTGATGCTTTGATCGCCGACAGAGCAAGAGCAAGCATTCAAGTCGAGCATATTTCTCGCTCGATACCAACGATCGACAGGTTTGCCATCGCTCGCAACAATGTCGAGTACGGCTCGCCGTATTACACCGGCAGGATCGCGGACGCGGCGGCAGCCATTCAGGATTGCAGCAGCAATCTCTTTTACGAATACTTCTGCAAAGAGGAGTTGCCGGCCTTGAGCACGGCAGCGCCCGAGATCGTTGGCATTGGAATCTCTGACGAACGACAATTTATCCCTGGGCTCATTCTGGGATATCTCGTCAAGCAGGGACTCCCTGGCGTCCGTGTAATCTTGGGAGGAAATCTCTTCTCCCGTATGCGGTACGCGATGCAGATGCCAGGCTTTGAACGATTTTTCCAAGCATGCCACGCAATCGTGCATGGAGAGGGATACCTTCCGTTCCAGGAGATAGCGAACGGGACTCCGTTGCCGTATGTTGCAGGAATCGCGTACGTGAATGCGGGCGTCGTACAGGTAAATGGAATCGGCAACAAACCGGTCTCGTACAACAGCCTGCCAACTCCTGTTTTTCCCGCCGATATCCGACAGTGGTGTCCGGACATGGTCTATCCGCTGTACACGCGATCCAACTGTCCGCAGCGATGCGGATTCTGCGCGATCAGCGCCGGGAGCGATACGTTTTTGACAGGCTATCGTTCCATGACGCCAGAGCGGATCGCGGAACATATGGCAAGGCTCGGCAGCAGATTCGACATCACGGATGAACTCTTTCCGATCCGTGAACAGCTTGCACTCGGTAAAGAACTCGAGAGGTTGGGTAACCGTGCAGAGTGGCAATGCTACCTTACCGTGACAGACGATCTCCTTGATGAAGACGTCTGCCATCGGCTATATCACGCCGGTTTGCGTGCCGTACAGCTCGGACTCGAGACTCTCGAAGTGGGTACGCTCCATCGCGAAAACAAGCGATGGAATATCTCGCGGATCGACGAGATGGCTCTTGCGAAGAAGTATGCGAAAATCCTTGCAAACCTTCGGAGCGCGGGCATTCAAACTCACATCTTCTTGATCGTGGGTCTTCCCGGCGAGTCGGTATCCGCGGGACTGCGATGGCTTCCATTCCTTCAAGATTGCGGGGAGAATATCCTCACGATCAAGAGTGGACGTTATCGGGCCACGAGGCATTCGCCCGATGAAGCGGGATCGCGCCATAACGATTGGATTCAACTGTCAGCAGACGACAAGCCGCTTCGCCTGAACAGGCTTTTCACCTACCGAAAGGGCGTTTCAGGGAAACAGGTGGATGCTCTGCGAGACGCTGTTGAACAAGCGAGCCGAAACCACTGGGCGTACGGCGTGACATCCGTCCTGCCATGGTGGGCCAATCGGGGGCGGTATTCATGGGAGCTGTTGCAGGAGTTTGCGAGCCAGCTTGTTCGTAGCGGCTACCAGCCCGATCTTGTTGAACACATGAATACGGCACTCACGAGACTCGGGACAGCCTTGAAAAGTGAAGGGTATTCGCAACAATTTACAACCCTTGAACAACTTTCGTCCATCGCTCGAGGGTTGTGATGATTATAGCCGCGATCAGTCCTCTGGTCCGGCTTCTTTTTTTTGATACGAACACCGTCCTTGAGTTTCCGAACAGATACTGATACGTTATCTATACTCTATTATCCAAATATCATATGGCAGAAGAAAAGGGGTATTTGCCTGAACTCGCAGTGGCAAAAGAAACACGGACACTTCCTTACGAGATCGAAGCAAAGCTTCCTATTTTTGATAAAGAAGAACTCGTGCGGCGTATCACTGAATCCGGCGCGACTCTGCAACGTGAAAATATGCAGCTCACTGACACGTATTATGGGCTCGGTGAAAAAGGAGTCGTTGTTGGTGGAGTTTTGACAACGGCAGTGCGCGTTGATGCCATCAAAGATCGAGGAGCATTCGATCAGGCATTGAGCTATCTTGGTGTACGGGTAAAAGAACACATGAGTGATAAGCATGGGGAGATATACATGATCGAACGTCCTTCTCGGATCCCGCAACGCCATATCCGTTTTCGCGATGACGGGCAGGGCGGTCTGACATTCACCGTAAAAACCAAACGAGAAGTCGGCGGAGTCGGTCATATTGACAAGCGAGTTGAGATCGAGATTCCCATACAGGATTCATCCGAAATCACAGCATTTCTTCAAAAGCTCGGATACAAAAAGGGGAGAAGCGAAACGAAAGAAAGAACTGCCTATTCGCTCGGCAAAGCGCTCATTGAAATCAATACGTTGCCCCAGCACGGCGGCGCCACCTATGCAGAGATTGAAGCTTCGTCAGAAGAGATTCTCATTGAAACAGCACAAAAGCTCGGCGTGCAACGCGATGAATTGATCAGCATGTCAACAAAACATTTCCTCGCCTATCTTGCAGAACGTGGTTTGCACCAACCGCAGCAGGATACCTAGTAGTGTATCTCGTCTGGCATGTCGGCATATTCATTATTTTCAAAAAACGGACACCTACTGCCCATCGATCAGGCGTCAGTATCGCTTTATTCCATTGAATACTCATACGGGTTTGGTGTATACGAGACCTTGCGCGTGCGTGATAGGATCCCCTATTTTTTGGCCGCGCATGCCGAGCGGCTCATGCGCTCCGCGCGCATCATTGGGCTTGAGCATCCGCTGACTGAACAATTCATAGTTTCAAGCGTGAAAGAATTGGTTGGCACATTGGCGATCAACGATGCCTATAACATCAAGATACTTCTCATCGGCGGCAAGACGCGCGCGCAAGCCGAACTTTTTATTCTGCCATCTGCGCCGCTCTTTGCCGACCGTAAATTATATCGGGATGGCGTAGCAACCATTACTGCTTCCTATGAGCGGATGTTTCCGCAGGCAAAGACGCTTAACATGCTCGGCAGTTATCTGCATTACCGTAAGGCAAAACAAGCCGGATGTTATGATGCGCTGCTCCTCGATCGTGACGGATGTATGCTCGAAGGCACACGGAGTAATTTTTTTTTAATAAAAGATATGACCGTTGTATCACCACCGGCGGGTAGGATATTGGAAGGAGTGACTCGTATGGCACTATTGAAATTGCTTGGAAAGTACGGCTATACATATAAGGAAGCCCTTGTCTCACCTGCTAAGCTCCCTTCCTATGACGGCGCATTTTTCACAAATACCAGCTCTGCCATCATGCCGATCCGCCGCATAGATTCACATGCATTTGACGGCATTCCAGAACCATTACAGCAGCTCATGGCGCACTACGAACAGTGGAAAAAAGATTCCGGCGGAAATTAAAAAGTGGTCCGGCGCGGTAGGGCATCGCGCCGGACGTTTGAGAGAGTTCTTGAGCTACGTGATTTCCGCGTCAATTTTGGGCAAGTAAGCCAGCGCCGCGTGGAAATCCCCACGCGACAGAGCTTTATCAAGCCTCATCCCCCAGTACTTACCTGTATCGATCCTTCCTCTCAGTCGCTCGCACATCGCGAGCACCCGGAGCTCCGCTTGTCGTTTATTAGAATCCTTTGAGAGCTTCTTTTGCGCTAATCTAAGCGCTACTTCGTATGGATCTTTTTGACCCATCGCATCCCCCTTTCTTTCTCAAGCCCTACCAGCTAGCCCAGCCTAGCAAAAGATACGGGATTGGGAAGAGCGTTTTTATCCACTGTACTTCGTGCCCCCCCGTGTTATCCTTTACAGTATTAAGATCATAAACTGAATACTATGCAGAAAAATGCCCTTGGCATATTCGTCGTTGTTGCCGTCGCGCTCGCCGGCATTTTTTATTTTGTCTCACAGAAACAGGCTGGACAGCCAGCACCTACCCCTACACCAACAGCCGGTACGCAGCAGCCCTCAAATCGCGTGGAGCTTGATCGCCCTCTCGTAGTTGGTCTGGTGTCATGGCCCGGATATGCAGGGGCAATAGTAGCTAATAACGGATTTGAACCGTCAGTTGAATCGTTGTTTTACAAAAATTATGGATTAAAAGTAAAGTTGGTCCTTATCGAAGATATTGATGCGCGGGGGAAGGCATTTGTGAAGGGAGGGCCGGATGGTGTTGATGTTGTTTGGTCGACTGTTGATTTTTGGGCAAATGAAGTTCCGACCTATGTGAAAAATGGAATTGATGCCAAGGCATTTATGCAGATAGATTGGAGCAGAGGCGGTGATGCTATTGTTGCTGATAAGAGCATTGGGAAAATTGAAGACCTCAAAGGAAAGAAAATTTCTCTCGTACAATATACCCCGAGCCATTGGCTCTTAGAATCACTTCTCAACACTTCTTCATTGACAGCCGAGGAAAAGGAAGAGATTCGTAAGAATCTCGTGTTTTCGCAAGATACGATGACAGCGCGCGCTGCATTTATCTCGGGGCAAGTCGATGCAACTGTTGTTTGGGAGCCGGATGTGTCTGCTGCGCTCGTGCGTCCCGGAAGCAATATTTTGACAAGTAGCAAAGAAAATCCAAACCTCATCGCAGATGTTATGGCGGCGAAAGCAGATTTTCTCAAGAAGTATCCGAAAACAGTCGAAGCATTTACCCGCGGCGTATTTGATGGAGTAGCTGCGGCGGAACAAGATCCGCAAAGAGCTGCACAACTCTTAATGCAGAATGAACCGCTTTTCGAGGAATTAGGTCTTGAAAAAACGCTCCAAAGTCTCTCATGGGTGAAGTGGACGGCGCTCGAAGATAATATAAAAATGTTTGGGCTTGATGGCAGCGAGCCACTCTTTAACACGATGTTTGCCACATCGGCCTCGCTCTGGAAGGAGCTCGGTCTTATCGATGATGTTGCTGATCCTTCCGTCGCAAAGGATGACAGTTTCTTGAAATCAATCTATGCCCAATAAGGGCATCAAAACTCGCGGCAAGACTCATCCCACGGTTGAACAACCAACGATTTTTCTCCAAGCACGGAATATCCATAAACAATACGAACAAAATGTCATATTGAAGGATATCACTCTTGAGGTGCACGAAAAGGAGATACTGGTTCTGCTTGGTCCTTCCGGGTGCGGCAAATCAACTCTCTTAAATATCTTTAACGGATCGCTCAAGCCGACTTCCGGAGATTTAGTCATTCGGGGTGAGCGCGTTATAGGGAAAAATCCCCATTCTGTCACCGTCTTTCAGAGAACATCGTGTTTTCCATGGCTTACTGTTGAGGAGAATATCCAATTTTCTCTTTCTCACGGATTTTGGAAATTAGGGGATAAAGATGAAATACGCGAAAAAGCGGCAAATGCCCTGAAACGTGTGGGGCTTGCTGATTTTGGCAATCATTATCCTCATGAGATTTCCGGCGGCATGCAACAGAGAGCCGCCCTTGCTCGTACGCTTGTCGCAGATGCTCCGCTCGTACTCATGGATGAACCGTTTGTCGGGCTCGATGAGCAGACGAAGGAATTGATGCACATGCTCATCCTCGACCTCTGGGCAGAAAACAAAAAGACGATGCTGGTTATTACGCATGATCTTGACGAAGCTATTTTTATCGGTGATCGCATAGCGGTGTTGAGCGCGCGGCCGGCGCAGGTAAAAGACATTATTAAAGTTGATCTGCCCCGTCCACGCAAACCGGAGATGAAATTCTGGCCGGAGTTTATTCGAATGGGCAAATTTCTCTCCTTTCTTACCGAACGAGAAGTGATCAAGGCAGCGCAGATACGCGTTGCAGATTTGAATCCGAACGCGCTGAACATTGGTGTTTTTACTTGGATCGGTATTGCCCCCTTCTACATCGCGCAAGAGCTTGGGCTCTTTGAAAAACATGACGTTGATGTGAAACTTCTCCATCTTGAGAGGAACGACGACCGCGTCGCTTTTCTGCTACGCGGAGAAATTGATCTTGTTGATACAACATTCGATCAGTATTTGCGTGATCTTATCCAAGAACCGCGCCTTAAGATCGGCGCTTTTCTTAATCGATCAATGGGAGGCGACGCATTGCTCGTGAAAGAAGAGATTAAGACAATGGAAGATCTGCGCGGAAAGACGATCGCGATTGAAAAAGGGTGGGTAAACGATTTTTTTCTCCGCTATCTCCTTGATAAACACCATATCAATCCGGATGAAATCCGTATGGTTGATGCGAAGGAAAGCGATGTTGGCGGATTGATCCTCCAAAACGCTATTGACGGAACAGTCATTTGGGAGCCATGGCTTACTAATATTAGGCATCTTTCCCCGACGCATATTTTGACCTCGACAGCGCAAGAGCCGATTCTTATCGATGCGCTTGTAGGCAGGCAAGAGGTATTGATGAAGCGCCACAACGATATCTTACGTTTAATCGCAGCTCTTTTTGAGGCAAATAATTATATTCGCGAACATCAACCGCGTTCCGCGGAGATCGTGAGTACCTATCTTGGTTTGTCCGTGCAGGAGACGGAAGAGCAGTTGTCAAAAATTGAGTTCTTCGCCCACAAGGAGAATCATGATTATATTGATAAAAAACAAGACCAAGAACCTCTTATCACAACCATCGCACAAAAGTTGGAGTCAGTATTGGAAAAGGAAACGGAATTACACTATAAAAAGAGTGAAGGAGACTTTTTCTATACGCCTCTTCTTTTTGAATAACGTATGTTCATTCGATCCAATAAACTCCGTGAATTTGGCATCGTGAGTGGCGGTGTCGTAATCGCAGTGGGAATATGGTCACTGTTTACTTACACAGGTTTTGTGAGTCCGATCTTTCTGCCTTCTCCGACTCGGGTGCTTGAATCACTGATAACCCTTATCGCGAATGGAAAATTTTTTGCAGCGCTCTTTGCAAGCTTGGGGCGTGTCGTTGGCGCAACATTGCTCGCGGCATTCGTGGGCATTCCCATCGGTATTGGTATCGGTTTTTCATCCTTCTTTGAGCGTCTTACTCGGGTTGTGGTTGAACCGATGCGTTATGTTCCCATCACTGCACTTTTGCCGCTCATGATTCTATGGTTTGGCATTGGTGAAACGATGAAGGTCTTATTCCTTTTTCTCGGCATCATCTTCTATCTCATCCCTCTTGTTGCAAACGCAGTCCATAACATAAAAAGGGAACACCGTCTTGTGGCAGAAGACTTGGGATTATCCCAATGGGAAACGATCCGAAAAGTGATTTTGCCTGCGGCATTACCGCAGATATGGGATAGCATTATCATCGTTAACGGTATCGGTTGGACGTATGTGGTGCTCGCTGAAATTATCAATGCAAAGAGCGGATTAGGCTATCTCATAAGCATTTCGGGAAGGCTCCAGAGAAGCGCGGATGTTTTTGCCGGCCTCATTCTCATTACTCTCGTTGCTCTTGTATTTGAACGCCTCCTGCGAGGGATCAAGAAAAAATATTTTTTCTGGTAAATCGATCTTTTTGAGTTTTTTTATTTTTTCTGCGATTGTCATGCATTCATTGTATTATATAAAAACACCTCTTGCGTGGTGTTTTTATGGGGTGAGCGACGGGGATTGAACCCGCTCTAAGAGTTCCACAAACTCTCGTGCTAAACCATTACACTACGCTCACCATAAATTTTCTATACACTTTTTTATCATGATGCACCAGAAAATGACAATTGTGGCATAGCCAAGCAAGATTTTCGGTTCGGTTATTTTTTCTATTTTTATCGATATGATGGACTATAAGTATTCTCCTGTCGGTGCTTTTACATATTCTGCATTTCTGTTTCACACCGGATTTTAATAAAACATTTCTGTAGGTACTTCCCCCATCCACCCAAAGAGGATGGTTTTTACCGGAGTATACAGCATTTCTCCATTTCGTCTGGCACGACTTTGTGCAAAAGAACAATCCGCTTTTAGATTTCTTGAAATCTTTAGGAGTTTTCCATGTTTTTTTTGAGCAGATCTCGCAGAATACGTACTTTCCGCTTTTCTTTGATTCATCCGCGCACTTTCTAGTGCAGAACTTTCCATATCCAAGCCTCTGATGGCTGGGTTTTATATAGAATTCCGCAGTACAGCGCTGACATTCTACGTTAGGCATACGTAAAGAATAAAAGATCCAAGCTGATTTGTAAAGGTTCCGTGCTGTGGTTCAGTCCTTTATGCCACCATAGTTATTTATGCGCGATCAAAAAAATGCCGCTGATCAGGAGGAGTATACCAATGACATTTACGATCGTCAATGATTCACGGAAGAGGAAATAGGCAGCAACAGTTGTGAGGATGATGGTAGAGCTAAAAATAATCGGTACTCCAACCGCAAGCCCGAATCGTTGGATCGCCATGGAATAAAACGGAAAACTGCCGGTCAAAAAAACAATTCCCGTTACCACCAGCGGCTGTGTAAGGATTTTTACGATAATAGACAGATCAAATCCTTCCGATGGCACATGCGTCATGCCGGCGCGGATGAGCGTATTACCAACTGCGCCGGCAGCAATGGCGATGAGGAGTGGCAGAAGTGTTTGCATAAGAAGAGTATATCATTCTTTCTCCCCGCGAGGAATCGAACCTCGGTCCAGAGCTTAGAAGGCTCTTGTTTTATCCATTAAACTACGGGGAGACAAGAAAACTTTACGGTTAATTAGCCCTATAGTCAACGCTTTATGGTCGCGGAGTTCTTCGCCGTAATACCTCCGGCGTTATTGATCTCTCAATCCCTGCAAGGCGAGCATACCGTGATATGATTCGCTGGATGCTTCTCGGAGTGAGAGACATTGCACGAAGGTTTGGGGCCATCTTTTTTCCTACAGCTCTATCGTAGCGTATGAAAAGAGCCGGATACGGATCCTTGCGTTCATCGAGATATGCTTGTAGCGTCTCGCATGCATCGGAGGGGAGTATCTGCGCGTGGTAGGTAGTGCCTCTCTTGTAAATACATTCTCTCCGATGCAGGCGGATATCTGTCCGAAAAAGCGATACCACTTCCGATACTCGAAGGTCAGTGTGGAGAAGCAGGGCGAGGATTGCAGCATCTCGTTTTTTTATCTTGCCAATTTCACCGGAGCTTGAGACTGTGCCATAGAGCCGTTGCGCTTCTGATGCATTCAATGGAGCCTCCTGCTCTTTTTGCCGCACGCGGGAAAGCACGACCTTGTGTTTTGGGAGCGCGGCAATTCCTCTCTTTTCGAGATAAGCTAAAAATGTTCGCAATGCGATAAGATGATAGTTGAGGGTATTTTTCTGCAGTCGCTTACTATCAGGAAGATGGGCGATATAGATTTTGTATTTTTTGATTGTTTCCGGTGTGATCTCTGCTGGCGTACTGATTGTTTGTGTCGTCGCCCAACGGGCAAAGCGGTTGAGCCAATGCGAATAGTTGCGCACAGTCCGAGCCGAACGGTCTTTTTCAACTTCGATATACGAGAGATACTCATCAATGAGTGTATCGAGTGTACGGAGCATGCTGTAATTGTACGACACTTTCTTTTTTTATCAAAGCTTGGCATGGACTTGCTTTTTAGCATATCCATGCTATACTGCCTTCCATTATAAGTAAAAGTACACACGGATACTGCGGTTGTAGCGTATGAGCAAGCGCTTTTCTGCGGTGTCGGCGTGTAGAAAGGGACATATCTATGCTCGATAAAAAGATCAAGCAAAAGATTATCGCCAAGTTTGCGATGAAGCCTGGCGATACGGGATCGACCCAAGTACAGGTCGCCATTCTGACCGAAGAGATCAACCGTCTGACGGAACATCTCAAGGAACATAAGAAAGATAATTCGTCGCGCCGCGGACTTCTCAAAAAGATCGGAGAACGCCGCCGTCTTTTGCGTTACCTGGCGGCAGAAGACATGGCAGCTTACGAGGAGCTCGTAAAGCGGCTGAAATTAAAGAAACGCGACTTCGGGCCAAAAAATGTTTTGGAAGAAGACGTTGACATGCCGCTTGCTGAAGAAGCAGCCGCGTAACGAGGAGAGGAGGAATTATGATAAAGCACTCTGAACAGCGCGTCGGCATCTTTATCGATGTTGGTAACATGTACCATTCGGCAAAGAACCTCTATGGCGCAAACGTAAACTATCAAGGGATTCTGAAAAATGCCGTTGCCGGACGCAAGCTCATCCGCGCGATCGCATACGTCATCAAATCAAAAACCGTTGAAGAAGAATCATTTTTTGAGGCTCTCTCAAAACAAGGTTTTGAGGTGCGCATGAAAGACTTGCAAGTCTTTGCCGGCGGGGCAAAAAAAGGGGATTGGGATGTCGGTTTGACCGTCGATGCGATCAAGATGGCTGACAAGCTTGACGTGGTCATTATCGTGACGGGCGACGGTGATTACGTTCCGCTCGTAACGTATCTCCAGCAGAATAAAGGATGCCTTGTTGAGGTCATGGCGTTTGGTGATACGACGTCAGGAAAATTGATTGAACATGCGGATGAATTTGTCGATCTCGGAAAAGACCTCGGCACCTATTTACTCAAGAAACGCCGCGTACGGCAGGTATGGAATACTCCTACGAAGACGCGGGTAGCATAACGAATGTATGAACAACGTATTTGAAACAGAAATTGGAGGAAAAAAATTAAGCCTTGAAACGGGAAAACTCGCCTTGCAAGCAAACGAATCGGTAGTATGCCGCTACGGCGATACCGTCGTGCTTGCCACTGCGGTTGTCTCACCTGGACAGCGCGAGGGTATTGATTACCTTCCCCTTATGGTGGAGTACGAAGAGAGGCTCTATGCGGCAGGCAAAATTAAAGGTTCACGCTTTATCAAGCGGGAAGGCCGTGCCACTGATGAAGCGATTTTGACTGCTCGTTTGGTTGATCGCGCGATACGTCCGCTCTTTGATGATGCAACGCGCAACGATATCCAAGTGATTCTCACTGTTCTTTCTGTTGATCAGGAGAACGATCCGGACATCCCCGCATTGATTGCGGCGTCTGCTGTGCTGCACGCATCTTCCATCCCATGGGATGGGCCGATCGGCGGCATCCGCATCGGACGCATCAACGGCGAATGGGTCATCAACCCATCGTATGAAGCGCGCACCAAAAGCGAGCTTGACCTCGTAGTTGCCGGCACGCATGAAAAAATTCTTATGATCGAAGCCGGAGCATCGGAGGTTGCAGAAGATGTTATGGCGCAGGCCATGGAATTCAGCCTCAAACATCTAGGAAAGATATGCGCTTTTCTCAACGAATACCGCGCGGCAGTCGGACAAGAGAAAAAATCGTACCTTCCTGAGCCAGGTGAAGATGAAGAGTCTCTGACATCCGAGATGCTTGATTTGATCCATACATGGCTTGCTGAAAAAGCTCCAGAATATCTGACCACCGGCATCAAAGAAACAAAGCAGAGCCGCAAGGCAGCAGTAGCTCGCATGAAGCAAGCGCTTGAAGGCTATTTGCTTGAAAAACAAGTCGGCAAGGAAAAACGCAAAAAAGCTGCAGCGTTTGTTGATGAGTATGCAGAAGCAGAAGTGACGCGTGCGATCCTTGATGAGGCTAAGCGCGTGGACGGTCGCGCGCTCGACGAGATCCGCGTTCTCGTCTCTGAAGTCGGGCTCCTTCCCCGCACTCATGGGTCTGGATTATTTTCTCGCGGAGAGACGCAAGTGCTCTCTATTGTCACACTTGGTTCACCAGGCGATGAGCAAACACTCGACGGTATGGAAGTCGCCGGCAAAAAACGGTACATGCACCACTACAATTTTCCTCCGTATAGCGTTGGCGAAGTGAAACCGTTGCGCGGTCCCGGCCGCCGTGAAGTAGGGCATGGTGCGCTCGCCGAAAAAGCATTGTTGCCTGTCCTTCCTTCCAAAGAGGACTTTCCCTATACTATCCGAGTAGTATCTGAAGTGCTTGGATCAAATGGTTCAAGCTCTATGGCTTCTACCTGCGGATCAACTCTGGCGCTCATGGATGCCGGCGTTCCGATAACAGCACCCGTTGCGGGTATTGCTATGGGCCTTGCTTCCCGGCAAGACGGCGCATACAAAGTGCTTACCGATCTTCAAGATTTGGAGGACGGTGACGGCGGAATGGATTTCAAAATAGCTGGCACCAAAAAGGGAATCACCGCGATCCAGCTGGATACGAAAACAAAAGGCCTTACGATGGAAATTGTGCGCGAGACTCTTCAAGCCGGCAGTGCTGCTCGCCTCAAGATTCTTGGCGTGATGGAACAAGCGATCGCAGCCCCGCGGTCGGAACTGTCAAAATATGCGCCGCGCATTGTTTCGTTCATGATCAATCCGGAAAAGATCCGCGATGTGATCGGACCGGGCGGTAAGGTGATCAACGAAATCATCGATAAGACAGGCGTGCAGATCGATATCGAACAGACAGGCCTTGTGATGGTGACATCAGTGAGCGAAGAAGGGTCTGTCGAAGCAGTGGCGTGGATCAAGCGATTAACCCGCGAAGTGAAAGTTGGAGAGATCTTTGAAGGACGAGTGACACGCATCATGGATTTTGGCGCCTTTGTCGAAGTGCTACCTCGCCAGGAAGGATTGGTTCATATATCAGAACTTGCACCCTATCGCGTGCGGCAGGTGACTGACATCGTAAAAGTCGGACAGGTCATTCCGGTGAAGGTGATTGGCATTGATGAGCAAAATCGCATCAATCTTTCCTTGAAACAGGCACAACAGCAAGCCCCGACTCAAGAACACTCTCCGGAATAATAATTACAAAAGATATAGCACAAACAAAAAAGCTGCGTTCGCAGCCTTTTTTGTTCTACGCCAACAGCCGTCTGATCCGCTCCTCCATGGGAGGATGCGTGGAAAAGAGATGGGTAAGCCCCGATGCCTTAAATGGATTGATGATAAACAGGTGTGCCGCAGCTTCTTGCGAAGGTGTGCCCTGTGCGGGAAATCGTTTTGTGAATTGACCCAGTTTGCCAAGAGCAGAAGCAAGAGTTGATCCATCGCCGCCAAGCAGTTGTCTGCCACTGCTATCCGCGCCATATTCACGGGAACGCGATACGGCTAATTGGATCAACATGGCTATCAAGGGAGTGATAATAACCATAATCAACATGCCGACAATCCCGGATCTGTTTTCATCATTACCACCAAACCAAAACGCGATCCTTCCGAGCATTGCGATCGCTCCTGCCAGCGTGGCTGCCATCGCGCTGACAAGCATATCTTTGTTCTTGATGTGCGATAGTTCATGGGCAAGTACCCCGCGCAATTCGTCTTCTGACAAGAGCCGCAGAATGCCTTGCGTGATGCCAACTACTGCATGATTTTCATCTCTTCCGGTGGCAAAGGCATTCGGAGTTTCTGTCGGAATAAGATAGAGCGTTGGCATAGGCAAGCTCGCGCGTTGCGCGAGATCTTCAATCATAGCATAGATCGCCGGATACTCTTCGCGTTTCATGGGGATCGCTCCATAGATTGTAAGGACGATCTTTGATGAGAACCAATAATTGCCAAAGTTCATGATAAGGGCAAAAATGAAGGCGGAGACCATACCATCATTTCCTCCGATGAGATAGCCGATGCCGAGAAAAATCGCGGTAAGAACTGCCAGATAAAGAGTTGCGCGCATGATGATTTTATGTTATAATTAAAGCTAATATAGTATCATATCGAAATTGTAATATAGAGTCAAGGAGTTGAGAGGTATGTTTATAATGTGGAAAGATTATGTCTGTTCGACGCACAGATAGAATACAGAGCGAACCCTCCGATAGGCGCGACCCCAATGCGGTTGCGCCGTCGCTTGCGAATTACGAACAATTTGGTCCTCAACTGCTTGAGCAGAGAAAACAGCAATTACGCAATTTGAGCGAGAAATACAAAGGAGTGTTGGGCGCGGACAAAATCACTGCCATAGTAGATATTGTTCAGACATTAAAAGAAAAGCATAGAGAGAAGAAAGGATACTCGAGCATTTCCCGTGATGCCGAATTAGTTTTCTGGCAGACAGCTGAATTGTATCAATGGCTCGGTGAGCATGTCCGCGTTGTCGCAACCTCGGATTACGATGACAAGCGAGGTGTTGCGGATTATTATGTCCAGAAATACGACCCCGATCATCCGGAAAAGAATTTTGAACTGTTGGTTGATATTGCTGTTGGCACCGGAGGGAAAGGTGGTTTGGCCGCCAAAGAGACGCCATTTGCTGCATCGGGATCGTTGGAGGATCTGAGACGAATTGATCCCGATCGAGCCGAGCTTTTTGAGCTTGACGGCGTACGGCGCAAAGCCTTGTTGTTGCAAACCGATGCAGTTGACGTTTTTCCGGCATATCTTGGCTTTCGCGCGAAGCCAGATGGCACATACGAAGTGGGTGTGAAGGCGCCAACGATTGTCGTGTCGCTTGCAGAAAAAGAAATTGATGATTTT
>JACQSB010000005.1 GCA_016206175.1 Candidatus Uhrbacteria bacterium | reverse complement strand
CCGAAGATAGATGCGACAACTGCAGTGAGGATATATGGCAGTCGAGTTTGTTTCATAGGAAAGATGAAAAAGGGAATCGTATTCCCTCGTAATGCAATAATAAGTATACTCCATAATGATGTGGGGGGGTGGGGATAAGTTTCTAATACAGATTCCGCGATCTTGATATAATGTTTTTGTCTTATTCATCAGAAGAGCATTATGAAAAAAGTAAGGCGATTTTTAGCGCTTGTTAGCATCTCGGCAGTATTATTTGGTGGGTATCCGCCGCTAACCTTTGCCGATACCATTACAAGCTCAAACGTATCTATACGCAATCTCACATCAAATAGTGTGACGATTTGCTATACCTTGAGCGGTTCCGGCTATGGAAAAGTCTACTATGGTCCTACTACTGCGTATGGATTTGCGTTTCAGGAAGAAGCGGCGTCAGACTGCGGAAAAATCATCCGCCTAAGCAACCTCACCCCGGGAACGACATATAACTACAAGATCGTTTCGTGGCCGGCAAACGGATCAGAAGGAAACAATGGCGTCTCATCTTCAAATTACGTCTTTGCAACACCGGCATCAGATACGGTAGCACCTGGCAATGTAGCCGATGGCAAAGCTAATCTCGGCTCTGCGGCTACGGTAACCGTAACGCATGACACGGTGACGTTTAACTGGAAAACACCGGGAGATGACGGCTGGAATGCAGGCGCGGGTCCTGCGCGCTATCAAGTGAAGTACCAAAAACACGGCGGCACATTATTTCAAAGCCCATCGGATGGCGGCTTTTGGAATAGCGCGCCTGAAATCGCTGCTACACAGCTTTCGTTTGTTCCGACATTGCCGGCATCCATGGGTGTCACGCAATCATTGACAATTTCGGGACTGGAAACAAATACCACGTATCGTTTTGGCGTGCTTTCGTATGATGCTACAGGAAATGCATCAACCCTTCCCGGTATCTGGGATATTAAAACTGCCGCAGCCCCCACAGACACATTTCCTCCAGCACAAATCACAGGGTTAAAAATTGATACGGTGACAACAACATCAATCGCTTTTTCATGGACCGCGCCATGGGATCCCGGCATCAGCTCAACTCCCCAACCAGCCGCGCGATATGAAATTCGCTACAAACTTACCCCGATTGAAACGGAGTCTGACTGGCAATCATCGCTTGTCGCCACCAATCCTGCACCTCCCACTCCTGTCGCTGGCGGCACCATGCAGTCATATACCTTAAATGGCTTAACTGCCGGCAAGACATACTACATCGCCATCCGCG
Source organism: Candidatus Uhrbacteria bacterium (assembly GCA_016206175.1). Taxonomy (GTDB): domain Bacteria; phylum Patescibacteriota; class Patescibacteriia; order JACQRZ01; family JACQRZ01; genus JACQSB01. Next base: position 34,851 of record JACQSB010000005.1, on the reverse strand, counting down.
CATACGATGCTGGCGGCCTTGCTTCCTCATTGAACACCACCTTTACCGACTCAACAGCCCAACCGGACACCACACCGCCGGTGGTCAGCAATGTACGGGCAACAAACATCAGCCAGACTTCAGCCATTATCTCTTTTGAACTTGATGAGCCCGGCAAAGCAAAAGTTGAATACAAGCTTGACGGTGGAGTCCTTGTTGCGAGTCCGGAAATCACCGTCTCAAAAGATAATCTTAAAAGTATTGGCATCTATCTTCCAAACCTCACAAAAGGAACTGCGTATACGTATCAAATCGTGGCGACAAATGAAACGGGATTATCAACGACGCAGCCAAACTTTTCCTTTACAACTCTTTCTGACACGCAATCCACATCCACTCCGCCGACGGCTTCGAACACACCCACGCTGTCAAATGTCAGGATTGCAGAGATTTTCCGTGACGGAGCAAAGATCGAAGGCACATCAAATCAGCAAGTGACCATGAAAGTAGAGTACGGCACAACGCCGCAGTACGGCACTGTGTCACCTTTCTCATCCACTACAACTGCTACGCCTTCGATTGAATTGCGAGGGCTTGCACCAGACACGATTTATTACGCTCGAGCGTATGTAAAAAATACTGACGGGGTGATATCAGCTCCTTCATCACAGCTGCAATTCAAAACATTGTCAGCATCAACACAACCGACAAATCTACCTATCAATAATACATTCCCTCCCGGCGACGCATATCTCGTTGCGGTAGTAAAAGCGCCTGACGGCACAGCCCTTCAAGGCGCAACGGTTGGGCTAAGCACTCCGTCGTATACTGCTACGCCGGGCATGCCTGTTCCGGCTATCATGAGCTATTGGGCAAGCGGCATGACAAACGCACAAGGCGAATATGCCTTCCCTGGCATTCCTGCCGGTACATACGAAATGGGTGTATCGCCTCCTTCGACACGCACTGATCTCGGGAGTGTTTCTCGCATATCGGGTGTAGTGCTTACTAGCGGCTCAACGATGCGGCAAAATGTCACCCTGCCACTCCAGACAGTCATCCCGCCAAATCCCGTCACCGAACCGCTTACCGTCTATAATGTAAATCCTGCCGGTTCATCGGATGACGGAAACTCAATCTGGATCGGCTGGCAGACAAACAGGCCAGCGACATCACGTGTTGATTACGGCATATCGCAGTCGTACGGAAGCGCGGCTGAATCCACGCCGGGTACCTACACGAGCAACCATTCAATCCAGCTTACCGGCCTCACACCGAATACGACATACTATTTTACCGTTACTTCAAAAGACTCGAGCGGCAATACTGCATCGTCCGCCGCATATTCATTCCAGACCAAACAATCGTCTGTTTCATTACCGTTTGGGATCAAAACCGAAACGCTCTGGCCGAGACCGGGAGACAAGACAGTACCGGTGACGAATAAAAATATCGGCGTAGAGCTGAATAAAACATTGCTCTCGTCCTCCGTCACAAAAGATACCATCACCGTACGGCCCATCGGTGCTGCAACTCCGCTCAATGGAACTATCCAAACATATCCGTATGGTATTGGATTCCAACTATTTGACGCACTCCAGTCAGATACGACGTACGAAGTGACCATACGGGGAGGAATCAAATCATCAAGTGGTGAAACAATCGCAAACAATTACTCTTACACTTTTACAACACAATCAAGCACTGCTGTCGGTTCAGGCGTGGTAAAAGGAATCGTAAGCGACTCTCGTGGAACGCCCGTTCCAAACGCGACGGTATCGCTCTCCAATGCGTCATACACCTACTTCACGACTATAACGACAACGGCGTTTGGCGAATACAGCTTCCGCAATCTCGCCGCCAACACCTACATCGTGCAAGCTCACCCATCGCCGCGACAGCAGGGTATGCGCTCGTCAGAACAAGTTACGATCGGGTTGAGCGCTACAGAAACAAGAGAACAAAACTTTACACTATCGGTATCGCAATTCACGGTCAAAGGGTTCATACGCTACCCTGATAATACTCCTGTGACTGACGCTGTTGTGGAGGCCTGGCGCAAAGATGGTCCGGGCTCTGTGTCTGCTTACACTGACAGTACTGGTTCGTATTGCATGAGCCTAGCGCCAGGCACATGGATGCTATCGCTGCAATCCCGTTCAGCGCGCAACTATTACGATGTTTACTCCGAAGCACCCCAAAGCCCGTGTCAGACACTCACAACCTCCGCCACTGGAGGCGGTTCTGTACCATTCACGTCAGGTACAGCCAATCCGCAATCAAACAGCGGCTTTATACCGGCGTCAAATACTTATTTCGGTGGATCAAATTGGTATTGGTCCGGACCGCCAAAAGAAGTAGTTGTTGGAGACGTTGCAACGCCGATCAAGCAAGTTGACTTCACAGTTAGCCGCATTAGTGCGACAAAAGTATTCGGTCGCGTTGCGCGCGAAGATGGACTTGCACTACCCGTGGGGTCGGTATCCGTTCGACTAACAGGGCGTTCCGAAATGCCGCCATTCAGCATATCGAATGACGCGGATGGAAGGTTTGAGGTACCCGTGCCAGCTGGCTCATATACGGTGGTAGTCGAATTGCTTACGCAAAATATCGGCATCACTCCCCCGCCCCCCAGAACAATCACTCTTGCGGATGGAGAATCAAAAGACCTTGAAACAATAACACTCCTCACCACCAACCGCGTGATCCAAGGGACGGTGAGAGATGATAAAAATATGCCGCTTGGCAGAGTGAAAGTCGGCGCATGGAAATCATCCACCGGAGAGTCAATCTTTGGCGCCACAGACGACAATGGCAAATACTTCCTAAAGGTGTCCGCTGGCGAATGGACGGTGAGCGTAATACTAGATCCGGAGTCAGGCTACAGTATGCAAGGGCCACCGCGTATTGTCAGAGTGTCGGGGGCTGAACCAGTGACTGTTGATTTCGCTATTTCAGCATCTGATGCTTTTGTATCGGGGAACATCCGTACACCGGAAGGCGCGATTATCACCGGATTTTACGGCTTTGTCTCCGTGCAGCAGAAATCCGGAACGCGTTTGCCCCAAGGCGCTCCGGTGCAGAATGGTGAGTTTACTTTGCGCGTGCCTGCCGGAGAATACATCTTAACTCTTGAAACGTTGCCAAACTCAACGTATGTACCGGAGAATGCTGTTTCTGTTGCGCTTGCAACCGGCGAACGGAAACAAGTAAATTTTACAGTTTCGGCAAAAGCGTCAAGCATTTCAGGCAGGCTGGTAGATGAGCGCGGATCATTGGTGACCGGCGTACCGTTCAAGGTCTTTACCGCGGGCAAAAATGGCGCGTGGTATTCTGCTGACGTTGATACGACTAAGGGCACATTCAAGATGAGTCTCCCGCCCGGAGATTGGTATATAGACTATGACATCAGTGATCCATCGGGCACCTACCTGAAGCCTCAGCAAATGCGCGGCATAAAGATGACAGTGCAGCCGGGACAAGATCGTTCTGCTGAGCTAAAGGCCTATCGCGCAAATGCTAACCTAAATGGCAGAGCGATCGATACGGAAGGAAAACCGGTACAGAATATATGGATTGGGATTTCCACGAAGAGTTTTGCGTTCTTCTCCAAGGAAACCGCAAAACAATTATCCTACCTCAATGGCGACTACACGGATCAAGACGGCAAATTTAACTTTAAGGTAAGACCGGATACCGCCTACTACATCCGATCCTTCTTGCCTCCTTCACTTGGCTATGCAAACCCGGTGGAACAAAAAGTGTCTGCTGCTGCAGGCGAGACAAAAGATGTCACGCTTGTGTTCCGCCCGATCAACGTCACATTGAGCGGCACTGCGATGATTGATGGATCGCCATCGTGGGCGTTCATCTGGGCATGGTCGGATAAGGGTGGCTATACCGATGGATATGCTGATGATGACGGCAGATACAAATTGAAAGTCGCGGCAAACGATGTATGGCATATCGCCGCAATGTCAGAAAAAGATCGGGTGGCATATAAAAGCTCGGAGTTCACGTTGCCGATCGGAACAGAAGAAAAAATCACGCAAAATATCAGCCTTGCATCACTCGATGTACGGCTCCCCGACCCCGTGACGGCAACGGCAGATGCTGACCAGCTCGCAGTAGTCAGCAACAGCGAAGGGGTAAAAGTCTCGCTCCCTCCGGGCTCGGCAGGCACGGGCGGCGCCGTTGCGCTCTCGATAACGCCACAGGTTGTGACACCTTCCCAAGGTTCCTCACGAGTTGTTGGGCTCGGATATGATGTTGATGTCCGCTCTGCACAAGGAAGAGACATATCATCCTTTAATTCGGATATCACCGTAGCTATACCGTATGAGCCGACAGAATTAAAACGTCTTGGTCTCACGCCGACCGATCTGTCTCTCCAATTCTGGGATGAAGCACGCTACAGCTGGCAACCAGTGCAAAATGCAGTTGTCAATGAAGCTGACCATACGATTACCGGCACGCTTGCGCATCTGACGAAGTTTGCTCTGATCGCTTCCACACAGACAGAGACGCGCTCGATCCCGCAAACCGTCTCTGCTTCAGTGGCGTCAACGGGGGCTGTATCGCTTGCTTGGAGTTATGCGAAAGATATTGCAAGCACTGTTAGCTACAGCAAAGTGTACCGCTCATCAACAAAAGGTGATCTCGGCAAACTCGTGATATCATCAACGACGGAAACCAAGGCAACCGATGAGACGGTAAGTGCATCAAAAACATACTACTACACTGTCCGTAGCGTGGATCAATATAACAACGAGTCCACCAATATGGATCAGGTAGCAGTTAAAACACTTGCAGCTAAAAAAAGTGCATCACCAATAACGGCAAAAACGCTATCATTTGCTGACCGGCTCAAAGGAATGATTGTATTGCAGACGCAATCGCATGGTGAGGCTTACTATATCTATCCGGTAGACAGTAAGGCATATTCTCTCGGACGGCCAGCCGACGCATTTGCTGTCATGCGCAAATTGGGGCTCGGGGTAAAAAACAGCTTTCTAAAAGGCTATATGGAATACCCTGCTAATGTAGTGGGAAAGATTCTCATTGACATAGATACAAAGGGCCGTGCGCACTATGTCTATCCGAAAGATAAGAAGGCATACTATCTCGGACGGCCGTCAGACGCGTTTGCCATCATGCGTGAAAAAGGCCTTGGCATCAGCAATGCCGACCTTGCAAAACTTGAGGTCGTGAAGCTGTAATACTATTACGAGTGGATCACGGTTCCAACGAACGGCTTTCCTGTAATATACTTGTTCAAATTGGCAAAATCGTTACCGTTCATGATGGCAACGGTCAATCCGAGTTTTTGCGCGAGCTTTGATGCGACAGGATCAAATGGCGAGTGGAGCCCTGGTTTCCATTGCGGAGGTAATATCGCACGAAACGCTTTCCAGGTAATATCGCGAAGCGGCTTTGCATCAGTATGTATCCGCGGGTCTTTATCGTATACAAAATCAATATTCGTAAGGTTTGCGATACGCTTAATGCCTAAGTTCTTGGCAAGAAGCACGGTATCCATGTCAGTGCTGCAGCCCGGCTTCCATCCTGCTACTACTGCGACCGGCTTATCGAGACGTATTTTTTTGGTGGGATTGGAAATCACCTCATGATGCGCGAGCTCGTCCATGATTACTTTCACAAGGTAGGCATTCAGCTCCGTTGACCGTATACCGATCCAATCGAGTTCGAGCTGTGATGTTTTTGGCATCACGGCACGTGCTGCATCTTGATACGTACGGCAGGTCGAACCGCCTCCTACGCTCACTGCAAACCGTTTGCCATTGCGGATATGGCGCGCTACGAGTAATCGCAAGTTTTTCAAAAATGCAATGTCAACGCCATCAGGCACAACGAGCGAGCCACCTACCGAAAGAAGGATTGTTTCAGATTTCATAAAAAGCATTCTAACATAGAATAATAAAAACGCCCAGGGTGTGGACGCTTTTATTTGGTTCACCTCAACTAAAGAGGTTACCGTGGATCGATATCCTAAATTTAGGAACTGTATCCGCCAGAACCGTAGTTCTGCCGACCGCCGCCGCCGTAGCCGCCCCGACCGCCGCCGCCGAATGATCGACCGCCGCCTGCTGGACGAGGCTGAAACGGACGCGCTTCGTTTACCGTAAGACGGCGTCCGCCGAGTTCCTTGCCATTCCACAGTTCGACAGCCTTGTCGGCTTCTTCGTCGTTTTCAAATTCGACGAATCCAAAACCTTTGGAACGGCCTGAAAACTTATCTTTGATGATTGTTGCCGATGCAACCGTACCTGACTGTGAAAACGCGTCTTTCAACTCGTCTTCAGTCGTTGTGTACGGAAGTCCGCCAACGTAGAGTTTCTTTGCCATTGTTTCGATGATTTCAATTACTTTGTAGCACGACCTTTCGTCGTTTCATACTGTCTCTCTTGTCTGACCATCGAAAGGAAACCCTGTCTTTGGCGACCTCCTCGGAAATACCTTGGATATTTGATAACACGTAGGAAACTTACTACTTGACTTAGATGATGGGATATTACAGGATTCTTTCCTATTTGTCAAGAATAAGCCCCCATGGTGGGGGCTTATTCTTAGTTTATCTTTTCAGCTCAACTATCGTGAGGAGAAAATCTCGGTTGTGTTTTCCGATTCACAGGCACGCACCGTAAGTACGTTCGTTGCTGATCGCGATATCGTGTAGCCAGATCGTGCCGCAGTCCAGGTACCCGCGCCATTCGGGCTCATCGGAACCGAGGCAAGATACCCTCCTGTCACCAGTCCGCTCAAGTTGGCACACGCTGTATCATTTGTCACAGCCGTATCACACTGCGCATTGTTATCATCGCAGCCAGTTGCTGCCGAGCCATCGTTAATCATATAGACTTGCCCGGCAGTCAGTCCGGAGATCGCGGCAAGGTAGGCACCGTCATTATCGACTTGATGCGTCTTAGCAGCAGACAGAACAGCCGCAACATCAGATGCGCGGCGCGCATCACGTGTGTCTTGGAAACGCTGCAATGGATTTAACGCAACAAAAGCCACTGCCGCTAAAATCGCGATTACCGCAATTGTGATCAGCAACTCAATAAGGGTAAAACCCTTTGTACAGCGTGATCCTTGCATTTTCATTCTATTCATAGGATTTCGCAGGTAATGATTAAAAATAATACAAAATCAAATAATGTGAGAAACTTCTCTTTTCTCACTAATAATTATACCACATTCCCCATGGCATGTCATGACGGCTTGTGGATATGTCGTAAACGTCATTCCAGACCCTGCAGGGGCGCTTGCGCGCTAATGGATGCCCGTACAGTCAGAAAAAATACCGGTGTATCCTCCGATTTTTCGGCATCTAGATATTCGATATACCCTACATCATAGGGTATCGCTGTACCCGCGCGTTGGGCAATCATAGCATTGGCAAGTAAGCGAACTTCATTTTTGTTAAATACGAGAAACGACAATGGCGGATCAAACGGCTTGTTCCAATAATCTTGCCCTGCCTGCAGTTGGCGGCGCAAGTTCACTTCGGCATCAGCTCGTATCGCATCATTGACAACCGTATCCTCCGGCACCGATATCCGAGACAGACTACCCGATGCCATACCTTCTGCCGAGCCCTGGATGCTAATTGGTATGAGCATCTGCGCTGTTTGCTGATACGTGTATTGCGGGATCGCCTTGCGTAGCGCTTGTTCTTTTCGCTCCTGCTCTTGCCGCTGATACCAAAACGCTGCCATAAGCAACGCCGTGCCAACAACCAAAACAACCACTAACGTCATAATCTGATTACGCATGCGTTTTTGTTCTTTTCTGATGTCACGAAACTCCTTCATTTTTTCAACGCTTGCATCATATGCTTGCGGCGCGCCTTTCTTCGCGACAACCTCGCCTTGCGCCGTATCTTCCGGAGGAGAAATCAGATTTGGAGAGTTCTCGTATTCTTTTTGATTGAGTCCGTATAACGCTAATCCGATCGATTCAATGCTTGGCTCCTCGCGTTGCACACGACTCTGCTCTGCATTCGTAATGATAGAAACACCTCGCTCGGTATCGATGCCAGTATGCTTGCTGATGTATTCCGGCAACCCTTTCAAGGCAGCTGTTCCGCCAACAAGAATGATTTTTGCAACAGAAACGTTATAGCTTTGCGATACGTATTTGATTGCCGTATCTATTTCTTTGAGGATGGGATCAAAAAATGATGGAAGGATCGCTGCAAGGCTCGTTGGAATATCAGCAAGATCCAGTTCGTGTTTTCTCTTTTGCGCCTCATCAAACGGCAGGCTTTCCAGTTTTGCAATGCCTTCTGTTAATGCGCTTCCCGCGTGTTCGATTGAATACACATACCGAATGCCTATCACATCAAATACAGAAACAGTGGTGGTGGCAGCGCCAATATCCACAAGACAAAATGCGTTATCGCCTCCGTGTGCCACTAACCCGCGCGCGGTCGCGAGAACTTCGCTGTCATAAAATAATACTGAAATGCCTATCCGCCGAAAAAATAAATCCCATTCGCGCAGAACCTCTTTGGATGTAGCAATAAATACCGTGTCTGCACCATCGGTGGTATGGGATACCGAACGATAGGAATATACTAGATCGCGTTTCTCGATGGGGAATGTATTGAAAGCTTCTGATCGCGCAACTTCTTCGAATTCACTATCTTTTTTTGCAGGCAGACGCGCAAGATGCGTGTATAATTGGCTGTCGGGTATTCCCATGATCGCATTTCGAGACACCATCGGCGCAGGATGCGCAGCTGAAATCGCGTATTCAAATAATTCCTGAAGTTTTTCGGCATCGCGTATCCTCCCTCGTACGACAATGCCGGAAGGTATGCTTACCCGCGTAACAGACGTGATGTGAGGATGGTTTCTATTTTTTTCGAGCTCAACAAGCGATAACGTATGGTCTGCGATGTCGATCCCTATGATATTTTTTGATTTCTTTGTTTTTTTTGTCTGCTTCATACGGCCTATGTTTCTTGCCATGACTGAATAGTAATCACCAACCCGCCGACTGTTGCGGTAACAGTAATCCGTCTCGAGAAATCATCGACGGTGCCGGTGACAGATATTCTGCGTTGGTTGCCACCAAGATCAATGACATCTATTGTACACGATCCGATCGTTGATGTGAATGTGATAGTACCACTGCCTACGCCATACGAAGCAGTCCGCCGTATCTGTCGCAATGTATCTTGCACGCAACCCTCTGCTGCTGTATATGCTTGCTCGCCCTTCGTTGCGACAAGCGCAAGATCAGCATCTCCAATCCCGACATTGATATTCGTCACAGCAACCACGAAAAGGGCTGCCGATATAATCATAACTGCTATGATAAGCGAGGCTGCTTTAGAGTGTATCACGGAATGTACCATATCAGGGCCGCAATAAGGTAAGTGTCTGCTGACGCAATGAATAAGAATAATTCGGATCCGCGTCTGGATTACGATATGCTATTGTCATATCAAGAGTAATGCCTCCACTGCTTCCCGGGTACGAAGTCTGCGTAAATATGAGATTCGTAATGGAAACATTGTTGCTCGTCACACTCACGGGAGCTGACGTCCCTTCTGTTATCTGCAGTATGGAATTCCCTGAGACATATATAACAGTCGGATTCAGAGCGCTGTCGGCCATCGAAAGAGTTAGAACGCCGGGACTGACGCCAAATGTGGAAGATGCGCTTACAACTGTTGCTGCCGCTCGAATACGCTTTGTGATAAGCGCTGATGCAATTCTTGTCGCGTCATGCACTTCTTGCGCGGCCTGCGTTTTTGCGCGGCCAGCAAGGACGGCGCCAAAAAAACCAACCGAGGCAAAAACAATACCCGATATCACCGCTGTTGCGATAATGACTTCAATGAGCGTGAATGCCCGAGAGTCGCTCGAAACTGCTGTTGATTGAAAAGTTGCGCTTTGCATTGCTTTACTGATAATTAACAGTTACATCGGAAAGGATAGGGGTACTCGTGCCATCGCTTATGAACTCCGCGCGGTACTGCACCCATTGCTTGCCATTTAATGCCGTTGGCACAAGAGAACCATTCGGCACGGTAAAATACGTGCTTGTACCGTTTGCGCCATACCAGTCACTCCAGGTACCGGGGGACCCGCCTGCATCAGGAGCCGCTCGAAGCTGGAATTGCAGTTTGCAAGGAGAACTGCAATCAGTGCTAACATCAGTCCACTCAATGGTTTGGATCGGCGAAGCATCGCTCATGGAAAAAGCTGATGACTGCAAACTGCCGGACATCACCGATACGCTTTCTCGATAAAAACGCAGCACCATCCCGTCATCACCAACAGCCCAACCGAGCTTTCTACTCGCAAATGACACTGCTGATAGCATCTCCGCGGTTGGCGAAGAAAAGGAACTCCATGCGGTATCGTTATATCGCCGTATCGCGCCGTCTCCTCCTATTGCCCATCCATCAAAACTTGTGGGAAAAGCGCTTCCCAACCACTGCTGCGATCCCGTATCGGTATGCAGTGACCAACTTGATCCGTTATAATTCCAAATCTTACCGTTCGCGCCGACAGCCCACATATCGGATGACGAGACTGCCGTCATGCCGTATATCGTATCCGGAGATGGGATTGTTGAAGTGGACCATGAAGAACCATCCCAGTGCGCGAGCGCGCCGCTATCGCCGCCTGCCCAGATATCATTGGCAGATGAGAACGCAAGTGTTCTCCATGTTGTGTTGCCGGTATCGATAAAAAGCGTCCACGATAAACCGTCGTAATGCCAAATGCGGCCTGAAAGGCCGGCGGCCCATACATCATTAACAGCAACAGCAGCGATCGCACGAATATCCGCTGCGGACGGTACTGATGAATCTGACCATGAGGAACCATTCCAATGCGCAACGCTTCCACTGATACCGCCGACCCAGCCATCGATAGGAGTACGAAAATCCATTGCATACCATGTTTCATTGCCGGTATCTGCATACTCTGCCCAACCAGTACCATCAAAATGAATAATCTTACCACTCGCTCCTGCGGCCCATACATCCGATGACGATAGTGCCGCTATGCTGTAGAGATTCGCTGATGTCGCAAGATTGTATTGTATGGTGACGGCATCAACTCGTGGGCTTTCTGTAGGATTATCTCCGCGTGTATATGATATGCGATATTGCAAATAGCGTGCGGATGGCGACGTGATCTGCGATCCGTTTGGTTGTGTCAGCTCTCCACTCCATGATGACCATGACCCGTCAGGTGCGGGAGTTGCGCCCGTGCGTGTTGCTATCGTCACATTGCCTCCTGCAACAAGAGTTTCAACCCAGGAGGCAACACTCCAGATCGGGGAAGCCGTACCCGTATCAACGACCGTTGACTGATACGTGCCTGTTGCATCATAGAGAAGCAACCCATACAACTCGATGCGTCCATTGTTTCCTACGGCCCAGCCGGTTTGCGCATTGATCATGGTAATGTTGTTTAACTTATCAGATCCGGCTGTCCCACGATATTCCCATGCACTCCCATTGTAGTGCCATACATTGCCATTTTGTCCGACTGCCCAGATATCGGTTGATGAGATGGCATCAAGGGATTTTATTTCCGCCGGAGAAGGTACGGCAGCAACAGTCCATGCTGACCCGTTCCAATGGGCAACGGCACCGCTCTTGCCAGCCACCCATCCGTCGTTTGCTGAAATCAATACGATGTCATTCCATGTTTCAGATCCGGTATCCGTTTGCAGGCTCCATGATACACCATTGTATCGCCAGATACGGCCGCTCTTTCCCGCAGCCCACATATCTGTTGGCGATACAGCTGCAACACCGTAGATCACATGATCAGAAGGCGGGGTAACATACGACCATACGGAACCATTATAATGGGCGATTTTGCCGTCGTCTTCTGCTTCATCGTCATCACTGCCCACCACCCATACGTCATTACTGGCAAGAGATGCAATGTCAAACCATACATCATTTCCGCTGTCTGCGCTCTCACTCCATGCTGTTCCATTGTAGTGATAGATTTTTCCTGACTGCCCCACTGCCCAACCATCGGATGTGGTGCGCATCGCGATACCGTTAAGATGCGCGCTGCCAACATCGTAATTCAGTGACCACGAAGAACCATCGTAGCGGATAATCTCTCCGTTATTTGCGGATGCCCATATATCGGTCGACGATAGGAGAGAAATAGCATTCAGATGCGACGAGGTCGTACTCGCGCTGTTCTGGTGTGGCGCCCACTGCAAACCCTGCTCAAGCGTGACTCCAGCGTTTTCACCAGAACCGTTTACAACAACATCCGATAAGGTGCCTGCATTGAACTGGGTATCGGTGGTGTCGGTACGTTCGGAGCCGCCGCTGATATACCATTGGCCGTCCGGAGCATCACCGAGCCGCAACGTACCGGGACTGCTTGTCGCGGTAAGTGATGTAGAACTATCGTATTTTGTTGTATCATTCCAGATCGTTTGCCCTGCACCGCCTGACCAATCTGTCTGCGTCCAATCCTGCGACTCCCAATTTGTCAGATACGTTGCTCGACGCACAGAATTCGTTATTCCAATCCGATCTTGCCAGCTTACCGTCACAACAGCCTCCTTTGTATGGATATCGGTATATGATGCCGGACACGTTGCTATTTCATGCACCGCTGTTCGACATACGGCGTTGTATGTTGTTGTCCGCGTAAATCTGCCGAGTGTTTCGGTCGTTGTTTGCGTGTAGGGAATGATATTCCACGTATCGGCATGCGCCGAGCGCGTATTCTCAATCCCTTCTTGCGCAAGTGCATTTCCTTGGAGTGACAATTCCGATATGCGAGATAATCCAAAACCGCCGGTGAGCATCGCCGTGATGGCAGCAATCATCAATGAAAAAATACCGAGAGCAAGCACGACTTCAAGGAGACTTTCACCTTTTTGATAAAAACGCATGATAAGGAATTTGTTTAATGGAACGCTAATCAACCTCATCAACAGCGCCGAGTCGATTGACTGATATTGTCCTCGAGCCAATACCGGCAAGATCGAGTAGGATCGTGCCTGTTGCGCTAGGCACGCCGGTATTGCGCGCAAAAACGATCTCGGGGGTCGTCGTAGACAGCTGGAGCGACAGATCAATCGATGATGGAAATGTGTAGGTAATTTCAGAACCGGCGACACGTCCGGCATACGACGTACCGGTGTATCGGATGATTTGTTCTTCGCCTCCGGGCGCGGCCGTAAAATACAAACCATGCGAGTTATTATGCCGACCATACAAAGATTCAATATCGGCGGAGCGTAAGGCATGGATGAGAGCGTTCGACTGCTCGTTCAAGTGAGCCGATACCTGCGTGGAGCGAAACAGGGAAATTGACCCCACGATAAGAAGTAAAAAAATCGTCAAGACGACAAGCAGCTCGATCAGGGTAAAACCCGTCCCGCCTCGGCCGTTATCTCTTGACGTTTCCCGTGATTTCATAGATCGGTGTAATGATGGAAAGCGCGAGGAATCCGACAGCCAAACCGATGCCGATTAACAACAGCGGCTCGATAGCGGTGGAAAGTGACTTTGTTGAAGTATCGAGCTCGTCCTCGTAGTAATCAGCGAGAAAGAGCAGCGCTTCTTGCAGTTTACCGGACTCTTCACCGACACCGATCATGCGTGTGACGAGTTTGGGAAAAAGCCATTCATGATCTTCGAGGTTGCGCGATAGTTTCGTGCCGCGCGTAGTGAGCCGTGCCACGGATTGTACTGCCTTGCGGTAGTAAAAATTACCCATCGTGTCTTGCAGGATAAGCAGCGCTTCATCGATATTCAAACCGCTGCCCAATAACGTCCCAAGTGTGCGGCAGAAACGCGCAAGGTTTGCATGGCGCGTCAACGGAGCAATGACCGGCATCCGCAACAATACTCCGTGGGTGATCGGCCGCATAAAACGCTGGCGGATTAACACTGCAAACCCGACGATTGCAACGACAGAGCCGATGGCGATCGCAACGCCATTTGATTGGATTTGCTTTGATATCCAAATAATGATTTTTGTCGTGATCGGCAAATCAACGTTGAGCCGCTCAAACAACGGCGTGATTTGCGGTAACACGAAAAACGCCAACCCTGCTCCGAGTATCAGTGCCGCGACCAGCACAACGATCGGATAAATCATCGCCCCTTTTATCTTTGATGCCAACTCCTTTTCTTTTTGCAGCTGCATCGCAAGCTGCTCAAAATTTTCTACCAGCGTGCCGGAGGTCTCACCGGCACGAACCGCATTGATGAAAAGCGGTGAAAAAATGCGCGGGTAATCAGAAAGCGCCCGAGATAATTTCTGTCCTGCGCTGATTGAGGAACTTACCGAAGAAAGGCATGACTTCAGCTGGCCTCGCGATGAATCCCGCGCGATGAGCAGCGACTCGTTAAGGGTAAGCCCCGCGCGTAACATCACGGCAAGCTGTTTTGCCAATATCGAAATCTGGGCTGGCCCCACCCCGCCAAATGATATATCGGCTGACAGGATATTTTTCTTTTCTTCGGGCATGAATCGAATGTCTTATTATTCCTTTGTTGCGCGCAACACTTCCTCAAGTGTAGTAAGCCCAAGCAAAACTTTTTCGAGTCCATCTTCGAGCATACTCGTCATCCCACCCTTTTTGGAAGCGCTCATGATCTGATCGCTGGTAGCGCGTTTTAAGATCAACTGTTTGATCTCGTCGTTCATTTCCAGTACTTCAAAAATCCCGAGCCTTCCGGAATAACCGGTATCAGCACACACCATACAACCGCTTCCTTTATATCCCCGAGGCCGCGACTTCGACGTAAAGCCTCGCGACTCAAAAAATTTCTCGATCGATGGCTCTTCCTCAATCAACTCCCATTCCTCTGCCGTAAGCACATACGAGGCACGGCATTTTTCGCAGGTCTTTCGCACGAGACGCTGGGCAATCACGATCGTCACTGTTGACGCGATCAGGAATGGCTCGATACCCATATCGAATAATCGAGGAAATGTGGTCGCCGAGTCATTCGCATGGAGAGTAGAGAGTACCAGGTGGCCCGTCATTGCGGAGTTTACCGCTATGCCGGCTGTCTCACTGTCTCGGATTTCGCCAACCATGATGATGTCGGGATCCTGTCGAACGATAGATCGAAGCCCTTTTGCAAACGTAAGGCCCGTTTTCGGATTCACCTGTATCTGCGTAGCGCCTTCGATATCATATTCAACCGGGTCTTCGATCGTTGCGATATGTATATCGCGCGTGTTCAAAATCTTTAATACCGCATAGACAGTCGTCGTTTTCCCGCTGCCGGTCGGACCAGTCACCAGTATCATGCCGTGCGGGCTTTCGCTCGCGTGGTTCACCTTTTCCAGATCAGCTTCCTGAAAACCGAGGTCAACAAGGCTGAATCGCCGCAGTTTTGATGAAAGCAAACGCATGACGACATTTTCGCCATACGTGGTTGGCACGATCGATACGCGCACGTCAATCACCTCTTCTTTGGCATTGAAGCGAAACTTCCCGTCCTGCGCCGCACGGTGTTCGTCAGTACGCATTTTTGATAAAATTTTGACGCGCATCACGACCGGATCAAGCAACTCTTTCGGCATCTCAAGCACATCGTGCAAAACGCCATCAATGCGAAACCGCACCATGACATGCCGCGCCATCGGAGATACATGAATGTCTGAAGCCTTGTTTTGGTATCCATACTGCACAAGCATATCCATGAGCTCCACAATCGCTTCATCCCTTTCATCGCGGCTCAACAGCTGATCTTTGAGACGGGCAAGAATCTTTTCAAACGATACGGAGAGGCTCGCTTTGTATCGTTCAAGCGCGGAGAGAAAGTCATGCAGCGTCACATAATACGGCGCAATGGGCATACCGGCACGCTTTTCGATCAAATGGATCATCTCAAGATCGTGAGGTTGGCGCATGGCGATGCGCAAGCCCTTCTCGTCTCTTCCAAATGCAATGATGCCGCGTGACCGAGCAACCACTTCCGGCACGAGCACCAATACCGCGTCATCGATTTTGACATTTCCAAGATCGATAAACGGCACTTCATAATGCTCGGCTATTACAAGACCGAGCTGCTCATCTTTAATCAACTCATGATCGACAAGATACAATTCAAGTGGAATGGTTTGCTCCTCTGCTGCCTTGCGAGCTTCATCAAATGCTTCCGCCTTCAAAAAGCCTTTCTCAACAAGGAGTGTGTGAAGTTCATCAGGAGTTAATTGCATAGAATGCAAGCGATTGTGTTATGTTTCACCGTGCTGTGTAGTATCGAGCCCCTGTTCTTCCTCTGATTCCTCCACGCGAAGCGGAAAAACGCTGTTTGTAATCTTCCATATCAATGCCGAACCAAAAAACGAAAATGCTGCAACTGCCGCAACCGCGAGTACTTGATTCCAAAGAAGCGATGAATTGCCGTAAAAAAATCCATTTGCACCTGCGGCATTTACCGTAAGCGTAGCAAAAAGACCTGTTGCAAGCGATCCCCAGATGCCGCTGACGCCATGGCAGGCAAATACATCGAGTGAATCATCAAGCCGCGTACGCACTCGCCAATTTGCCGCGATATTTGAAACAATACCGGCGACGAAACCGATGAGCAGTGATGAACTGACGTTGACAAACCCCGATGCCGGCGTGATAGCGACCAAACCGCATACGGCACCGATTGCGATGCCAACTGCTGATGCTTTTCGTTTCCTGCTCCAGTCCATGAGCATCCAGCTTACGGCACCTGCTGCTGCAGCAACATTTGTGACGACAAGGGCAGACACGGCAAGCTCTCCGGCAGCAAGCGTGCTTCCGGCATTAAACCCAAACCATCCGAACCAGAGCAATGCTGCGCCCAGAATCACAAAAGGAATATTGCTTGGCTTGAGTTCTGCGCCATTCGAAGCGTCTTTGCGCCTGCCGATAAGCCATGCACAGGCTAACGCAGAAAACCCTGCGGCAATATGCACCACCGTGCCACCGGCAAAATCAAGCGCACCTAATTTTCGCAGCCAACCATCGGGGTTCCACACCCAATGCGCGATCGGAGAATACACAAATGTCGTCCATAAAACGACAAATATCAAAAGTGACATGAAACGCACTCTTTCGGCAAATGCGCCGATGATAAGCGCGGGCGTAATGGCGGCAAACTTCAGCTGAAAGAAATAAAAGAGCAGTGCTGGAATCGTTGCTGCGTATGCCGCGTTTGGTGCTGCACCGACGCCGGATAATCCGAACCAGGAAAGATCGCCAAATAATCCATTCACACTTGGTCCAAAAGCAATGCTATAGCCCCACAGTGTCCAAACCAAACTCACGACGGCAAAAATGCCAACGCACTGCGTGAGTGTCGATATAATGTTTTTAGTACGCACCAAACCGGCGTAAAAAAAGCCCAAAGCGGGCGTCATGATCATCACGAGAACGGCAGCGGTTGCTACCCATGCAATGTCTCCCGTGTTTAATTCCGTTGTCTGCGCAAACGCAGCTGCGGGATAGAATAAAACCAGGCCTCCTGTAATAATCCTCAATACCGGGCTCATACGAATGATATTAAAGAATAAGAAGCTCAAGGATTGGCGAGCATGTTATTCACATGCTGTCATTTTTCAATGCTTACAGTATCACAGATGACATCAGATTGAAAGCAAGATTCATCCCTCTTGCGCACGATATACTTTGTAAGGAAAACTGAATCGGAGGATAATGAAAACAAAGAGCGAAAGTAACGCAAGGGCAGCGCTATACTGAAAAGAAGCAGCAGCACCAAAACGATCCCACAGCACTCCAAAGATCACGCCGGCAGGCAATGCGGCGAGTCCTGTGAATGCGTGGTACACACCGGATGCTGTTGCGCGGTGTTCGACATCAACAAGACCGACAACGATCGCGCGGCCGACTCCTTCGGTGAGCGCTGCGTATAACCCCAAAAGCGCAAAAAGAAACCAGATCGCCGTCCCGCTCGAGATGGTTGAAAATAGATAATAGGTCAGAGCAAATATCGCCATCCCGATCATAAAAGTATTTCGATGTCCAATCTTATCGGAAAGAATGCCGGCAGGGGTTGAAAGCAACGCAAGTGAAATGTTGTAGACAAAATAAAGCAGTGGCAGAAAAGCAAGCGCTATGCCGATATCTTGCGCGCGCAGCAGCAAAAACGCTTCGGATACTTTCCCAAGCGAAAACAACGTAGAGACCCCTAGAAAAAGCATAAAGGGAAGGCCGAGAGAACCGAGATGGAATTTCTGTTTTTTAGCCACGTCTTCCGGATAATCTGAAGGCGCTTTTGTTATCTCGCCATTCCGTACCTCCTTTACAAAAAAGATGATCAGCAACACCGCAAAAAAACTTGCAATGAATGACAATAGAAATAATGTCCGCAAATTGTTATCGATGAGCGGTAGAATTAAAAAAGCGAAGATCGGTCCGAGGGCAGCACCCATCGTATCTGCCGCGCGATGAAACCCAAACGCTTTGCCAATGATGCGATGCTTGATCGATACGCTTAATAACGCATCGCGCGGCGCATCGCGCGATCCTTTACCTACGCGATCAAAAAATCGTACGACCAGCACATGCCAGGGCGCGACTGCGAGAGAAAGGAGGGGTTTTGAAATCGCGGATAGTGTATATCCGAAAACGATAAGAGGTTTCCTGCGATGGATGCGATCTGAAATTCTCCCTGAAACCGCTTTAAGAGCGCTTGCCGTGGCTTCAGCGACCCCTTCGACAATACCGACAAACGTAGCCGAAGCGCCAAGCACGCTGGTGAGAAAAATCGGGATATAAGGAAAAATCATATCCGATGAGAGGTCGTTGAGAAGACTCACGACCCCCATTGATATGACATTTTTTGATAATCCGAAAAATTTTGTCGGCTGCTTCGCTTCTTTGGCTTCCATGCGAACAAATAATCTCACAATCACAAATATGCGCATTTGTGCAATGCGCTGCACTATGATATATAGTATACCATATATGGGTATACATATCAATGGGAAAAAAATTGCCGAGTCAATCGTGGATTCTCTACAGGAAAGAGTGCGTAAACTTGCTGAACACGGCAATCCACCCTCGCTTACCGTGATCCTGGTCGGTGACAATAAAGCATCTGCGACGTATGTGCGGAAAAAGGGCGAGGCGGCAGAACAAATAGGGATCAAGTTTGTACTGAAAAAGTATCCGGCAGACATTTCAACAGAAAAACTTTTGGATGAAATTGTTGCGATCCAAGCAGACGGTACGACAAGCGGCATGATCGTGCAGTTGCCGCTCTCCGATCATATCGATACAAATGTTGTCTTAAACGCGATACACCCTTCAAGAGATGTTGACTGCCTCACGTATGAAAATATCGGGCGACTGGTGATGAAGCAGTCTCTCTTTCTCCCGCCTACTCCGGCAGCGATCCTTGAGATTATCGCTTCCCAGCGGTCTGATCTTACCGGAGCAAATGTAACGATTGTCGGTGTCGGCGCTCTGGTGGGCAAACCGCTTGCCGTCATGCTTATGAACGAACGCGCAAGCGTAACGACATGTAACAGTAAAACAAGTGATATCAAAGAAAAATGCCGATCAGCGGATATTCTTGTGAGTGGCGTCGGGAAAGCAGGTACCATTATCGGCGATATGGTAAAAGACGGAGCAATCGTTGTTGACGCAGGTGTAGATTTTGTAAATGGAAAAATGGTTGGGGATGTTGTGGTGGAAGAAGCGCTCCAACATGCATCTGCTGTCACGCCAACACCCGGTGGTGTTGGACCAGTGACGGTAGCATGCCTACTCCGAAATGTCGTGATTGCGGCAGAAAATAAATAATGCCCTGCCGCTATTTTGTTCAGCAGCCGAGCAAGAACGATTGTATAACCGGTAATCGCGACTACCTACCAAAGGGAACGCTTTGGTTGTCAATTCTGATTTGACCTTTACTTTTTTCTCTGTAAAATGAGGGGATAGCAATGATCACATGAACGAAACCATTGACTTCGCATCTCTCTCATCAGAAGAGTG
The DNA here is from genome assembly GCA_016206175.1 of Candidatus Uhrbacteria bacterium. Classification (GTDB taxonomy): domain Bacteria; phylum Patescibacteriota; class Patescibacteriia; order JACQRZ01; family JACQRZ01; genus JACQSB01. Next base: position 14,883 of record JACQSB010000005.1, on the reverse strand, counting down.
CCGTGAGATGCTTTCTAGGCATCGCATCTCTCTCACACCGGAAGAAGTTCTTAAAATACAGAACGAGATTCTCAAGCGCCCGCCAACGCTCACCGAGTGCATCCTCTGGTCTATCCAAGGATCAGAGCACTGTTCATATAAAAGCAGCCGCTCGCATCTCAAACAATTTGTCACCGATGCGCCAAATGTCATCCTTGGCCCGTCGGAAGACGCGGGTATTGTCGAAGTCGCGCGAGATAATGCCGGGAACAGATACGGCATTGTGATGAGCCACGAGTCGCATAATCATCCTTCGCAAGTCGTCCCGTATGAAGGCGCGGCAACCGGCATCGGCGGAAACGTGCGCGATGTATCATGTATGGGCGCGAAAGTTATTGCAAATGCTGACCCGCTACGTTTTGGTGCGCTTGATGCTCCTAAAACCCGCTGGATCCAAGACGGCGTGGTTGCGGGCATTGCCGGATACGGCAATCCGATCGGCGTTCCCACCATCGCAGGTGATGTATATTTTGACGAATCATATAATGAAAACTGCCTTGTAAACGTCGTCACACTCGGGACGGTGCGCGCAGATGAAGTAATACACTCCCGCGCGCCAAAAAACGCCGATGGCTATGATTTAATCCTTGTCGGGAAAGCGACTGATAACAGCGGATTTGGCGGCGCTGCCTTTGCTTCCGGCGAACTCGATGAATCCAAAAAAGAGCTCAACAAAGGTGCGGTGCAAGAACCAAACGCATTTCTCAAACGCCATTTACTCAAAGCGCTCTACACTCTTCTGCCAAAACTTAAAGAGCGAAATCTGCTGGAATATGTCGGATTCAAAGACCTTGGCGCTGGCGGCATTGCCTGTGCTTCGGTAGAAATCGCTGATAGTGCCGGATATGGCGCGGAGGTTGATCTCGACAAGGTGCCGGTGAGCATGAAAGGTCTGCATCCCGCCGTAGTCCTCTGCTCTGAAACACAAGAGCGGTATCTCTGGGCAGTGCGTCCTGACATTACGCCTCTGATTTTAGAGCACTACAATACGACATTCGACCTGCCGTCGATGGCATACGGAGCCCGTGCCGCAGTGATTGGAAAAATCAAAAACCACGATGATTTTATTGTCCGTTCCGGCAGCGTTGCTATTGTCCATGCAAAAGCATCAGACGTCACTCGCGGTCTGCGGTATGATCGTCCAATCACGGAACCGAAAAGAACTATATCGGAACCAACAGATGAGGAACTACACATTCCATCTGATGGGAATGAATACCTGACGTGGTGCGCCGACATTTTTTACAAAATCCTGTCGCACGAAAATGTTGCATCCCGCGAGCCGATTTACGAACGCTATGATAAACAAGTACAGGGGCAAACGATCATTGAACCGGGACAGGCTGATGCCGGCGTCTTGCAGCCATTTATCGATGAATCCTATCCGGCTGAAATACGCACCTGCGGCGTTGCATTGTCAGTTGATCAAAACCCGCGCTACGGTAAAATTGATCCATACAAAGCAGGTGTGCTTGCCGTGCTGGAAGCAGCCAGAAACGTTGCCGCAGTTGGCGCATTCCCCGCTGCGCTGACAGATTGTCTTAACTTTGGCAATCCGGAAAAGCCTGAGCAAATGTGGGAATTTGTACAAGCAGTACGCGGAGTTGCCGAAGCCGCTCAATGTTTACGGCACATACAGTATCCAGACTCCCCTGTTCCTATTATTTCCGGAAATGTGTCATTGTATAACGAATCTCATGGTAGCGCGGTTGCGCCAAGCCCGATCATCGCATGCTTAGGCGTATTGCATGACGCATCGCGTGCAATCACCATGAGTTTCAAAAAGCCTGGCTCCCAACTCTATCTCATCGGCAAGAGAAACAACGAATGCGGCGGCAGCGTTTTTTACTCGTTATCTGGCAAACTCGGAAGCAATCTTCCATCATCAGATGTGCAGGAAGCAAACAGGCAGATCCATTCTCTCGTGAGCGCAATTTCTGCCGGACTTGTATTGAGCGCGCATGATATTTCCGACGGTGGCATTGCCGTCACTCTTGCCGAGATGTCATTTGGCAATGAAATCGGATGCAGTATAGAAATGTCTGATGAACTGCCGCTTCACATCTTCCTTTTCTCTGAAACGCCGGGCTTTGTTATAGAGGTCGCGCCGGATAACAGGGAATCTATTGAATCCCGTTTCGCGCAATCGAAAGTTGAACTCTTTCCTATCGGCACAACAACAAACAAAAAGACAATTACTGCCGCGATGCCTACTCATAATCATCAACTCACTTTGGATATTTCAAAAGCAAAACAGCTATGGCAAAACGGCCTGCGAGAAAAATTATAAAAACAAAATCAGCATATGAAAATGCCGGGGTCAGCTACGGAATGCTCGACCCGATTAAAATTGCCGCGCAAAAAGCTGCCAAGCTTACCGGGCGACACCTAAAACAAAATGGCGGACGGGAAGTAGCACAGACCCGCGGCGAGTCGGCATATGTATGGAAGCAGGGATCGCACTATTTTGCTTCGGTCATTGAAGGGCTCGGCACGAAAAATCTTGTGGCTGACGCAATGGAAAAATATGGGAAGAAAACATACTATGCCGCTGTTGCCCACGATACGGTTGCAACAATTATTAATGATCTCATAACGGTCGGCGCGCGGCCGCTCGTCGTACATGCATACTGGGCAGTTGGCGACAGCGCTTGGTTTGCTGATACAAAACGTGCGTCTGATTTAATTCGCGGATGGAAGCGGGCATGCGATATCGCGGATGTTGTGTGGGGCGGCGGCGAGACTCCTGCGTATTCGGGGATCATTGAACAATCCACCATTGATCTTGCGGGGTCTGCTGTGGGCATCATCCCGACAAAAAAACACTTGATTACAGAACACGGTATCCGCCATGGCGATCGAATACTGTTCATCAAGAGTAATGGCATCAATGCCAACGGGCTCACGCTCGCAAGAAAGGTAGCCGCAATGACGACTCGAGGCTTTGCGGAAACACTTCCGTCAGGCAAAACCTTTGGCGAGGCTCTCCTTGCAAAAAGCAACATCTATGCGCGCCTCATTTCTGCACTGCAAGATGCAAATGTTAATTTGCACTACATCGTCAACATCACCGGCCATGGGTTGCGCAAGCTCATGCGCCCAAAAAGAGATTTTACCTACGTCATCGAAAAACTATTCGAGCCACAGGAAGAGTTTTTATTCATACAAAAAACTGCCGCACTATCTGACTATGAAATGTATGAGACGTTTAATATGGGTCAGGATTATGCGCTTTATGTTCCAGAAAACAACTCAAAAAAAGTCTTGGAAATTATGAAGAGTAATGGATTCTCTGCTATGGATGCGGGTGTCGTGCGTAGTGGAAAGAAAGAAGTCGTACTCAAGTCTCTTGGAGTCACCTATAGCGAAACATCGCTACAGATACGATAATGAAGTATAGTAAAGTACAATAAGGTGAACAGCTGAAAGACTCGAGTATGAAAATTGCCATTATACAATTCCCCGGCAGCAACTGCGAATCAGAGTCAATCCGCGCAGTACGTGCTGCTGGTATGGGTGCCGAGGAGTTCTTGTGGAATCGCAATCCATCAGACCTTTCGCTGTTTGACGGATATTTCATTGTCGGTGGATTTTCGTATGAGGACCGTTCTCGAGCCGGCATTATTGCCTCTCTCGATCCGATCATGAAATATCTCCGTACAGAAAATGAGAAAGGGAAACCGATTCTGGGTGTTTGTAATGGCGCGCAGATTCTCGTCGAAGCAGGGTTCGTGCCGGGGTGCGATGGATATGCACTCGGCATGGCGCTTACAGAAAACAAACGTATCAAAAATAATCGCATACTCGGCACCGGATTTTACAACGCGTGGGTGACGCTGATGGTGGGCTGCGATCCGCGTGCTTCTGCATTTACCTGTGCGATGCAGCCTGATTTTACCATGCGCGTACCCGTAGCGCATGGAGAAGGACGCTTTATGATGGAAGACAATCTTCTGAACGAACTGAAGGAAAAACAATGTACAACATTCCGCTACTGCGCGCCAAATGGAGAAATCATCGACGAGTTTCCTGTCAATCCAAACGGTTCGGCGTACAATCTTGCGGGGGTAAGCAATGCAAATGGTAATTGTCTAGCGCTCATGCCGCATCCAGAACGCACCACAAGCGGCCTACCCGTATTTCAGTCGATGCGAAAATATATTGCAGAACAAACAACGCCGCGCCTTTCTCTTATCGATTGTCCGAAGATCGAGCGCTCCATCCCCGACTACGTAAAAAAACAGGATAGGCATGAAATAATCGTGGAATCAATAATTACTGATAATGCGGCATATACGGTGCAGACCGCGCTCCGCGCGCATGGTATCAATGTGCGCGTACGTCGATATGCACATTGGGAAATAGCTCTCCGACAAGGAGCTCTGCCGTCGACGGTATCCGCAATTATCGCGAGTGGAGAATTATGTAATACGAATAAAGAACGCTCTATTGATTCATCCAAGCTTGCGCCGCGATCGCAATCACCGTTTGCTTGGTATCTGGTGCGCTATCGAGACGATAATGCAGGCTCCAGCAAGCTTCAAACTTTACGAAATCATCACGGTTTTACTGATATCGAATCGAGCATAAGTGGCGTGCTTTGGACGGTAGAATCGGCTGTCGAATCACAACAGAGTGTGATAGATAATGTCCTTTCTACGAATATCCTGTATAACCCCAATTCGCAAATCTGTATGCGTTATAACCCATAACGAAATATCATCTATGGCATCAGAAGTACCTTTTTACAGTGGCAAAGTGCGCGATATCTATGATCAAGGAGATACGCTCAAGATAGTCACAACAAATCGCCTAAGCGCGTTTGATCGCATTATTTGCGAGGTGCCATCCAAAGGAGCCGCCCTGAATAGCATCAGTGCGTGGTGGTTTGAAAAAACCGCGCATATCATACCAAACCATTGTCTGGCCACGCCGGAGCCGAACATCATGATCGTAAAAAAATGCCGCGCTATTCCTCTGGAGATTGTCGTACGCGGGTATATCACTGGCACAACAGATACATCAATGTGGGTGAAATACTGCAAAAGTGAGCGTGAATTCGACGGACTGACACTGCCAGAAGGAATGAAGAAAAACCAGCAGCTTCCTCGCCCTGTCTTGACGCCAACAACAAAAGAGCAGAACCACGACAGGCCCATTACAGAACAGCAGATCATTTCGCAAGGCATTCTGACCGAGGATCAGTGGCAGTATCTTTCCGGTAAAGCGATTGAGCTGTATCTATACGGCGTGTCTGTAGCGCGTGAACGCGGCTTGATTCTCGTAGATACGAAATACGAGTTTGGATTCGACAAAGATGGAAACATTTTGTTGATCGACGAAATCCATACCCCCGATTCAAGCCGCTACTGGAAGGCGGACACTTACGAAGCACGTCTCGCGCAAGGTCTGGAGCCGGAAAACTTCGATAAGGAATTTATACGGCTTTGGATAAAAGAACACTCTGACCCCTACAGCACCAATCCCCTGCCTCCGATACCGGGGGAGCTAATAGGTGAGTTGAGTGGCCGCTACGTGAAAATATACAGCATGCTGACAGGCAAAAGTGAAAGTGAACTAGTAACATAACACAACAATGGGTTGCGAATCGCATAGTAAATGTAATATACCAGCCGACTCACTTGTTCTTGGCATTCTTGGCGGCGGATCTCTCGGATCCCTCATTGTTCAAGCTGCGCATGCCATTGGTGTTAAAACAGCTATATTAGATCCCTCGTCGCGCGCGCCGGCGCTACGCATCTGTGATTTCCCCTTTACCGGCGCACTCAACGACGAACACTCGATCCGCGCGCTCATTGCGGCATCTACCCATCTCACCTATGTAAGCGATACCTGCGATGTCGGCATCCTGCGAAAGTATGCCGCTGTCATACCAATCCATCCAAGTCCTGAAACATTTTCAATTACGCAAGATTCATTATTTCTGCAGCAGTTTTTGACATCGCTCCAGATACCTGTTGTCCCGGCTGCGGCAAAACGAAAATCTGCTGCACATCACCGCAAGTATATCCTTCCTCTCGGTCGCGCGCATGATGGCAGGCTCTTTTATTTTCCGACGACAGAAATAGCTATGAAAGGTAAAAATGTCGACATCATTTCTGTGCGTGCGCAACTATCGACGGGCGACGCAAGAAAAATCAAAAGCATCTCACGGCGCATCGCGGAATCGCTTCGCTATGTTGGCGTCATATCAATCGAATTTGTTGCAACGGAAAAAAAAGATATTTTTGTCCTCAGTATCATTCCCCATGTGCATGAGAGCGGCGCTCATACGATTAAATCATGTACGATAAGCCAATTTGAGGAACACGTACGTCTGGTGTGTTCTCTGCCCCCAAAACGACCTCGTCTGAAGCCAATGTTTGCCGATTCTCGCCGCATAGGTAATACTATGAGTGAAAACAAAAACCATTCAATATAACATATCCGTATGAAAAAACCGATTGTATCCATTATTATGGGGTCTGACTCTGATCTAAACATCATGAGTGAAGCCGCGCGCATATTAGATGAATTTAAAATTCCCTATGAAATTACGGTAGTATCGGCGCACCGTTCGCCGAAAAGAATGGCAGCGTATGCCGCAACCTTATCTTCCCGCGGCATCAAAGCGGTCATTGCTGGAGCAGGCGGAGCGGCGCATCTGCCGGGAGTTGCAGCCGCGCTGACGACCGTGCCTGTCATTGGCGTACCAATCATAACTCGATCCTTCAAGGGCATCGACTCGCTGCTTTCAATTGTACAGATGCCTCTTGGCGTACCGGTAGCGACTGTCGGTATCAACAATGCCGGCAATGCGGCATTGATCAGTGTCCGAATGCTTGCCGTTTGGGATCCACGAGTTCAGCATCTGCTTGAGGCTTATCATGAATCCATGGAAAAAACGGTTCAGCAAAAAGCTGCCGGTCTCAAACGCCTCGGCTATCACGCGTATCTGAAAAAGAAATGAAACTGCCGCTCTCACCTCTCACAGCGATCTCGCCGCTTGACGGACGATACGCGCACCGTACAGAACCATTACGAGCATATCTTTCCGAATATGCACTCATGAAATACCGCTGCCTTGTCGAGATTGAATATCTTATTGCGTTCAGTTTTCAAAAGGAAGTCAGAGAGTGCAAACCGATTTCACGCGATCTGCAAAAAAAGCTCCGTGATATTGTCAAAGATTTTTCTCTGGCCGATGCAAAAAAAATAAAACAGCTTGAGAAAAAAACGAATCACGATGTTAAGGCAATTGAGTATTTTTTACAGAAAAAAATCACCGATCTTGACGCAAAACACCTGCTGCCATTCCTTCATTTCGCCCTGACATCTGAAGATGTGAATAATATCGCATACACACTGATGTGGCGTGATGCAATACGCAACGCATACGTTCCGTTGTTGCGGCAACTGCATAAAAAATTGTATACCTTATCTCACCAATGGTCGGACATTCCCCTCTTATCTCTCACCCATGGACAGAGCGCGAGCCCGACTACACTAGGAAAAGAGATATCAGTATTTGCATACCGCCTCTCACGACAACTTGAAGCTCTCTGTGATCATGAGTATTCCGGAAAATTCAACGGAGCCGTTGGCACATGGGCGGCACACGTGATTGCCTACCCGAATGTTGACTGGATGAAATTTTCTGCCAATTTCTTGAAAAGTTTTGGTCTTCTCCCAACCTTGCATACGACGCAGATCGAAAATGGAGATGCTCTTGCGGCAAATTATCTGCGTATATCGCAAATCAATACGATCCTCCTTGATCTTGTACGCGATATCTGGCTGTACTGCATGCGCGGCCATTTGCGATTGCGCAGGCTCTCCAAAGAAGTGGGGTCCAGCACCATGCCGCACAAGATCAATCCGATACAGTTTGAAAATGCAGAGGGCAATCTTGGCGCTGCAAATGCGCAACTCTATCACCTAGCTTCCGCTCTACCTGTGTCACGTCTTCAACGCGACCTATCCGGCAGTACACTGATCCGCACGCAAGGATGTGCGCTTGCGCATTCGTTCACAGCGTGCCATACTATCATCTCTGGGCTCGAGCGGATCACTCCCAATAGGCAGTCATTATCGCATGAACTTGATGTGCACTGGGAAGTCCTTGCGGAGGCTATCCAGACGCTGCTGCGTAAAGCCGGAAAACAAGATGCTTACGAAATTGTTAAGAATAAAACTCGGGGCATGGCTTTTTCGCAGGAGGACTACCATGTTTTAATTGACGACCTCCCGCTACCAAGCAAGGACAAGTTGCTTCTCAAAAAATTGAGCCCACAACGCTACATCGGATACGCAGCAAAACTTGCTTCACTAATCCCTATGCCCTAACCCCCCATACCCTATCTATGTGCGGCATCGTCGGAATCTTCTCCCGTAAATCGGTAGCAACAGAAATCTATGAATCCCTGATTCATCTTCAGCATCGGGGACAGGATGCTGCCGGCATTGCAACCTTTAGCAATCAATTCCACATCGTGAAAGGACCGGGCTATGTCCGGGAAGTCTTTGATCAAGACTCGATCGATCGCCTAAAAGGGTCATGGGGCATCGGCCACACACGCTATCCAACGGCTGGGTCAAAATCAAGTGTAGAGAACGCTCAGCCGTTTTCTATTTCTTCGCCGTATGGCATCGCTCTGGCGCATAACGGAGATTTGACAAATTATGCGGAGCTTAAGCGCGAACTTCTCATTAAGGATCGGAGACACTGCAACTCTTCGTCTGACCTTGAAGTGATCCAGCATATCTTTGCAGCAAAACTGCAATCTCTCAATCCGGAAGATCCGATGTTTGAAAATATCTGCAATGCCGTGGAATCAGTATTTGATAGAGCGCGCGGCGCCTATTCTGTCATCGGCATGATTGCCGGGAGAGGCATGTTTGCGTTTCGCGATCCGCATGGGATCCGCCCGTTTGTCTACGGAGAGCGCAAAAATCATGATGGCACGACAGATTATATATTTTCTTCCGAGAACACGATGTACTATCCGCTTGGCTTTGAGCTTATGGGAGATGTGGCGCCCGGAGAAGTCGTGTATGTGGATGAGCTGGGAAAGATACAGCGGCGCACGCTGCGTAACGAACTTTTCACTCCCTGTATTTTCGAATACGTGTATCTCTCGCGGCCTGACAGTATTATCAACGACGTAAGCGTATACCGCTCACGCCTTCGTATGGGGCAAAATCTCGGCAAGCGGTGGAAAGAACGATACCCCAAAATAATGCCGGATGTTGTCATACCCATTCCATTTACTTCAAACACCGCTGCATTAAGCATGGCGCATGAACTTGGCGTGAGATACTCCGAAGGGCTGTATAAAAATCAATTTGTCGGACGCACATTTATCATGCCAGGGCAGGATATCCGGCGAAAATCTATTCTCCAAAAACTTTCTCCGCAGGAAATTGAAATCCGCGGGAAGGACGTATTGCTGGTGGACGATTCGATTGTGCGAGGAAACACCAGCAAAGAAATCGTAAAATTGATGCGCCACGCAGGAGCACGCAAGGTCTACTTTGCCTCGGCCTGTCCTCCTGTCAAATATCCTGATTTTTATGGCATAGATATGCCATCTCGGGCTGAATTAATCGCTGCCAATATGACAGAAGACGAAATTAAAGATTTCATTGGCGCAGATATTTTACTCTACCAAACGATTGAGGACCTTATTGAGGCTGTGACACGCAAAGGAAAACATCATATTGACCGGCCATCGATGCCGTATCTTGACGGTTGGTATGTTACAAATGACATTTTTATCGAAGAAATTGAAAAGTTCGAACAGGAAAAGGTAATGAACACTGTTTAACACTTCATGCCAACACGAATCCTTATAATCGGATCCGGCGGGCGGGAACATGCGATTACGAAAGCATGCGTTCGTTCCCGCGAAAAAATTGAATTATACTGCCTTGGCACATCTCGAAATCCTGGCATTCAAACAGTAAGCAGCGATTACCTTATTGGCTCGCTCACCGCGACAGACAAAATTACCGAATACGCTCTTAGCAAGAAAATTGATTTTGTAATCATTGGTCCGGAGTCAGCATTGGAAGCTGGAGTAGCTGATGCGTTGGAAGCCATAGGCATTCCGTGTATCGGCCCAAAAAAATCACTGGCAAGGATAGAGACAAGTAAAAGTTATGCCAGAGATTTACTTTTCTCTGCTTCTGTTCCAGGAATCCCGCACTATCAAGTGTTCCATACGATGGATGGTGCGGCTGAATTGCTCACAAAGCTGCGGGATGGATTTGTGATCAAAGCCGATGGTTTGATGAGCGGGAAGGGCGTCAAGGTATCCGGTGACCATCTGCCGGATATCCCATCAGCTCTTAGATACTGTGAAGAGCTGATCGCTGCGGAATCGCCCTTTGTCATTGAAGAGAAATGTGTTGGTGTTGAGTTTTCCCTTATGAGTTTCACTGATGGGATAACGCTTGCACACATGCCGGCAGTGCAAGATTACAAGCGCGCATTTGTGAATGACGAAGGTCCAAACACCGGTGGTATGGGATCGATATCTGATGCAAACCATTCTCTGCCGTTCCTTGCCGAATCGGATATCAACGAGGCGCGCAAGATCAATGAAGCGTCCCTAAAAGTGCTCTGCGACACTGTCGGAGAGCGGTATACGGGGATCCTGTACGGAGGATTCATGGCAACGCGTAATGGAGTAAAACTCATTGAGTTTAATGCACGCTTTGGCGATCCGGAGTCAATCAATGCATTGGGTATCTTACAGACTGACTTTGTCGAAGTTTGCCGCCATATCATTGAAGGAACGCTTGCACAGCTACCGATTAACTTCGATCATGTAGCTACCGTTTGCAAATATGCGGTTCCGGAAGGATACCCGGATAATCCCATGAAGGGTGGTAAAATAGATATTTCTGCCTTGCCGAAGGAAGTAGATGTATATTATGCGGGTATTGATGAAAAGGGCGGAGTATTCTACGGGACCGGTTCGCGCACGCTTGCGGTACTTGGTAAAGCTCCGACTATTACGCAAGCTGCCGACATTGCAGAAGAGATGATTTCTGCTGTTGGGGGTCCCTTTTTCCATCGTCCTGATATCGGCTCGCCAATGCTTGTGGAGAAGCGAATCGATACTATGAAAATTTTGCGGTCGTATGCCTGGCATGAGACCTAATGCAAGGCGACAACACATAGATGCTATCAAACGGTCGGCTGATGGATCTCATATTATGAAACTCGCAATTCTTGGATCAACAAAAGGCACGGATATGGAAGCAATCATTGCAGCGATTAAAGATGGAATTCTTGATGCTTCGATAGAAGTTGTCGCTTCTGACCGCAAGGATGCCTTTATCCTGGAACGCGCAAAGCGGCATGGGATACCTGCGTTCTTTCTTGATCCAAAAGGAAAAACGCGAGAAACGTTTGACAACGACTTAAAACAACTGCTGCAGCGCTTCAAACCTGATGTGATTCTATTGATCGGATACATGCGCATCCTATCCGTTGGGTTTGTGCGAGAATTCAAAGATAAAATCATCAACGTCCATCCTTCACTCCTACCGGCATTCGCCGGTGGCATGGATCTAAATGTACATCAGGCTGTGCTTGATGCTGGAGTCGCAAAAACAGGGTGCACTGTCCATCTCGTTGATGAAGGTGTGGATACCGGAAAAATTCTTCTTCAAAAAAAATGTGATGTTTTGCAAAATGATACGGCAGAAACTCTGAAACAAAAAGTCCAACAACTCGAAGGGGAGACCCTTATTGAAGTATTGCGCGCATGGAATAAAAATAATAGAAACACCGTATGAATACCGCTCCGCTCACAGTGAAACGTGCACTGATATCCGTATCTGATAAAAGGGGGATCGTTCAGCTTGCAAACATATTGCATCAAAACGGTGCGGAGATACTCTCCACCGGAGGAACAGCAAAGACTCTCCGAGAGGCAAGCATTCCCATCCGCGATGTTGCCGAGTATACCGAGTTTCCCGAAATGATGGATGGCCGCGTCAAGACATTGCATCCCCGCGTGCATGGCGGCATTCTTGGACGGCGGGATATCGATGCTGAAATTGCTGCAAAACGGGGAATCCAGTGGATTGATTTGGTTATATGCAACCTATACCCGTTTGCAAAAACTGTTTCTGACCCGCAGTGCACTGAAAAGCAAGCGTGGGAACAAATCGACATCGGCGGACCATCGATGATACGGAGCGCGGCAAAAAACTATGAATGGGTTTGCGTTGCGGTAGATACAACAGATTACGAATCGCTGGCGGATATGATTACAAAGGGGGGGATTTCTTTTGACGAGCGCAAACGTCTTGCCGCAAAAGCTTTTTCCCATACGGCATCCTATGATACAGTGATATCACAATACTTTTCACAAACGGCTCTGGATGAGACGCTTAATCTTAGTTATACAAAATTAGTATCGCTGCGATACGGAGAAAACCCCCATCAAAGCGCGGCGTATTACGGTCCAGCAGGCAAGATGTTGAATGATACGATCAAACAGCACCAAGGGAAAGAACTGTCTTATAACAACATCCTCGATACCGACGCAGCACTGCGGCTCTGCCAAGAATTTTCGGAACCCGCGTGTGTAATCGTCAAACACACAAATCCCTGCGGTGTAGCTGTTGCTTCAACCCATATCGCTGCGTTCCGCGCAGCGCATGCCGCTGATCCTCTCTCAGCATTCGGCGGCATTATCGCAATGAACGGAACTTGTACAAAAGAAATCGCGGATGAAATCGCAAAAACTTTTTTTGAGGTCATTGTTGCGCCTGCCTATGACGATGCTGCACATGAAACGTTTCTGCAGAAAAAAAATCTCCGCGTACTTACCTTAATTGGAAATATCCGGCAAGCATATGAATACCGATCATGTCTCGGGGGCCTGCTCGCGCAGCAAACAGACCACTCGAAGATACAAAAAGAAGATTTGCGCTTTGTGACGGAAAAGGTACCGACAGATCACGAAATTGCAGACCTCCTCAATGCGTGGAAGGTCGTAAAACATGCAAAATCAAACGCGATTATACTGTACAAAAATGGTGTAACGATCGGGATCGGCTGTGGACTTGTATCGCGCATTGATTCTGTGCGCCATGCCATTCAAAAAAGTACCTCCTCGCTTCATGGCGCTGTACTCGCGTCAGATGCCTTTTTCCCATTCCGCGACAGCATTGATGAAATAGCTGCCACTGGCATTAAGGCTGTGATCCAGCCCGGGGGTTCGCTAAAAGATCAAGATGTGATTGCTGCTTGCAATGAGCATGGCATCGCCATGGTCTTTACCGGCATTCGCTGCTTCCGGCACTAGTCAACAGTATAGTTTGGCGCGCTCTCGATCCTCGACAGATTATGAGGATGGCTCTCCGATAAGCTCGCTGATGTTATCGTCACGAAGCGCGCTTTCTTTTGCAGCTGTGTAATGGTATGCGCCCCCACATACCCAAGCCCGCTCCGTACACCTCCCGCAAGCTGGTAGAGTACTCTGCTAACCGGCCCTTTATAGGGCACACGGCCCGTCACTCCTTCGGGTACGAATTTTCTTTTCTCGGTGACATTACCCTGTCCGTATCGATCCTTACTCCCCCGTTCCATCGCTTCAATACTCCCCATTCCTCGATAGACCTTGAAGGTGCCTTCAGTAGTCAGCTCAACGCGTCCCGGCGCTTCTTCGGTACCTGCGAGCATATTGCCCATCATCACGCTATCTGCTCCAGCTGCAAGCGCTTTTACAATATCGCCGGATGAAGAAATGCCTCCGTCTGATATGAGCGGAATATTTTTCTTGCTCTGTTTGATGCCGCGTTTCACGTCTAGAATGGCGGACAGCTGGGGCACTCCAACACCTGCAATAATGCGCGTTGTGCAGATCGACCCCGGTCCGATCCCAACTTTTACTGCATCCACCCCCGCCTCGGATAACACAATGGCTGCTTGTGCCGTTGCAATGTTGCCGGCAATCAGCTGCTGACGGGGGAATGCCCTTTTAAGTCTGCGCACTGTCTCTATCACGTTTTTCGAGTGCCCATGGGCGGTGTCTATGACAAGCACATCAACTCCGGCTTCATGGAGAGCCTCGGCACGCTGAAATCCATTGTTACCGATTCCGATAGCTGCCGCGACGCGAAGTTGCCCCTGTTCATTTTTGAGCGAATCTTGATACTCGCTATTATTTTCAATATCTCTCCGTGTGACTATGCTTGCAAGCCTGCCATCCTCGCCCACGACACACAGCACCCGCAAGCGATGCTCGAGAAGCATCTCTTGTGCCTGCGAAAGCGCCATCGTGCTAGTACCTACGACTAAGTTTTTTATCGGCACCATACGATCTTTGACCGAAAGCTCCGTATGTTTTGGCAATGCATAATCAACATCGGAGATAAGGCCGACAAGCTTGCCGTCAGTATCAACTACGGGAATCTTCTTGTATCCTAATTCGCTTCTGATCTGAACAACGCGGGCGATACTGTCCGACGGCTGGACTACAACGGGATTTTGAATAAAGCCATTTCGAAAGCGCTTGACCTTTTTCACTTCGTTTACTTGTTCTTCGACCGAAAGGTTTTTATGGATGACTCCAATACCGCCGGCAAGAGCCATGGCGATCGCCATCCGATGTTCACTCACCGTATCCATGGCGGCGCTCACGAATGGGATATTCAGATTGATCTTTCTCGTAAGGCGAGATGTAATAGCAGCATCTGATGGCAGCGCATCTGATTCTTGAGGCACGAGAAGGACATCGTCAAATGTAAGGGTGCGTTCAAACTGTTTGTACATACGCAAATACTATTCTTCTATAAGATTATCGATAAATGAGATAATAT
>JACQSB010000007.1 GCA_016206175.1 Candidatus Uhrbacteria bacterium | reverse complement strand
CACCCCATGCATGCGTACTACCGGTATACTACAGCCCGTGAATTCTTTTATGCTATCGCAGGAATCCTAAAAAAGCAAAAGGCCTGAAGTCAGGCCTTTTTTTGGGAAGAGTTTATCGTAGCTTGTTCTTTCTTTTTTTTCGTTTTGATGCACTTGGTGCATACAAGGACATTCTTGCCCGCGAGCCATTTTCGCTGCAGATTGACGTATTGCCGCCGCAGCGTACCTATGTTAGAATGACTCCGACTTGTTGCTTTGTGGGATTTTTTCCTGCACACGAAACATTCACGAGACATATTCATAATAATAATATCAAATCTCAAAACTTACAGATATTTATTATAGCATACTCCGATGGAAGAATCAATAGCCTCCATACTGCCATTCCTTGTCGGAGCGGCGGCAATCATTATATCTATAACGATCCATGAGTTTTCCCACGGGTTGGCTGCCTATCTGCAGGGTGACACTACGGCACGCGATGCGGGGCGATTAACGCTCAATCCGATCGCGCATGTTGATCCTATCGGCACTATCCTTCTGCCCGCCATTCTTATTATTACGCGCGCGCCGTTTTTGGTGGGGTGGGCGCGGCCGGTGCCGTTTAATCCTTTGAATCTCCGCGATCAACGGTATGGTCCGCTCTACGTCGGGCTTGCCGGTCCGCTTGCCAATGTATTGTTGGTTGTGCTATCCGGCGTGCTCCTTAAAATATTTCTTGGTCCGTTGGGTGTGACGAATTTTCTTATCATCTTTCTTTCGCACCTCTTTGTCATCAATATCGTCCTCGCGGCGTTTAATCTTATCCCGATCCCGCCGCTCGACGGCTCAAAGATTCTTATGGCACTGCTTGGGCCCCGTTTTTCGCAATTCAGCACGAAGCTGGAACTCTATGGGCCATACATTCTTCTTTTTATATTGTTTGTCGAGTTTACGATTCAGCCGTTCATCGGTCAGTTCATAGCAGCAATCATCGATGCTGTAGGCCGCGCGTTTGGCATATAGCAGTGAAATTGATATACTATATTTATAAACACGACCGTAATGACACTCATTTTTGGCTATTTTTTTGGAATCGGCCTTTACCTATTATTTCGGGTAATCATCCCCGGAATTTATGTCGTTGAACAAAACGAGCGCGCAGTAAAAACTGTTTTTGGGCGCGCGCAGCGGCTTCCAAAAGCCTCGACACTGGAGGAGCCGGCGTTTGAAGGCATGCTCAATGAAGACGAGAAAGAGCGGTACCGCTACCCGCAGATGCGCGTGATACCGCCGGGCGGTCCGTATTTTCGCTGGCCCTGGGAGCGCGTGCATAAAGTATCAGTAGCAACTGAGCTTGTTGATATCGCCTTTGATCCTGAAGACAGAAAGGCAAATCAACACAACACCATTCTTGAAGCGGTGACGAAAGACCAGCTCAACATCGGCTTGCGCGGACAGTTTCGCTACACCGTATCGGACAAAAATCTCTACGCGTATCTATTTGGCGTAAAAAATCCGCTTGCCCATATCATAGGGTATTTCGTCGCCATCCTACGTGAGCGCATTGCGAACTTTGAAGCTCCTGTCCGAGAGCAAGGTGCTGCCGCGCCATCCGGGCAGACTTCACTGATTGCGGAGATCCGCGGTATATCCATCAACGATTTGCGGAAAAATCTCGGAGAGCTCAATCGCCACATGGAGGAAGAATGCCGTCCGTCTGCGGCACGCTACGGGATCACCTTGGATGCGGCACTCATAACGGCGATCGAGCCTCCTGCCGAAGTTGAATCTGCGCTTGCGGCGATCAATACCGTCCGCAATGAGGTCTCTTCCGATATCAGCCTTGCGCAGGCATCAGCAGACCAGAAAATCGTCCAATCAAAGCGGGCAGTCGAGATCGAAACCTTGCGCGCCGAGGCAGAAGTGCAGCCATTGCGCCAGCTTGCGGTGCAGTTGGGCGAACTGAAAAAAACAGGTCCCCACGCGCTGAAAAATTATACCCGCAATGTGGGGCTCGCTTTGTACTCGAAGGCGCGCAAGATTCTTTTTGCCACCGAAGAGAAATAATATGGCTGAATTTCTTGGGATCACAATCATTTCTTTCCTCTTCTTCCTTTTTGCCGAGCTTACATTGCGGCTTGTTGGTTTTTTTCTGGGCTTTTACGCAACAGTGAAGGAGCGCGAAGCAAAGGTATTTGTGTTATTTGGCGACATCGTAGGAGTATTGGATGAGCCGGGATTCCATTTTCTCTGGTCGAAGTTTGGCTGGCGCGCATTGTTTGTGAATTGGCTGGGGAAATCATACGTGCGCGATCTTGCGTTGGACCAAGAATACATCCGCAGCATACCGGTGAATTCAGAAGAAGGGACGCCGATGGGTATCGGCGTGTGGTATGAGATGTTTATCACGGATTCGGTCGCGCATATTTTCCGCAATGTCGACCCGCGCGGATCGTTGAGCGCCCATGTGCGGAATGCAACGATCAAGCGCTTGAGCAGCTTGCCGATGGATGAGATGCTTACCAATCGTCACGCCATGAGCCGTACGGTGCGCGCGGAAGTGTCTCCGGAATCCAACGAATGGGGATACAAACTTGGTTCAGTGTATATTCGCAAGGTGCACTTCCGAGATACGAGCATGATCCACCAGATCGAGGAAAAGGTCGTCAACCAGCTGCGGCAAGTGACATCAGCGATCAAGCAAGATGGCGTCAATCAGGTGAATATCATCAAAAACAAGGCGGATCGCGAAGCGGCGATAGAATTTGCAAAAGCAGAAATGGTACGACCGCAGATCGTCGGAAACGCGCTACACGATATTGCGAAAGACGGGGAGGTACTCGAAGGCTTGTTTCAGATATTGGAGTATCAGCGCGTTATGGAAAATGCCGAGAGCGAGCTTGTGTTATTTCCCAAGAACAGTAGGGGAGACCTTATGGGGCAACTGTTGGCGACAGAGCAGCAACAAGGCGAGAAAAAACCGGCAGCGGCAGGGAAGGCTTCACAAACGAAAAAGACTGCGTGATAATCTCATAATTGACCTATTATCTCGATTGTGGCATACTATGCCACAATTGTTCTTTTATAATATATTGAACCGTCTCTGTGAGTTTGCGGCTACATCAACACGCCGTTATTTTGCAGTGACGGTTCAACAAGGAAGGTAAACAATGATTAGCAATGAGGCGGGAGCTCTCGATGAGCTTCTTGGGAATCTCTACATTGCTCGTTCAGTCGGGGAATACTACGAAGACTCGCGTATCGGCGCACGGGTCACGGATCGTCTCTTCGCGTCAGCGTTCATCATCGGCCATTTGCGGAATGCGCTGTGTGCGTATGTTACGGGAGTGCGGACGTTTTTGGAGGAAGGCACTTTTTGGGTGCCGTATCCCCGGTACGAAAATCGTGTCTCGCCGCAATGCGCGTCGCGGTCCGATAATCCGGATGACTACGTCGTACGCAAGGGCCCTGATGGAGTGTGCCGGATGTATCTCCGGCGTGATCGTGCGCCGCGGAGCTCCGCTGTGCTCTGTGTCGGTGGCATGACAGCACCGCGGTATCTCACGGAGCTGCTCAACAAGGCGGATCCGAATCTCGAGAACGAAGCCAAGGCTATAGATGCCCTGGAACAAGACTCCACCAGCAAGCATACCATCGTCATCACGCGAATCTACGGTGGAATGCTCGGTCCCGAGGATCATCTTGGCGAAGATAATCTGGAAACGCTGATCAAGCCGTTTCCGGAGATCATCGACGAGGTCTTCGAAATGGGTAGGACAGGCAAAACAGCACAGCCCTACGATTGGATGAAACAGCACATCGCCTACGCCCTCGACCACCACGCGAAGTACGTGTGGGTGGCAGACTAGCGAAAGGAATGACCCAAATGGACATCGTAGCGATCGAGATCGAGCGACAAGATGGTCGCATGTTCTGCGGCACCCTCGAATCCAAGCATGACAAGCGTGTCATCGTACTCCTCTGGACGGTCGAGTGGCACGACACCCCCGAGGTGATGGTTGAGTTCTTCCCGGGCACGAGCCACAACGTGACGGACCTCGTGCGCCAGCACCAGAAGGTCCTCATCGACCGCCTCCTCGACACGCTCATGCAGCGGATCGGGAAAGAAACGCTCTTCTCGTGAACCTTCCATGGGTGCCGGCCCCCATCTGACCGGACTCTCCTTTTTATCTAAAAAGGAGCCATTGACAGGTTTCCCAAAACCCGTATACTAGTATCACGTTTCTGATAAACGTATTTTTTTTATCCACAACCAGCATACAATCCACGCATGTCAACTGTAAATCAACTGATCCGCACAGGGCGCAAAAGAATCACCAAAAAGTCAAAATCTCCAGCCCTTGACAGTATTTTGGATACGATCAAACGCCAGCGGCATTATATCGCAAGCCCCTTTAAGCGGGGCGTGTGCGTAAAGGTGACCACCACCACTCCGAAGAAACCGAACTCCGCGCTTCGGAAAATTGCCCGTGTTCGGCTGTCAAACGGTATGGAAGTCACCGCCTATATCCCCGGCATCGGCCATAATTTGCAGGAGCACTCCATTGTGCTTGTGCGCGGTGGCCGCGTGAAAGACTTGCCGGGTGTGCGCTACCATATTGTCCGCGGCGTGTACGACACATCGGGCGTGGAAAGCCGCCGGCAGGGCCGTTCGCTCTACGGCGCAAAAAGACCGAAGAATAAGAAATAAACGACTATGAGAGGCAAGCCAGCGCCAAAACGCACCATCATCCCTGATCCGAAATACGGAAGTACGTTGGTTGCAAAATTTACCAACACGCTGATGCGGAAAGGGAAGAAGGCTACTGCTCTGCGTGTGGTATACAACGCTTTTGACGTTGTAGAGAAAAAGACCAAACAGCAACCTCTCGAAGTATTTGATGAAGCGGTGAAAAACGTCATGCCCCTATTGGAAGTCCGCGGCCGGCGCATTGGCGGTGCCAATTATCAGATTCCGTTCCCCGTGCGCGGCGATCGCCGCTATGCGCTTGCGTTTCGCTGGATTCTTACAGCTGTTCGCAGCAAAAAGGGCAGGCCGACAGCACTGAAACTTGCCGATGAAATCGTTGCTGCGGCAAACAAAGAAGGAGATGCAGTGAAAAAGAGAAATGATGTCCATAAAATGGCGGAAGCAAACCGTGCGTTTGCCCATTTTGCGCGTTTCTCACGATAACAGTAGGGTCTAGGCGATAGGCATTAGGCGCTAGTATTTTTTCTAGTGCCTAGCGCCTAAAGCCTAACAGCTAGCATGTGCCCCGAGAATATCCGTTAGAAAAAATACGTAATTTCGGAATTATTGCCCATATTGACGCCGGAAAGACCACGGTCACTGAACGCATCCTTTTTTATACCGGCAAGAAACACAAAATTGGCGAAGTGCATGAGGGTGAGGCAACCATGGACTGGATGGAGCAGGAACGCGAACGCGGTATTACTATCACCGCCGCCGCCACGACGTGTTTTTGGAAAGGCAATCGGTTTACCATCATCGACACGCCAGGTCATATTGATTTTACCGTAGAAGTGCAGCGTTCACTCCGCGTGCTTGACGGCGGTGTTGTCGTATTCGACGGTGTTGCCGGTGTAGAGCCGCAATCCGAAACCGTCTGGCGCCAGGCCGACAAATTTAATGTCCCGCGCATTTGTTTTGTAAACAAGCTCGACCGTACCGGCGCTGATTTTTATGCCGACCTTGACTCGATCCATGAGCGCCTGACCAAACGCGCTTTTCCGATCCAACTTCCTATCGGTATCGAAGATAATTTCAAAGGTATCATCGACCTTCTTACCCAGAAAGCGTACATGTACGAAGATGAGCTTGGCACACAGATCACAGAGTCAGAAATTCCTGCTGACATGAAAGAAAAAGTCGAGCAGTACCGCAAAGCGTTGCTTGAGGCAATCATTGAAAACGATGAGGAGCTGATGAATGCCTATCTTTCCGGCAGCGAAGTGCCCCTCGATGCGTTGAAAAAGGTGCTGCGCGCAAGCTGCATCTCCGGCCATATTATTCCGGTGTTATGCGGCAGCGCACTGAAAAATAAAGGCGTACAGTTTTTGCTTGACGCCGTGAATGATTATCTTCCTTCTCCGCTCGATGTGCCGCCGGTGCACGGTGTGCATCCCAACGACCCCGAAACAGACATCGTCCGCAATACTGACGACAAAGATCCTTTTGCAGCGCTTGCGTTTAAGATTGCCGCCGATCCCTATATCGGAAAATTGTGTTTTTTCCGCGTGTATTCGGGTACGCTTTCAGCCGGTTCGTATGTATATAACGCTACAACAGGGGAAAAAGAGCGCGTCGGCCGTATCGTCCGTATGTTTGCCAATGATCGGGAGGAGATTGAGACCGTATATGCCGGCGATATCGGAGCGGCAGTGGGACTGAAAAATACCTTTACCGGCCATACGCTTTGCGACCCTGACAATCCGGTCGTATTGGAGTCAATCACATTCCCCGAACCGGTGATCTCTGTTGCGATCGAGCCAAAAACAAAAGCAGACCAGGAGCGGCTCGGCATCGCGCTTTCAAAACTTGCGGAAGAAGACCCGACATTCCGCGTCCGCACCGACGAAGAGACATTGCAGACTATCATTTCCGGAATGGGCGAGCTTCACCTTGATATCATTATCGATCGCATGAAGCGGGAGTTCAAAGTGGAAGCAAATATCGGCAAGCCTCAAGTGGCATACAAAGAAACGATCCGCGCAACTGGCGAAGGAGAGGGGAAATACATTCGCCAATCCGGCGGTCGCGGCCAGTATGGACATTGTCTGCTGCGCGTTGAGCCGTTGGAGCGGGGTAAAGGATTTGAATTCGTGGATGAAATCAAAGGCGGCGTTATCCCGCGCGAGTTCGTTCCTGCTATTGAAAAAGGTATTAAAGAGACTCTCACACGCGGTGTTTTAGCCGGCTATCCTCTCATCGATGTAAAAGCAACAGTTTTTGATGGATCCTACCATGAAGTAGACTCTTCCGAAGTTGCTTTCAAACTTGCCGGTTCATTTGCCTTCCAAGACGCGTGTAAAAAAGCGCATCTCGTGCTTCTCGAACCGGTGATGAAAGTCGAAGTTGTCACTCCCGAACAGTTTATGGGAGAAGTGATAGGCGATATCAATTCCAAGCGGGGCCAGATCCAAGAGATGACCGATCGCGCCGGGGTAAAGGTGATACATGCCATGATTCCTTTGGCAGAGATGTTTGGCTATGCCACGCAGCTGCGCTCCATGAGCCAAGGGCGGGCAAGCTATAGCATGGAATTCTCGCATTATGCCGAAGTGCCTCGTAATATCGTTGAAAGTCTCACAAAGAAAGAGTAGTAGAACGCTTGTTGACAGGGTCGTTGCGCCGTGGTACACTACGAGGCAATGAAACCTTATCATCATTAGAAGGGTTTTGAGTTGTTTTATTAACTAATTTTCATTTTGAAACTTGTATGGCAGAGAAATTTGATCGAGCAAAACCTCATGTCAATGTCGGAACTATCGGCCACGTTGACCATGGAAAAACTACACTTACCGCGGCGATCCTTAAGGTATTGAGCGCTCACGGTAAGTCAGCATCGCAGAAAAGTGTTGACCAGATTGACTCGGCTCCGGAAGAAAAAGCGCGCGGTATTACCATTAATACTGAACACGTCGAGTATGAGAGCGATAATCGCCACTATGCGCACGTCGACTGTCCGGGGCACGCTGATTATGTGAAGAACATGATCACGGGCGCCGCGCAGATGGACGGTGCCATTTTGGTCGTCTCTGCCACCGATGGTCCGATGCCTCAGACCCGCGAGCATATCCTTTTGGCACGCCAAGTCGGCGTTCCTTATATTGTTGTCTTTTTGAACAAGGTTGATGCCCTTTCGGACGACAGCAAAGATTTAGTTGATATCGTCGAAGAGGAAGTAAAAGACCTCCTCAAGAAATACGAGTTTCCAGCCGATGAGATTCCGATTATCCGCGGATCAGCACTCAAAGCATTGGAAAATCCTTCCAGTGAAGAGTGGTCAAAGCCTGTTTTAGACCTTGTGAGCGCCTTGGACAGTTATATCCCCGAGCCGGTGCGTGATACCGACAAGTCATTTCTTATGCCGATTGAAGATGTCTTCTCCATTGAGGGTCGCGGCACAGTCGTCACCGGCAGGATCGAACGTGGCACGATCCATGTGAACGAAGAAATTGAAATCGTCGGTTTGAAGGATACCATCAAGACTGTCGTGACTGGCATCGAAATGTTTAACAAGTCCTTGGATGAAGGCCGCGCAGGAGATAATGCCGGATTACTGCTTCGTGGAACAAAGAAAGAGGATGTAGAGCGCGGACAGGTAATCGTCAAGCCAGGAAGTGTGACGCCGCATACCGAGTTTGAAGCAGAAGTTTATATCTTGACCAAGGAAGAAGGCGGCCGCCACAAACCGTTTTTCAAGGGCTACAAACCGCAATTCTATATCCGCACCACTGATGTGACCGGAGATGTTCTCTCATTGCCGGAAGGCGCTGAAATGGTTATGCCTGGCGAGACGGTCAGCATTACGGTCAAGCTCATCGCCCCGATTGCCTTGGAAGAAAAACAGCGTTTTGCAGTCCGCGAGGGCGGCATCACGGTGGGAGCTGGCGTTGTCACCAAGATCCTTAAATAATTGGTACGTACCATCACTGCAATGGCTGTCGCAACGAGCACTGTTGGAAAACAGAAAAAGGAGACTGAGGATGCAGACCGCACGCGTATTCGCATCAAGTTGCGCGCGTATGACCACAAGATTATCGATCAATCAGCTGCCGCCATCCTTGAAGCTGTGCAGCGAAGCGGCGCTGTAGTGCGCGGTCCGATCCCGCTTCCTACGGAAAAACACAAATATACCGTGCTTCGGGCAACATTCGTCAAAAAGGATGCGCGCGATCAATTTGAGATGCGGATACACAAGCGCTTGATAGATATTCTGGATCCGACCGCAAAAACAACTGATGTTCTCACCAGCTTGAATTTGCCGGCAGGTGTTGACTTAGAAGTAAAGATGGTATAAGATACCCAGATATTCATTCACAATCATATCTCGCACGCAGTTGGTCATAGATAACTCTCGGAAGAGAAAGTGCTTATGAACAGCTCGGTGAGAAGGGAGTGCAGTACCACTCAAACCCTATAAGCATACAATCTTGAAGCGACTATTCTGTTTGGACACGCTGCAAAAAGCGTGCCGTAGCAGAAATATTCTATGCAAGAAAGAGCCGGTTCGCTTAAGGGTACCGGTTTTTTCTTTCAAAGTAAGTATGAAATTCATTCTCGGCGTAAAATTAGACATGACCCAAGCCTTTGACAGCACAGGACGCGTTCAGGCGATCACACGGGTGCAGGCAGGTCCGTGCACTGTCACGCAGGTAAAAACCAAGGAAAAGGACGGGTACATCGCCGTGCAAATGGGCTATGGGCGCAAAAAAAATGTTTCCAAAGCGCAGGCGCAAGCTCTGCGTGGCATCCAGCGTGTGAAAGATACCGATGGATTTCGTTTCCTGAAAGAATTTCGCCTTGATAAAGCCGATGCGGTTGAAAAAGGGGATATCGTCAGTGCAAATGTATTTTCGTCGGGCGATCGCGTACAGATCGTCGGCACTTCAAAAGGAAAAGGGTTTGCTGGCGTTGTGAAACGTCATGGCTTTCATGGCCATCCCACGACACATGGCCATAAGGATCAGGAGCGTATGCCGGGCGCTATCGGCGCCGGCGGAGTCCAGCACGTTTTGAAAGGGAAGCGCATGGGGGGCCGTATGGGCGGTACACAAGTCACGGTAAAAAATCTTGAGATTGTCGGTGTTGATCCAATACTTGGTGTGCTTTCCCTTCGAGGAGCGGTACCAGGCGCGCGCAATAGTTTAGTTATTTTACAAGGAGAAGGCGAAGTTGTTTTTGAAAAGCCTAACGTGTCGGAGTCGACACAGCCAGAAAGTAGCCATCAAGAACAGCCGACATCTGTAGGAAGTCAGGCATCCGAACCGGAGCAGGCTGCAACACAGCAGGAATCAACGACAGAGACTGTGTCTGGACAACAGGAACAGCAATCATCTGATCAGCAGGCACCGGCAGAAGAAAAACAGAACGTTTCGTAAAAATTTCTATGGAAAAAGCAACGCAAAAATTAGTGCTTTCAGTATACAACATGGATGGCCAGGTCGTATCCGAACGCGAAGTATCGCCTGCGGTCTTTGGCGTTGCAGTAAATCCCAATATTGTCCATTTTGCTTCTGTTGTTCAGCAGGCGAATAAGCGTACCGTGCTTGCCTCAACCAAAGGGCGCGGCGAGGTGCGCGGAGGAGGTAAAAAGCCTTGGCGCCAGAAAGGAACCGGCCGCGCGCGCCACGGCTCTATCCGATCCCCGTTGTGGAAAGGCGGTGGTGTCGTATTTGGTCCTCGCACCGAACGCAATTATTCAATGAAGATCAACAAGAAAGTAAAACGTCAGGCGCTTACCATGGTGCTTTCAGAGCGTTTTAGCGAAGGGCGCGTTGTACTGGTAGACGATTTTGCTGTTCCAACCGCAAAAACAAAGCAAGCTTTTGGCATATTAAAAAAATTGCCGTTGCCGGATTTTGAAAAAGGAAAAAAAGTCGGGATCATCACAGCGCCTCACTCCACTGCCGTATCACGCAGTCTGCGCAATATGCCGACTGTGCGTCTCCTGCCTGTATCGAGTTTGAATGTATACGATCTTCTTCATGTACCGACGGTTGTTATCCCGCTTGCAAGCGTTGATGTGATCGAAAAGCAATACGCGAGTTTGCCGAAAGCATAATAGTATCTGAATATGGCACTGGATTTTCTCAAAAAGAAAGGCAAGAAAAAAGAAGACGCAGGCTCTGCTGTTGCATCTGCTGCTGTCAGTGACAAAGGTGCTAGCGAGAAAAAAACATCGACTGCGAAAGGTAAACAAGTATTTGCAGTGCAGCCTTCCGGCATATTGTTTCGTCTCGTTATGACAAGCAAGGCAGGCCGTGTGCATGATCAGGAACGATATGTGTTTGAAGTAAGCCCAAAAGCAAACAAGATTGAAATTAAAAAAGCATTCTACACATTGTATGGCGTGATGCCGCTTGCGGTAACGACGTGTGTCTACAAACCAAAAGCAGTTCGGTTTGGCCGTAGAGAAGGCGTTCGCAAACAATGGAAAAAAGCAACAATCTCGGTAGATGCAAAAACTCCCGTCACTATCATATAACCCCTGGCTCCTAAGCCCTATTCCCTAATCTAATGCCAGTCCGCGTATACAATCCGACAAGCCCTGCACGCCGCAAATCCAGCGTTGCGGATTTTTCTGATTTGACAAAAAAGGAGCCAGAAAAAAAGCTTCGCGAGATCCGTAAGCGCAGAGGCGGGCGCAATAACCAGGGCAAGATCACCGTACGCCATCGCGGCGGCGGCGCAAAACGATTTTATCGCATCGTCGATTTTAAGCGTACGCAGTTTGACGTTCCTGCTTCTGTTGCCGCAATCGAATACGACCCCAATCGTTCCGCACGCATCGCGCTGCTTCGTTACGAAAATGGCGCTGTTGCTTACATCATCGCCCCTGTTGATCTTCGAGTTGGAGATTCCGTCCTTTCTTCCCAAGGCAAGATCGATATCAAATCCGGCAACCGGCTCTGCCTTGAGAATATCCCTACCGGCATAATGGTACACGCCATTGAAATGCAACCTGGAAGGGGAGCTCAAGTTGTACGGTCAGCTGGCGGTGGCGCGCAAGTCTTGGCATTTGAAGATGGTTTTTCGCACCTTCGTCTTCCATCCGGTGAAGTGCGTAAATTCCCTGGTCGTTGTATGGCTACGATCGGTGCTGTTGGCAATCCTGACCACCAAAATATCCGATGGGGCAAAGCAGGCCGTATGCGTTTACGAGGATGGAGGCCGTCAGTCCGCGGGAAAGCCATGAATCCTGTTGATCACCCACATGGAGGTGGAGAGGGAAATCAGCCAGTCGGTTTGCGCCACCCGAAGACCCCCCAAGGCAAACCAGCGCTTGGCGTATTGACACGAAAGAAGAAGAAAGCTTCGAACAAATTTATTCTTAAACGGCGGAAATAACATGTCGCGTAGTCTGAAAAAGGGGCCGGCAATCAATCAGCGGCTTCTTGCAAAAGTTCAAAAGTTGCATACCGGCGATCGTACCGTGATTAAAACCTGGGCTCGCGATGCGGTTATCGTTCCGGAAATGGTCGGCTTTACATTCGGAGTCCACAATGGTAAGGTGCACGTTCCTGTCATCGTCGTTGAAGATATGGTCGGCCATAAACTCGGAGAGTTTTCGCTAACCAGAAAATTCGTACGCCATGGCGGCAAGATGCAAAAAGAACAAGAACAGGCAGCAGCAGCCGCGGCAGCAGCAAAGACGGCCGCAGTAGCGGCTCCGGCCGGTAAGAAATAATGGAAAGTATGGATATCACGGCACACAACCGATACGTTCGCATGTCAGCCCGCAAGGTGCGCCTGTTGGCGGATATGATTCGCGGCCTTGACACGCAAACTGCACTGGAACAGCTGCGTTATATGACTCGTGCTGCGCGTGTCCCTTTAGAAAAAACTGTGCGTTCTGCAATCGCAAGCGCAGAGAATACCTATCATGTTCAAAAGGAACATACTTTTGTTAAGACAATTACGGTTGATATTGGTCCGGGTTTGCAGCGGTGGCGCCCCCGTGCTTTCGGCCGCGCTGCGCCAATCATCAAACATCTATGCCATATTACGGTTGTTCTGGGAGAAAAGCTCGACGTTGAAAAGAGACAGGGAGTAGTAGGAACATCGAAATCGGCAGCACCGCACTCTGATGAAGCGCAGAGAGTCTCGCCAGTAGCATCCGAAAAATCTATTTCTGTTGCAGTCGCTCCTGCAAATGAAACGCGTCCGACAGCTGCCGACGGTGAAAAAGAAATTTTTGATACAGCGCGCGAAGGACGCCATGAGTATGCGCAGAAATTAAACAGAGAACAGAAAAAGCAAAAAGGTTTTCTTAAAAAGGTATTTCATAGAAAATCAGGTTAGGAATTGTAGACTCTTTCATATGGGACAAAAAGTAAATCCAAAATTATTCCGCACCGGCATTTTGTTCAGCTGGGACTCCAAATGGTTTGCCCGTGGCCCGCAATTTATCCAGTGGCTCCGGCAGGATGTCGAAATCAAAAAGTTTCTTGAAAAAGAGTTAAAAACAGCTGGTGTTGCAAAGATTGAGATTGAACGTACTTCGAATGCGATTTCGATCGTGATCCATTCCGCAAAACCAGGCGTAATCATCGGACGGCAAGGTGTCGGTATTGAGGATCTGAAGAAAAAAGTCGTGAAAAAGTTTTTCGCTTCCAGTCCAATTACGGTCAATCTCAACGTTGTCGAAGTCGACAATCCCGCATTGAATTCGCAACTGGTGCTTCGCAGCATGATTGACGAGATCGAAAAGCGCCTTCCCTATCGTCGTGTACTGCGCCAAGCGCTTGATCGCGTTTCAAAAGCAGGCGCTACGGGCGTGAAGGTGATGATCGGCGGTCGCCTCAACGGTGCGGAGATTGCCAACAGAGAAATGCTTTCCTGGGGCAAGGTGCCGTTGCATACGCTCCGCGCTAACATCGACTACGCGCGAGGCACCGCGCGTACGGCAGCTGGTGCGATTGGCATTAAGGTGTGGATCTATCGAGGCGAGATTTTTAACGAGAAACAGAAAGTGAAATAATTGTACAAGAGCTGTTATGTTATTCCCTAAAAAAGTAAAACATCGAAAATGGCACCGCGGCCGCGGCCGGAGACGTGAGCCGATCGCAACAGCAGGCACTACCGTTAGCTTTGGCGACTTTGGCCTAAAGGCGCTCGATGCGTCCTGGGTGACCGCACGACAGCTGGAAGCAGCTCGTCGCGCGATCGCTCGGCATGTAAAGCGCGGCGGCAAGATTTGGATACGGGTATTTCCTGATCGCCCCGTCACATTTCATGGAAATGAAAATCCTATGGGCGGCGGAAAAGGAGCAGTCGACCATTATGTTGTTCCCGTGAAGCCTGGTGCCGTTTTGTTTGAAATGGGCGGTGTCACAGAAGAGATTGCTCAAGCAGCGCTTCGGCTCGCTGCTTATAAATTGCCGGTACGGACGCGATTTGTGAAAAAGGCTTTATAATATGAAACTTCGTGAACTTCGTGAAAAATCAGCAGATGAATTGCGGTCGATCCTTCAGGAGTCTCGGCAGAGCCTCGTGTCGTTGCGCATGAAAGCGGCTGCGAGCCAACTGAAAGATGTGCGCGATATTCGCGAAACAAAAAAAACGATTGCACGCATTCTGACATTATTACGCACAGATAAAATTTCATAATGCCTCGGCACCTTCCATACTTATATGATTGAAACACCAAAAACAAAAAAAACAGTGCGGCGGACCCTTCAGGGAGTCGTTGCTCGTGATGTTGCAGACAAGACTCGCGTCGTGGTTGTCAGTCGCACAAAGATCCATCCGAGATATAAAAAGCGTTACACCGTGTCGAAGCGGTATTTGGCGCATGATGAGCGGAATGAATACCATACTGGCGATGTTGTCCGCTGTATCGAGACACGTCCGTTGAGTCGCCGCAAGCGCTTTGCGATTATTGGTAAAGTTGAGTCCCCAAAGAACTAATATGATCCAACATCGTTCAATGTTACAATCAGCTGATAACACAGGCGCGAAGCGCATACAGTGCATCCGGGTGCTTGGTGGTTATCAAAAACGCTATGCTCGCATTGGCGATATCGTCACGGTTGCAATCAAAGAAGCTCAGCCGCACAGCAGCGTGAAGAAAGGGGAAGTAGCTCATGGCGTTCTTGTTCGCACCCGCAAAGAGACACGCCGACCCGATGGCACCTATATCAGATTTGACGACAACGCGATCGTGTTGATTGATAAAAAGTCGAAAGAGCCGAAAGGGACGCGTATTTTTGGGCCGATTGCCCGCGAACTTCGAGCGAAAGGGTTTTCTAAGATTATTTCATTGGCGCCGGAGGTGCTATAACGTTTTCATATGAAAGTCCGTAAAGGTGATACCGTAAAAATTCTTGCAGGCAAGGATAAAGGAAAGTCAGGAGCTGTTCTGAAAGTGTTTCCTGTCGAAGGCCGCCTGATCGTCGAAGGGCTGAATCTTGTTGTAAAACACGTGCGGCCGCGCAAACAAGGAGAAAAGGGGCAGAAATTATACATACCCGCCCGCATTCAAGCAGCAAAAGTAATGGTTGTCTGCAAAAATTGCAGCAAGGCTGTGCGAACCGGATACGCCTTTACTGATAATAATGGTGTACGTGAAAAACAGCGCGTATGCAAAAAGTGCAAACAGAATATTTAGTGACGAATATGGGTCCAACACTAACAACATATACAAAAGAAGTAGTACCAGCGTTAAAGAAAGAGTTCGGTTACACGAACACCTTTCAAGTGCCTCGTATTATGAGCGTCACGGTAAATGTCGGCGTGGGCAAACTTTTGAAGGATCCGGAATTTGTCGCGGTAGTTGAACAGACGTTGACGCGCATCACCGGCCAGAAGCCGATACGTACAAAAGCAAAGAAATCCATCGCAGGGTTTAAGCTGCGCGCAGGTCAGGTTGTCGGCGTTACCGTCACATTGCGAAAGAAACGGATGTATGATTTTCTCGATCGGCTGTTTACCTTTGCGCTTCCCCGTATTCGTGACTTTCGAGGTATTGACGCAAAATGTGTGGATGCGCAAGGCAACGTGACGATCGGATTCCGCGAGAATCTTCCTTTTCCAGAGATACGTCCGGATGAGATCGAGCGTGTGCATGGCCTTGAGGTGTCTATTCGAACATCGGCGCATTCGCGCGATGAAGGACTGCGTCTTTTTGCCCTTCTCGGATTTCCATTTCGTACCGCCAAACCTATTGCAAAATAACTATTCCTATGGCTACTGTTGCACAAGAAGTAAAATCAGCTCGTTCCTTGCATAAAGCAAAGTTTTCTACCCGGATTGTTCGCCGCTGCTGGCGGTGTGGTCGCCGTCATGGGTTTATGAGAAAGTTTGAGCTCTGCCGCATCTGTTTTCGAGAGCTCGCAAGCCGTGGCGCTATCCCCGGTATGACAAAGAGCAGCTGGTAGATACTAACTATTCGCGTATGACAGACCAAATTGCAGACCTTCTTACAAGAATTAGAAACGCTCTCGCGGTGCGCAAAAGCATGGTGCAGCTTCCGTATTCCCGCGTGAAACGAGATATTGTCTCTCTCTTGAAGCAGGAAGGATACATCGCAGATTTTGAACTTTCTTCCGATGCAGGGAAGCAGACTATCATGATTTCTCTCAAATATCTTGATTCACGGATTCCTGCTATCCACTCACTGCGCCGCATCAGCAAACCCGGCTGCCGTGTCTATGCGAAAGCAACGGAACTCCCGACCGTATTGAATAATCTCGGTATTGCCATCATCTCTACTTCGCATGGCGTGATGACAAATCGCGAAGCGCGCAAACGTCGCTTAGGAGGAGAAGTGCTTTGCGAAATAAGCTAACTAGTATATGTCTCGTATCGGAAAACAACCTGTTCAGATACCATCAGGCGTCGAGGTAGCAGTCAATGCACGCACGGTATCAGTCAAAGGCCCAAAAGGACAATTAACGAGGACCTTTCATCCCGCCGTATCCGTTGCAGTAGATAACGGCATTGCAACAGTGTCCGTCAAAGATGAGACCATCAAACTGCATCGTTCGCTTTGGGGCTTGTCACAGCGTTTATTGACCAATATGGTGACAGGAGTTCTGAAAGGGGTACAAAAACAATTAGAGTTAAACGGCGTAGGTTTTCGCGCAAGCGTTGCTGGATCCACACTCACACTCAATGTCGGGTTTTCTCATCCGGTTGAATTCCGATTGCCTGAAGGTATCAGCGCAACCGTAGAGAAAAATGTTGTTACGCTTACCGGTATCAATAAAGAATTGGTGGGCGAGATTGCCGCACAGATCCGAAAGATCCGCAAGCCGGAACCTTACAAAGGAAAGGGC
Source organism: Candidatus Uhrbacteria bacterium (assembly GCA_016206175.1). GTDB lineage: Bacteria > Patescibacteriota > Patescibacteriia > JACQRZ01 > JACQRZ01 > JACQSB01. The sequence goes on along the minus strand of JACQSB010000007.1, from coordinate 62,477 downwards.
ATCCGATATGTCGGTGAAGTAGTGCGCAAGAAAGCAGGTAAGGCTGCGAAAGCCGGCGCGAAGTAATTTTTCTAACTTAGTATTATGAAACGTTCGAAATTATTCCGAAAAACATTACGCCGCAGACGCATTCGCGCTTCAGTATCTGGCACGGCATCTATCCCGCGTTTTTCCGTGTTTCGAGGAGCGAAACGTCTTTTCTTGCAACTTATCGATGATACGGCCGCACGCACTCTAGTCAGCGCGCAGGAAGGCGAACTCTCCGAAAAAGATCAGAAAGAGACGAAGACCCAGCGAGCACATCTTTTAGGAAAACTTTTGGCGAATAAAGCCGGAGCGGTCGGTATTAAAGTCGTAGTTTTTGATCGGGGAGGTAATGCATATCACGGGCGCATCAAGGCAGTGGCGGAAGGCGCTCGCGAAGGAGGGCTTCAATTCTAGCTACAGTGCTAATCCCTAAACTCTGAACCCTAAACCCTAGACTATGTCCGAAAAAGAAAGACAACGAAAACCTCGAAGAGAGTCTCGCGCGGCTGTGGAACGCGAATTTGAGCAACGGATCATTGATATTGCGCGAGTTGCGCGCGTGATGGCTGGCGGGAAGAGAATGCGCTTCCGCGCTTGCGTTGTTATCGGTGACCGCCGAGGTTTGATCGGTTATGGTTCCGGGAAAGGTGCAGACGTTACGCTTGCGGTGACAAAAGCCGTAAACCATGCAAAGAAGAACATGCGTAAGTTGCCGATCGTAGGCGACGGCACCATTGCACACACTATACCGATTAAATTCAAGGCAGCTCGCCTTTTGTTGAAACCTGCTCCAAAGGGTACCGGTATCGTTGCTGGCGGTGCAGTCCGTGCGGCGCTTGAGATTTCCGGCATCAATGATATCGTTGCAAAGATTTACGGCTCTAAGAATAAACTGAATAATATTAAAGCTCTCTTTTCTGCTTTTGATCGCCTCATCGTGTCTTCGCAGCGTTATCCTGCGGCACATCAACCACGTGTATCCGAACCGGCAAAAACCAAGGAACAATCAGTGTCAGAAATAGGCGGAGAGCAGCAAGGGAAGAGTTAATGGAGCATCTTATGGCATTATCACTTCATACGGCACAGCCGTTTTCATCTTCAAGGAAAAAAGCAAAACGGGTCGGCCGCGGACTTGGTTCGGCGCATGGCGCTTATTCTACTCGCGGCATCAAGGGTCAACGCGCTCGGAGTGGCGGTAAAAGCGGCTTGCGCCGCAAGGGGCTGCAGCCGATCATGCGCCAAATCCCAAAATTGCGAGGATTTCAAAGCATTCATGCGAAGGCAACTTGTCTCAACGTCGACTTGCTTGAGAAATCATTTCAAAACGGGGCAACAGTTTCCCCTGACACACTTGCGCGTCTCGGACTTGTTCGTGCTCAAAACGGTAGAAAACCAAAGGTGAAGATTCTGGGAATGGGCGAACTGAAAAAAAAGTTGACAATAGCAGGATGCGACGTATCAGAAAGTGCGCGCGCTAAAATAGAAAAAGCAGGCGGCACGATCAAGTAAAGCTTATGCTAAAAAAATGTATCCAAATTTGGTCATTGCCGGATCTGCGCAATCGCATTTTGTTTGTGCTTGGCATGCTCGTTGTATTCCGTCTCGCTGCGAGTGTGCCCATCCCCGGCGTTGACGCGGCAAATCTTCGGCAATTCTTTGCCGGCAACCAGATTTTTGGATTGATGAACATATTTTCCGGCGGCGGTTTGGAGCGATTTTCTGTTGTAGCTATGGGCGTTGCTCCCTATATCACTTCTTCCATTATTTTTCAGCTCTTGGTCATGATCCTTCCGCGCTTGGAGGCGCTGCAAAAAGACGGGGAGTACGGCCGTCAAAAAATTAACCAGTATACCCGCTACCTTACAGTTCCGCTTGCGGTTATCCAAGGGTACGGCATGATTTTATTGCTTCGTCAGTCTCCTCGGCCGATTCTTGCTGACGTTTCCGTTGAGTCGATTGCGGCAATGCTGATTACGATGACTGCCGGCACTGTTTTTCTTATGTGGATCGGAGAGCTTATTTCAGAAAAGAAGATCGGCAACGGCATTTCGCTTCTTATTTTTGCCGGCATCGTGGCAAATCTTCCAAGCATAGTGCAATCTATCCAACTTTTGGAGGCATCGCAGTTTGTCAATCTGATTATTTTCCTTGCGGTCGCTCTTCTTACTATCGTTGTGGTGGTGTATATGACAGAGGGGCAGCGGAACATTCCTGTCACGTACGCACGCCGCGTGCGCGGTATGCGAATGATCGGCGGCGTTGATACGCACTTGCCGTTGCGCGTCAATCAAGCAGGCGTGATTCCTATTATCTTTGCAATTTCTGTTATTCTCTTCCCACCCACGATCGCACAGTTTTTTGTGAACGCACGCAGCGCATGGGTTACCCAAGGCGCGCAAGCAGTAATTGCGTTTTTTAACGATAGCACCTTTTACGGCATCTTGTATTTTCTCCTCGTGATTGGTTTTACCTATTTCTATACTTCCGTTGTGTTTAAGCCTGACCAGATTGCGGAAAATTTACAAAAACAGGGCGGCTTTGTGGCGGGCATCCGTCCCGGCAAGGCGACAGCGGACTTTTTACAGGCGACTGTCATGCGCATCAACTTGCCATCCGCAGTTTTTCTGGGGGCGATTGCCGTTTTGCCGCTTGTCATCCAGCAGCTAACGGAAATCCGCACATTGGCGATCGGCGGCACGAGCCTTCTTATCGTCGTTAGTGTTGTACTTGAGAGTATGAAACAGATCGACGCGCAGCTTACGATGCGAGACTACGAGAATTTTCTGTAATGACAGCTAAAACGAGAGAAGAAATCGAAATCATGCGTGAGGGCGGAAGAATCCTTGCCGCCGCGCTTCAGCACATAGTGCCGTATGCCGAGCCTGGCACTCATGTGCGTGACTTGGACAGCAGAGCAGAAGAATATATTCGAAATGCAGGGGGCATCCCTGCATTTTTAGGATATGGCGGCTCGAAGGAAACGCTTCCCTATCCTGCAACATTGTGCATTTCGATTAATGACGAAGTGGTGCACGGCATTGGTACGCGGGATCGCGTGCTGCAGAGCGGCGATATCGTTGGGTTTGACATCGGGATGGCATATCCAGCGGACAATGGGCTCTATACTGACATGGCGATTACCATAGGAACCGGACGGATTTCTGATGCGGCCATGCGTCTTATGAGAGTGACGAAAGAGTCGCTTGCCAGAGCGATTTCGTTTGTTAGACATGATGTAGCAGTCCGTACGATCGGCAAAGTAGTCCAGCAGTATTGTGAGTCGCATGGGTATGGAGTTGTACGCGATCTTACGGGTCATGGCATAGGAAAGAACCTGCATGAAGATCCTCCTATTTTTAACTACGATGAACCGCGCGCCGCAGCCACGCGACTCACAGAAGGAATGACGATTTGCATTGAGCCGATGATTTCTGTTGGTACGTGGAAGGTTAAGATGGACCCCGATGGATGGACGATCCGCACAGCAGATGGTTCGTTGGCAGCGCATTTTGAACATACGATTCTTGTGCAGCGAAATGGCGCAGAGATTTTAACGGAGTTATGAGATATCTTGGCATTGATTATGGCGACCGACATGTCGGCTTTGCGATTGGCGATGACGAAACGCGCGTAGGCGTCCCCTTGCATACCATTACCTATCTGACTCCAGACCATCTCGTTGATGAGATCAAAAAAATCGTCCGCGAAGAATCTATTGATGTTCTTGTGGTTGGCATGCCGCTGTATCGGATTGGCAGGCATGATGCAGCGCAGATCCAGAGAGAAAAGACAGAGACATTCGTGCATACGCTTCAATCTGCCATGGCAACGCCGGTAAAAATACAGGATGAAAGTTTTACATCTTCCCAAGCAGCACGGCACATTCGCGAGACAAGCATTCGAACAAAAGATGATCATTCCATTGCAGCAATGCTTATTCTTCAGTCTTTTCTCGATTCTCTTGCGCCATGACCTACAAAGCGACCGGATTCATTATCGATAAGCGAGTGTCGCGCGAACACGACCGTGTTTTTGTGCTTTATACGAAAGAATACGGTAAGATCGAAACGCTTGCGCAAGGCGTATTAAAACTCTCGAGCAAACTGGGCGGCAGTCTTGAGCTTTTGACTCATGCAACGTTTTTGATAGCTCGTGGCCGCACGCATAATCGCATTGCCGGCGTTGATATCATTAGCTCTTTTTCAAAGATAAAAGACAACATACAGAAGCTGATCATTGCTCTGTATGCGATGGAGATCATTCAGGCACTGATTCATTGGGACGCAGCCGATGAACATACGTATGAATTGGTGCGCGACTTCCTTTTTGAATTGGAACAGTTGCCTCATACTTCACAGACTCGCGAAGTAAAACAGCTTACAGATTTTTTTGTGCTCAAACTTTCCATACTGCTTGGGTATCGGCCAGATATCAAAGGAGCACAAAAGACTCTCGATGCGATTGCTGCATCATCACTTGCCAAACTTCGCTCGACGCCGCCGCAGCGGTGGATGAAAACAGCTACCCAACGTTTTCTTTCTGACACTCTGCCGCGTCGTCTCAACACCCAGGATTTCATTGGGTTATTGTAGTACGCCATTTACTTTTTCTTTTTTTTTGCCATACTTCCACAATCACTTGGGTGAAAGGAGGATTGCAGAAAATGCTCACCCGAAAACGTTCCTTCATCATCGCGGCGCTGGTTGCTACGGTCGGCTGCAAGGCTGACATCAGTACCTCCGGCGTGAGGAGTATCATAGATTCCGTTCAGTCGGCAGCACCTGCGGCGCCGGTCACCTCGTCATCGCCGTGCGCTACGGCAACGGATCACTCCTCACCATCGCCCGCAGCAACTGCTTCCCCAAAAACTGCGGCGCCAACGCCTTTCAAGCTCTTGTTCAACCTGACGGCGGATTCGCCGGAAGGATTCGTGGTGTCGAAAGGCGACCCGATCGTCGTGGGGCGCTGGGAGATCAAGTCAACCCATGACGTCTATACCACGGAGTACATGTATCGGCTCGACCGGTCGAGCCGCGTAAACATGAACGTGGAGTTTGACGTCAATGGCGAGGTAATCTTCGCCATCCCGGCTACTGACGTCATCTACGAGAGTTTCTATCCGCTCGTTCCCTACGTGGAATCGTTGATCAAGGCAAACGAAACGTCGATGCTGACTGCCAAGGTCCGAAATTTCCAGAACCTTCCGGTGGACGTCCGGATACACATGGACATCACCGGCATCCGTTTTGCCGGCGCCACCATCGATCCCGCGGTCGACTTTGCCTCCGGCAAGAGCGTGAATATCGCGGTGATCCTGCAATAATTCACGCTGCTAGGCAGCGTCGCTTCTTCAGTCGTCCTTTTGGCTCGCGCCCTTCGCGAGCCTTCTTTCTTTATGGACGGTTGCATAAAGAGCATTTCTGTGCAACACTTTGTTTAGGTAATGAGTTTTTTATACAAACCTATGTTGCGCACGCATACTTGCAATGAGTTAACCGCCCACAACCTTGGCGCTGCCGTCACCTTAAGCGGGTGGGTACAATCGCGCCGCGATCATGGCGGACTTATTTTTATTGACCTTCGCGACCGTTATGGCATTACCCAGATTGTTTTTCGTCCCGAAGAATATGCCGAAGCCTTTGCGGTGGGTGATTCTGTGCGTTCGGAATATGTGATCCAAGTGAAGGGTGCAGTGAGTAAACGGCCGGCAGAAATGATCAACAAACATTTGCCGACAGGAGAGATTGAAGTGATTGTCCACGAGATCAAAATTCTCAACACGGCAAAGACCCCGCCGTTTGAAGTGGAATCTCCCGCTGAAGCGGAACAAGACGTCAACGAGGAGCGCCGTATGACGTACCGCTACATCGACCTGCGCCGTCCGCGCATGAAACGAAATATGACAGCGCGGCATGAAGCGATCCGTTTCATCCGCAATTTTCTTGCGGACCGCGGTTTTCTCGAAGTCGAAACCCCCTTGCTGACAAAGAGCACTCCGGAAGGCGCGCGCGATTACCTCGTACCCTCCCGCGTCCATCGAGGGAGATTTTATGCCTTGCCGCAGTCACCCCAGCAGTACAAACAGCTTTTGATGGTGGGCGGCCTTGACCGTTATTTCCAGATCGCGAAATGTTTGCGTGACGAAGACAGCCGTGGTGATCGTCAGGCAGAGTTCAGTCAACTCGATTTAGAAATGTCATTCGTCGAGCGCGATGACGTACTTGATCTTCTCGAAGTTTTGGCCACGTCTCTTGTTGAATATTTCAAAGAGAAGAAGTTCATCACGAAGAGCATTTTGTCTAAACCATTTCCGCGATTATCGTATGATGAGGCGGTTCTGCGCTATGGGATAGATAAACCAGATCTACGATTCGGCCTTGAGATTACCGATATTACCGAGCTTGTACGCAATTGCGGGTTTTCTGTCTTTGCTGACGCGGTCGCAAAAGGTGGTGTGGTACGCGCGCTCAACGCACCCGGTGCCGGAGAAACTCTTTCGCGCTCGCATATTGATGAGTTAACCGAACTTGCCAAAACCCATCACGCAAAAGGACTTGCCTATATCAAAGTAAAAGACGGCGGCGAACTCGATTCTCCCATAGTGAAATTTCTTGGCGATGAATGTGCGCGCAGGATTGTGCAAGCGCTGAGCGCCGACACGGGTAAAGTGAAGGCGGGGGATATCATTTTTTTTGGTGCGGATCATCATCTCATTGTGGAAGAGTCACTTGCGCATGTGCGTCTTGATCTTGCACGGCGACTCGGTCTGATCGATCCGAACGTTCTCGCATTTTCCTTTACGCTCGATTTCCCATTGTTTGAACCGGAATACGTGAATCGCCATCCCGTGCCGATGCATCATATGTTTACGATGCCACGCAAGGAAGATCTTTCGCTCCTTGACACAGACCCCTTGAAAGTCAAATCGTGGCAATACGATTTTGTTTTCAATGGAAATGAAACAGCCGGGGGCAGCATCCGTATCCACGTTCCGGAACTGCAGCAGAAAATATTCGAACTCATTGGTTTTTCAAAAGAACAGCAGAAAGACTTCATTCATATGCTGGAGGCGTTTCAGTATGGTGCCCCGCCTCATGGAGGATTTGCGCTTGGTATTGACCGTTTTCTCATGCTCCTTCTTGATGAGCCGAATATCCGTGAGGTGATGGCGTTTCCCAAGACCGGTGATGCCCGCGATTTAACCGTCGGGGCTCCCAGCACAGTGGAGCAACAGCAGTTACGCGATTTGGGAATTCGCGTTATAATGGAATAGGGTCTAAAACCTATGCCATGCCACTATCAAAAAAGCTCACAAAAGCATTGGATGCTGCACGGGTGAAGTACGACACGCTCAAACATCGTGTTGTATACACCGCCTTTGATTTGGCGGCTACTCTTCATGTTCCTTTAACACAGGTGGTAAAAACGTTGCTCATCAAGACCGATAAGGGATTGGCGGTCGCATTGCTTTCCGCAGCAAGCCAGCTTGACTCAAAAAAACTTGGTAAGGTCGCTTCAGTAAAAAAAGTATCGATACCCACCGAACGGGAAATGGTAAAAAAGATCAAAGTCTCAAAAGGGCCGCTTTCTTCGTTTGGCAGCCTTTATAAGCTGCCGGTATTTCTTGATCGGAAACTGTTGAAACAAAAGCGATTGGTGCTTTCCGGCGGGAGTTTCAAAGAATCCGTTCTGGTGCATGTGAAGGATTTTTTGCGTTTTGAAAATCCGATCGTCGGGGTGTTTGGCGTACCAAAAAAACAAATCAAGAAAAAGAACCGCCGTGCTCGCCGTAAAAGTTGAACAATTTGAAGGGCCGCTCGATGTGCTGCTAGAGTTGATTGAAGCTGAAAAGCTTGACATCACCGCTTTGTCGCTCGCCGCGGTCACCGATCAGTACCTTGAACGCATTGCGCAGCTTGCGGACCACATCCGCGCGTCCGAACTCGCGGATTTTCTCGTTATCGCAGCAAAGCTTATTTATATCAAATCAAAACTCCTTCTGCCGTATCTCACCAAAGAGGATGAGGCAGAAATCGAAGATTTAAAAACTCAACTCAAGATATACCAAGAATACCATCGAGCGGCAAAACAGCTTGAACAGATTCTCGGACAAAACCGTGTCGCATACTTCCGGCCGTTTTCCCTTGAACATGACAAACAGATTTTTTTGCCTCCCAAAAAAGTGAAACCGGAAACGCTCCGTCAGGCATTCACTTCACTTTTGCAGCATACAGCCATAGAAAAACCGCCTGTTCGTATCCATTTTGACCCCGGCATTACGATCCAAGAAAAAATGGCGCTTCTCAAAGATATGGCGCAGCATGGTTCATCACTCTCATTTCTCCACACCCTTTCTCACGCGCGTTCTCGCACGGAGATCATTGTCAGTTTTTTGGCAGTATTAGAGTTAGTTAAGCAACGGTGGATTGAAGTAGCGCAACCGGAACTATTTGGCGACATTCTCATCAGAAGGAAGAGTATAGTCGCATCTGGCCAGACGTTGATCGAACTTATCGCCGCTACTTTTATTCTTGCTGTCGGTCTTGTCGGCGTATTGGGGCTCACCACGGCAAATGTCCGTAACCAGACAATCGGTAGCATCCGTCTCGTGGCGTCAAATCTTGCGCGTGAAGGAATCGAAATCGCACGAAACGTCCGTGATGCGAATTGGATAAAAATCGAGCAATGGGACGCCGGATTGGTGGGCGATCAGGATCGTTGTGCTGTGCTGAATGATACGATGGATGGATTTCGGTTTGTGACGTCATGTGGTGATGACAACGCCATTTTTACCGATATTTTTCGCATCTACCAAAAGAACGATGGACGGTTTCTCCAACTTGAAAATCCTGGATCGGACGTAAGCCGTACGCCGTATTTTCGCCGCATCCGATTTGATCCTATCTGCCAAGATGCGGATGGCTCGGAGCAGATACGGCAGGTAATCGATTGCACGGGAGCGGGCGAAAAGATCGGTATCCGAGTAATCTCTGAAACTGGCTGGCAAGGAGCAGGAGGAACACAGTCAACGACAGTTGTTGAACAACTCTATAACTGGAGATAGCGATGAGCAACACAAAAGCAATCTTCTATCATCCCGTGAATAGGCACCGAAGTAGGCGAGTGGATACGAGCCGATTGTTGCGACGGGCTATGCTTCCCGGCTTCACATTCATGGAGCTCCTTGTAGTTATTTTTGTTTTTACCCTCCTTCTTGCTGGTGCAGTCGATATCTTCGTGCGCGCGCAGCAAGCACAGCGAAAAGTGGCTGCTACCGAAAAGCTGCACGCTGATGCCCGCTACTTGCTCCAGACGATCACACAGGCGTTGTCGGGAGGCGGTATTGATTTTGGCTGTTACCAGGATTTGCGTGGCAATCTTGGATTATGTGTGACGCCAATCGATCTGGATGTTGGGAATGACCAACTTGCGCTCAAACGGTTTGACGGATCGATTTTGCGTTTTGGCCAGGGGGGGACCGTTGAGCTTGAGCCGGATATTTGTCTTGATGAAAAGAGCAAGCCATGTCTCATCATAAGCGACGACAATGGCCAGACGTGGAGTGTCGCGTCATCACAAGGCGTGAAAATCAATAAACTCCGCTTTTATATTACACCAGACCAGACACCGTTTGTGATGAATGACAAGAACGAATACGCCAACGATAAACAGCCGAAAGTGACAGTTATTTTTGACGCCACAGCACAGATTAAAGGATTCAAAGAAACAGCGAATCTTTCCGTGCAAACAACTATTTCATCACGTGAATATCGACGATGAGGAATATTAAATTGTCATCCCCGCGACTCGAAAGTTTGCCCTTGCGAAGGCGAGGACGGGGATCCAAAAACGTCGTACATCTCCAAAGCCGAACGGATGCAAGGCAAGATAAAGCGAGGCAAAAACCTCGCTGGGGTTTTTGCGTTTTTTTTCCCGCCAGTGTGTTGGTTATGACTCTCATCATCGGATCCGGCATTATGATCGTGAGCGCCGAGTTTGCGCTTTTCGTCGTGAGCTCGATCCGCCAGGCGCGCTCCATCGATCATTCCACCATCGCTTCCTATGCAGCAGAATCCGGTATTGAAAGTGGGCTCCATCAGGTACGGAAGGAAGGGAGAATGACCTTACGAAAGACAAAATCAGCCGACGGAGAGTTTCCTTCAGGTATGGGTTGGACGCTTGAGAATACCGCTGATGCAACGCGATTCAAAAATAGCATTACGGTGCTTGAAAAAACACTTTTGCAAAAAAACGAGACAGTGGAATTCGGCCTCTATCGTGTGGATGGGAATGAAATGAAAGGCGTTCAAAATCTTGAATCGTTGCGGCTTGCATGGATTTCGTCTCCCTGTCCGTATGTTGACCAATGTGAAGGGTCTCCCAATCCGCAATTTGAAGTCAGTATTGTGGTATGGGAGGAGGGCGCGGTTGATTGGTCATCGGCGCAAGTGGTTAAAGAATTTCTTGATCCCGGTGATGCCAACACAGTCATTCTTCGTATTGGCGAGCTCGTACCAAAAGGATTCGGAGGACAATCGAAGCCTATGTTGGTACGCATCAAGGCGCTATTTCGCGATGTTCAGGGAACGGTTGCGACGATACACTCCGACCTCGGAGCAAACAGCAATCCATTGGAGATACCGAATTATTTTTTGTTTCAGCCGCAAGGAACTTTTCGCACTATCTCACAAAGCATGTACCGCGCGATCGTGCCCGGAAAGAATAGTGCCGGCGGGATCTTTGATTATGTGCTCTTTAGCGAAGAGCAAGTAAAGAAGGGGGGCACAACATCCCAATGACAAGGCAGGAAGCGAAAAAACGCATTGAGCGTCTGCGTGCGACCGTCGAATATCATCGCTATCTCTATCATGTGCGCGATCGTCAAGAGATCTCTGACGCAGCGCTTGATTCATTGAAGCATGAACTCTATCTACTCGAGCAACAATTTCCTGATTTTGTCACTCCCTCTTCGCCGACGCAGCGCGTCGGAGGCGCGGCGCTCTCGAAGTTTCGCAAAGTCCGCCACGCCTCCGCCATGCTTTCCATGGAGGACGTTTTTTCATTTGATGAATTGCAAGAATGGCAAGGGCGGCTTCATCGATTCAAGCCATCTGCTGCATGCGATTATTATGCAGAATTGAAGATGGATGGCCTTGCCGTATCACTGGAATATCACAATGGGGAATTTACGGTTGGGTCAACCCGTGGAGATGGCCGTGAGGGGGAAGACGTCACGCAAAATCTAAAAACAATCGAGGCGATCCCATTGCACTTCCGCGTTCCCGAAGAAAAAGAATTGTTGGCATTTCTGAAAAAGTTTTCACCGCATCTTGACGAAAAAAAATTCCGCAGCCGCATACAATCGCATAGCGGCACGATTGAAGTGCGGGGGGAAGTATTTATGCGCAAAAAGTCATTTGACGCACTCAATCGAGAACAGCAAAAGGCGGGACTGCCGGCATTTGCAAATCCACGCAACGCCTCTGCCGGCAGTATCCGCCAGCTTGATCCGCAGATCACAGCCGCTCGACGGCTTGATTTTTTCGGCTATGCGTTGCTTGACGAAGCTTCTTTCGGCATCAGTACGCATGAACAAGCACATGAAGCGATGCAGCTGCTTGGCGTGAAGTGCAACCCGCACAATCAGTATTGCAAGACCCTCGCCGAAGCTGAAGCATATCATGAAAGGTGGCGTGTCAAACGCTCCTCGCTCGATTATTGGACTGATGGCGTCGTCGTTGTGATAAATTCCAATTCCTTATTTGAAAAGTTGGGCGTGGCAGGCAAAGCGCATCGCGGGCAGGTAGCATATAAATTTCCCGCCGAGCAGGCGACGACAGTTATTGAGGATGTCACCTTCCAAGTGGGCCGCACCGGCGCTCTCACACCGGTCGCACACTTCCAACCCGTCGTGGTTGCAGGGACTACAGTGACGAACGCAACGCTTCATAACATAGATGAGATCAAACGGCTCGGCGTAAAGATCAACGATACCGTTATCATAGAAAAAGCTGGAGACATTATCCCAAAAGTCGTAAGGGTGTTGTCAGAGATGCGGAGCGGAAACGAGCATCAGATCCATGCTCCGCAGCACTGTCCCATATGCGGTTCAGCGGTTGTACGGCATCCCGGAGAAGTCGCGCTTTACTGTGTGCATAAACACTGTTTCGGACAAGAAAAAGAGGCGATCATTCATTTCGTTTCAAAAAAAGCATTTAACATCGAAGGGCTTGGAGAAAAGATTATCGAACAGCTGATGAATAGCGGTCTGATACAGACGGCAGCGGACCTTTTCACACTCAAAAAGGGAGACCTCGAACCACTGGAACGATTCGCGACAAAAAAGGCGCAAAATATCATTGACGCCATTTCTGCGCGCAAGCATATCGAATTGTCTCGTTTTTTGTATGCGCTTGGTATCCGGCATGTCGGTGAACAAACCGCCCTCGACCTTGCTGATCACTTCGGCTCACTTGCTGCATTGCAAGCTGCATCGCAAGAACAGATCGAAGCAGTACCGAATATCGGCAACGTTGTTGCTGCAAGCGTGGCTGAGTATTTTCGTGACAAGAAAAATCAGTCTTTTCTTGAAAAGATCGGGAAGCGTGGCGTGATCGTCACTGCAGTATCCGCCAAGCGAGATACAAAGCTTGAAGGGGCAACGTTTGTGCTTACCGGAAAATTTACATCCTTTACGCGCGAACAAGCAAAAGAAAAGATCCGAGCTCGCGGCGGAACAGTTTCTTCGTCTGTGAGCAAGATGACTCATTACGTTGTGGTAGGCGCAGATTCCGGTTCGAAATATGACAAAGCAAAAAAATTGGGCGTCCCTGTTCTGAATGAGGAGGATTTCATTCGGCTTCTTGGGTAGGGAGAGATATTCATTCCTTTTTGCAGCACGATATGGTACGATTGAAGTACCGTACGTTCACCATAGTTTTTATAGATTCATCGTTCTCGTTCTCATCCACCTAGTGTAAAAAGCCGTGGCGTATAAAGCCATAGGCATGGAGAGAGGAGATTGGTTGTGGTGAAGCGTTTGTTCGTTTTCATTTTGTTCTGTGCTGTTGCTTTAAGTCGGGCAGCGCCTTCTGATCCGGTTGCCACGTTCAATCAGGTGGCGGCATCCGACCGGTCAACGCAGCAGCGACCAGCAAATCCGGATGCGCAAACCCCTGGCGGTTTTTCCGTAGAGGCGCGGCAACTGACAGCTCGACAGGAACTTGCCCTTGCCAACGCTCCCTTTTTGCGGTTGCTTGATGGTCTCGATGATCAAACATGCAAACGGTTCGGATTGTCGCGCGACGACATCGAACTTACACGCCGGCACGTGTATCAAATGGTGCTTGCACGCGAAGTGGTCAGCTACGACAGCGAGGTGCTGTTCGATCGGTTTGCGATCGTGACCAACGAAGCAGTCGCGCTTTCCGCCGGCATGACAATCGTGCTGCCAAAGCTTGATGAAGCAACACTCGGCACGCAACTGTTTGTCTATCGAGAAAGCATCAGGCTTGGAATCACAGATGCCACTGCCGCATTCGAACGTCGCACCAAGATTCGCTGCCGGCCTGCAGACGCAACTCCTTCGAAGGAGGAGTATTCTATCCCTGTCCAGATGACAGAACGGCTCGCAGCTGTACCTCGAGTGTATGCCGGCCGGCCAGAGGGTACGTTCGGCAACTCGACGATCGGCAGGGTCGCTGCCAAACTTCAGGACGTGACCTACATTCCGGAGTTCGGAATTTATCATCGCTCCATGACAGATGTCCGAATCCTGCTTTCTGTCGAGGAGATGCGAAACTCGCTGCGTGCATTGCAAGAGGGCCATTTTTCTCCTAGCGCGATTACGCGTTTCATGCGCGAGCGGGTGGCAAAAGTCATGACGCATGAGCTCTTCCATACCATCGGCGTCTTCCACAGCCGGCGGACGGATGATCTCATGTATCCGCAGTACCAACCGTACGCCTTCAAGGCAATCTCGCGAACGCGTCCCGTGACTGTCGGTTCGCTGCTTCTCTTTTTCCCCTACGGTCCTCAAGCGCCTGCGGCAATTTACCGTGTGATGCCATGGACGCTATGGGTGGAGCAAGAGCAGTATGTCGAGGTCATGGATTCGGTTGACGGTGATCCGGCAGATGATCCTTCGGACGTGGTCGCACGGGCACTGTATGCGATTACGGCAAAAATCATTTCACCTGATAGCACAGAATAATAGGTTCCATTTCGTGTTTCGGCACGATTTTTCCTGCACGGGGTAGCCGGAGGGAAGCTCATCGGCTACTCCTTTTCTTTTTTTTTCCATTGTGTATACTGGGGAAACTATGGCGCTTACAAAAAAAGACATTCAACATATTGCAAAACTTGCGCGTCTTGACCTTTCTGAAGCGGAAGAAGATCGGTTTTCAACCCAGCTTTCTTCCATTCTTGAGTATGTGTCGCAACTGCAAGAAATCGATACGGCAGATGTAGCTTATGAGTACCCCGTAGAAGGGTTGCGGAACGGGAATGCAGATGATGCCCTTGTCGGATGCGACGATGAAACGCGCAAGCGCCTTCTTGATAGCATGCCTGACAGAGCAGGCGATTTCTTAAAAGTCAAAGGAGTGTTTTCTTCCTAGTGTAGTATGCCAACGCCACTGCCAGCGCGTACCATCAAAGAAGTGCATGACGGATTACGTAACAAAGAGTTTTCTTGTCGTGAGATCACGGATCTTTATTTGAGACGTATCGAAGAACTCGATGGCGGCATTCATTCGTTTTTGACTGTCACAGGGGATGAAGCGCGCGCGCAAGCAGACGCGGTGGACAGTAACATTGCGTCTGGCAGCAGCATCGGTTTATTGGAAGGCGTGCCGGCGGCATTGAAAGATAATCTTCTCGTTGCAGGCGGACGGACAACAGCGGCTTCGAAGATTTTGGATTCATATCATGGCTCTTATGATGCCACCGTTGTTAGCGCATTGCGCAAAGCAAAAACGGTTTTTTTAGGCAAAACGAATCTTGACGAATTCGCAATGGGTTCGTCAACGGAAAATTCGGCATACGGATCGACAAAAAATCCCCATGACCTTTCGTGCGTGCCCGGCGGATCTTCGGGCGGATCTGCCGCAGCTGTTGCAGCCGATGAGTGCGTCTATGCTCTTGGGTCTGATACCGGTGGATCGATCCGCCAGCCGGCGAGCTTGTGCGGCATTGTCGGATTAAAACCAACCTATGGCGCTGTTTCGCGTAGCGGAGTCATAGCGCTCGCATCATCGCTTGACCAGATCGGTCCGCTTACAAAGACAGTTGAAGATGCCGCAATCGTCTTTGACGCGATCAAAGGACCTGATCCACTTGATGCAAGCAGTATGGCAGCGCCTTCAAAACCGATTGTCGGAGAGATTTTTCATTCGATACAAGGTTTGAAAATAGGGGTGCCGGAAGATTATTTTATCGACGGCATGGATACTGACGTAGTGGCAGCCGTGCGTGCAGCGATTACGCAACTCGAATCGCTTGGCGCGAAGATTGTACCCATCACATTGCCCCTTTCGAAATACGCGCTTGCAGTATATTACATTTTGCAGCCGGCAGAAGCCAGCGCAAACCTTGCTCGTTTCGATGGCATTCGATACGGCTTTACAGCTCCGGAAGCAAAAAATCTCGATGAAGTGTATCGGCTGTCCCGCGGCCAGGGGTTTGGGCAAGAAACGCGCCGCCGCATCATGCTTGGAACATACGCCCTTGCGGCAGGCTACTACGATGCATACTATAAAAAAGCGCAAGCAGTCCGCCTGCAAGTGCGCCGTGACTTTGACAACGCATTCCGCGAGGTTGACTGCATCGCGACCCCGGCTTCGCCTGTCGTGGCATTTAAGATAGGGGAGCGCACTGACGATCCATTAACCATGTATCTTGCAGATGTTTTTACCGTGTCAGCAAATATTGCCGGCATCCCCGGGCTTGTCGTGCCGTGCGGCTATGCCGACAAAGGTGGCAAGCAACTCCCCATCGGATTGCAACTGCTTGGACGCCACTTTGATGAAGCAATGATCTTGCGCGTCGGGTATGCCTACGAGCAATCAACCGAATGGCATAAGAAAACTCCCGTCCTTTCTTGATTTTATTTTTCGTAGGTTTATAATGACGTCCGAAGCAGGATACGATAATTTACTAATCAATTCATTATGTCGCACGAACACGAAGGTAGTCACCATCCAGGACACGAAACCTCCCACGGGTCGGCAAGCGCCAAGCCCGCAGAAGTTTCTCTCTCTTTTTCTCTTACGCCCGGGAAGCTTTTTTTGGGAGGGTTTTTGCTTGGAGTACTGGTTATGGCAATTCCTACTGCCATATTCGGGACAAAGGTTTTAGGGAATAGCGGCAAGGCCTTAACGCAAGAACAGCTTGAGAGCCTTTCCGGTCAGCTGCCGGGCGCTGGCCAGCCATCGCCATCAGGAGATGCAGTTGGTCCTGTGCCATCCGGTCTGAAGCCGGTATCAGCAGAGGATCATGTATTTGGCAATAAAGATGCGGCTATCACGATTGTAGAATACTCTGACTTGGAGTGTCCATTCTGTCAGCGTTTCCATCCTACGGTGGAAGAAGTGGTTAAAGCATACAACGGCAAGGTGAATTGGGTCTACCGGCACTTTCCGTTAGGCTTCCATGCCAACGCACAAAAAGAGGCAGAAGCAAGCGAATGTGCTGCAGGAATCGGTGGGAATGATGCATTTTGGAAATATATTGATGCGCTTTTTAAGCGCACAACATCGAATGGCACTGGATTTGCCCTCGATAAGCTTGCGCCGCTCGCAAAGGAGCTTGGTATGGATGAAAAGAAATTCCAGGAATGTCTCGACAGCGGCAAATATACGGAGAAAGTAAATAAAAACTTCACGGAAGGCCAAGCCGCAGGCATCGAAGGCACTCCCGGCGGATTTATTATTTCAAAGGACGGCCGTAGCACGCCGATCGGAGGAGCTGTACCGGCAGAAGTACTCAAGGCTTCTATTGATAAGTTGCTGCAGTAAGAAGTACTCGTAAGAATGGATCAAGGGCTCTGATTTCAGTCAGAGCCCTTCTTGTAAGGATCTATCTTCCATGACTGCTCGAATCATTATTCTTTTTCTTATCGGCATAAGTGTTTATGCGATTAGTATGGTGCGCATGACACAAGATGCGTATATCTACCCCTCGATAGCTGCGATTCCACAGCAGCCGATAGCATTAGTATTAGGCGCAAGCATCCGTAACGGCACGCCAAGCACGATACTTACTGACAGGCTCGATACCGCCCGACAGCTCTATGAGACAGGCAAGGTGAAAAAACTTATTGTTTCTGGAGATAATAGGGAGGAATACTACAATGAACCGGCAGTGATGAAGGAGTACTTAGTTGAACGGGGAGTGCCACCCGAGAATGTCGTAGCTGATTATGCAGGTCGGCGGACGTACGATAGCTGTTATCGCCTCAAAGAAATCTTTGGCCAACAAGCGGCAATTCTCGTGACACAGAGATACCATCTCGTACGCGCGATTTATTTGTGCCGCAATTTAGGAGTCGCTTCCATCGGCATAGCAGCAGATCGGTCACGCTATGCAAATTTTATTGAAGCATATCTGCGTGATATCGCGGCATCGCTGAAAGCATGGCTCGATATCGTGGTATTGAAGCCGACTCCCATTCTTGGCAAACAGGAGAAAGTGTTTTAGGATACCATTGTTGAGCCGAGTATGGAGAGGTGTGTGAGTGGGCTGAATACAAGCGAGCGAGTATTCAGCGGGCTCTAAAAAAGAGCCCCGGCAACCACTCATGATCATTTTTTGAAACGAGGCGCAAACCGAGTATGGAGAGGTGTGTGAGTGGTTGAAACAAACGGTCTTGAAAACCGTTAGGGCAGCAATGTCCTCGAGGGTTCGAATCCCTCCCTCTCCGCCAAAATTGAAAATCGGAATTGGAAGGCAGAACACCACAGAAAAATTATGATTGCATACAGGCACACTCAAATTAGTTACTTGATACTGGTTGTCGCGCTGGTTGTAATTGCACTTTTCACATGGACTTATATTACGGCTCGGGCAGAACCTCACTCGTACTACTCCGGTACAAATTTTGCCGTTACTGCCGTAATGGTTTTCATTGTGCTTATTTTTGGATCGTTTGCATCGCTGACAGCGTCTATTGATGAAAACAATCTAAGAATTAAATTCGGCTACGGCATTTTTAGAAAAAAATTTTCTCTTAACGAAATTATTTCAGCTAAAATCGTGAAAAATCATTGGTACTACGGCTGGGGAATTAGAGTGTGGTTTTGGCCGTATATGTGGATTTATAATGTCTCCGGCTTTGACGCAGTTGAAATAATTATGAAAAATGGAACTATCTATCGTATAGGGACCGATCAACCGGAGAAACTGAAAACAGCGATACAGCAAGCAGTCCATTTTAATTAAAAAACACGTAGTGCTTATTATTATGAACTATGAGCAAATAAAGGCAAAGATGCTCGAAAACTTGCACGGGGAAATCAATATTGAACAAGAGTTATTATAAAAATAGCCTTAGACATGGCCAAAAAAGATATCTCCACCGGTGTAGTACATAGAGTGCCAACGGATTTACGAAGAGCGCTTACTTCTGACTCTGTGGCAAGAGAGGTATGGGAAAATATTACGCCTCTTGCTCGCAATGAGTGGATCTGCTGGGTTAAAAACGCTAAGCAAGAAGCGACAAGGAGCCGCCGAATCGAGAGGGTGCGCACGGATCTTATCGGCGGAAAACGGCGGCCTTGCTGTTGGCCTGGCTGCAAACACCGTTGAATGGACTGGAATCGGCGCATAACATCTTTTTCCATGAATCCCGCACGCAGGAAACAAAAAAAGAACACAGGTGCACTCGTATTACTGCGACACGGCGAGTCGCGATTTAATGAATTGAATGTGTTTACCGGCTGGCTCGATGTCCCCCTTACCGTAAAGGGAATAGAGGAAGCCCATGCAGCTGCCAGACATTGCAAACAGTTTTCCTATGATGCCGTATTCACATCGCATCTCGAGCGTGCGCATGAAACGCTTCTTATCGCGCTTTCGTATCAGAAAAAGACTGGTGTATTCCAGCATGAAAGCATGAAGCAGTACGACATTTCTATGCATGCACAATCACTACTGGAGCCAATCACGATCCCCGTATTTACCAGCCGCGCACTCAATGAACGAGCTTATGGGGATCTGCAGGGAATGGACAAATCAGCTGCCGTAAAAAAATATGGCGACGATCAGGTATTCAAGTGGAGAAGGGGATATATGGACTGTCCTCCGCGTGGAGAAAGTTTGCGCGATGTATACAAAAGAGTGATGCCGTATTTTCAAAAGATGATAGTGCCGCGCCTGCAACGGTCTGAAACGCTTCTGATGGTGGGACATGGCAATGCTCTGCGTGCTCTTATCAAATTCATGGACAAAATACGAGACGACGACATTTCGTTTGTCGACCTTCCTTTTGGGCACCCTCTTGTGTATCACTATTGCAAGGGCGCATTTGAAAGAGTCGAGGGTGAATACGACTTTACCCGCAAGCTAAGGTAGTAATAACCCATTTCTATGGATCAATACGACGAACAAGAAAAAGGTCAGGAGGTTGTTCCCAGATGACATGGCGGGGTTACAGGCGTCGTCTGATCCCCAAATTCAAGCAATACAGCGCCTTCTACCGTCCTAGCTGTCGGCAGAGGAACATGCTACAATAGTAGTGCTATCACATTTCTATGGCGGCAGCTCTGTTTCGTTTTATCCTCATTGATATCGTCCTTGATGCTCTCTATTTTCCCGTTTGGTGGTATACGTCGGGGTTGATTCAATGCATCCTTTATTTGTGGAGCAAAGTGAGGTATGCCATCGCTGTGCTCGGCATCGGGATTTGGGTGAAAAATTTTTTCAAGCCGATGTACGGCGTTACGACATGGCAGGAACGGATTATTAGCGTCGTGATGCGATTTTTTGTGCTGATTGGCAAATGCATCGCACTGCTTGCTTGGTTACTGATTTTATTTGTGCTTCTATTAGCGTGGCTCGCATTTCTACCTGCCGTTATCTGGCTTTTTGTGACGGTGCGTTTATCCATATAGCATATATGCCTGCACGCCCATTGCCAACCGTAGTTCCGTGCGATCGGTGTATGCCAAAATCGAGCAGCACATGTCGCCACTGCTCTGGCGCAGCCGTGCTTTTTACGGAAGGGTCGCTTACCTTTCTGTGGCGCCATCCTTTTACACGGGAAATGTTTGACACGATCGCTGCCAAGCATGCCTTGCATAAAGGTTTTCCTGTTGCACTTTTTCTTTTTGGCGCTGTTGCATTTGCGGGAGCGCTTGTATTCCATGCACTGCCAGTTGCATTTGGGAGCGCAGCACCCGACACGCTTATTCGTCTTCCGACGCATTGGTCATTTCAGGTATTTCTTGTATCCCTCCTTACCGATGCGTGGTTATTTTCTCGTTTGAGTCGCGAGAAACGCCAAAAAGATCGTGTGTTTTCCCGCGAGAGCGAAGAGCAGTTTCAGACTGGCAAGCGTCAGCACATCATTGATATCACCCCCGTGTTCACGTCGGAGGCACTTACAAGCCTCGGAGAATCCCTTTCTGTGGCGGCACGGCTCCATCATCACCAGCTTGTGCCATTGCATTTGTTTGTTGCATTGCTCCAGCGGCCAAGTATCCAGCACATTGCATTTCGTCTTGCTGTTGACACTGCTAAATTAAAAAAAGCAATCCATGCCGCACTTGGCACCGTTCCTGCTGATCGCACAGCGCAACCGTTGCCCACCGATGATTTTTATTCGTTGTTGATTCGCGCATACCGCCATGCGCAAGCAGCACAGAAGTATTTTGTAGACGACATTGATCTTTTTTCTGCGACAATCGACCATGAGACGCGCGCGCAAGCCGTGCTTGAAGAGCTTGGCATCACCGGAAAGACAGTCGAAAATATCATCGCATGGTTCAATCAGGACCGCGCCGCGCGGCAGAAGCGAGCAGAGATATTCCGCACTGCCGTGCTCCGCCCGTCTGGCGATATCAATCGTGCGATGACGTCGCGCGCGACTCCGCTCACGAATCGGTTTAGCTCTGATCTGACGCGCGCGGCAAGCGTTGGCAACTTGCGATTGCCCATCGGTGTAGACGAACAGCTTCGTGACTTACTCACAAGCATCAGCGCAACGTCAAAAAATATTCTTCTCATCGGGCAAGAAGGCACCGGAAAATCCGCTCTCATCAGCGGTATCGCGTATGCTATGGTAAGCGAGCAGGTGCCCGACCGTCTGAAAGACCATCGGTTGGTGAGTATCTCTGCAGGGCATCTGGCGGCAACGCCGAATCCGCTCGCCGCGTTCCAAGCGCTCCTTGATGAACTGCTCGAGAGCGGCAATATTGTATTGGTCATCCACAACGTGCATGACTTTACCGCGCAGCGCGGTCTCACCCCGTATGACCTTACGGAAGTGCTTGCTGAAACGATCGAGCGCACCGGTTTGCTTGTGATAGCGACGACCACGCCATCCGCATTTCATTCCTATCTTGAAAGCCATCCCTTGATTTCGCTCTTTGCGCAAACGACCGTGGAAGAATCCGATGAGAACCAAACGATCCAGATTCTTGAATCGCACGTTCCATCGTTAGAGCATCGCTATAAGGTGTATTTTACCTATGACGCCATTGCATCAGTCGTTCGGCTTGCAACGCGGTATGTGCACGAAAAATACAATCCCGCAAAGTCAATCGATGTCGCTGAACAAGTTGCACTTGCGTTTGCTCCGCATGGCAAGAAAAAGTACGCCCGCATCACGCCTGCCGAAGTTGCCCGCGCCGTAGAAAAAATCACCCATACGAAAGTGGGCGAGGTAGAGTCAACCGAACGCGATGTATTATTGCATCTCGAAGACAAGATCCATGAGCGCATGATCAATCAGGAGGCAGCGGTATCAGCCGTTGCAAACGCATTGCGCCGCGCGCGCGTCGATCTGCGGGAGAAGAAACGCCCTATTTCGGTGTTCTTGTTTCTCGGACCTACCGGTGTAGGCAAAACAGAGCTAGCCAAGACTCTTGCTGAAGTGTATTTCGGTTCCGCGAACACCATGGTGCGCCTCGATATGTCTGAATACCAAGGTGTATCAGCAATCGAGCGCCTTATCGGCATGACGGGATCATCGGTGCGAGGCGGTGCATTAACAGAGCCGGTGCGGAAAAACCCGTTCTCTCTTCTGTTGCTCGATGAGTTAGAAAAGGCAGACCGCGATGTGTTGAATCTATTTTTGCAGATTTTTGAAGACGGCCGTATCACGGACAACACCGGAGAAGTGATTGATTACACGAACGCCATCATCATCGCTACTTCCAATGCGGGCAGCCAATTCATCCAGAACTCCGTGCGTGCCGGCAGTGATGCAGAAACCATCAAGAAAGAATTATTGGAACGCGAATTACGCAACAATTTTTCTCCCGAGTTTCTCAATCGGTTTGACGGCGTCATTCTATTCGGTTCGCTTTCCGAAGAGCACATTACCAAAATCGCGCGCCTCATGATCGGCCGCGTGCAGCGGCAAATGCAAGAAAAGGGGATAGCATTTTCCCTTACCGAAGGCGCGTTGCGCGAACTTGCCCGCGAGGGGTATGATCCGCAATTTGGCGCCAGGCCGATGCGCCGCGTGATACAGCAGCGGGTGGAAGATGTCTTAGCAAAAATCTTTTTACAAGAAAAAATCGACCGGAAAGATACGATTATCCTTGATGTCGGCGGCGCGTTTCGGATAGAAAAAGGAAAGCGATTTGTCGAACAATAATGTGCAGCGATAAGGTGCGACTTTCCTTTGTTTCTATCGTTTTTGTCTGCGCTCTTGCAGCGGCGAGCGCGGTCGTATTTTTTTCTGCCCGCGCATCGAATGCGGATCCTGCCGGTGTGGCGCACGAATCGCTTCCCAAATTTCCAGAAACCTCCGCGATACAACAGACAAGAGTTTCCGGTATTGTTGTTCCGCATCATGATATTGTCCGCGAGCGTCGCGCCACCCTTTTTGAGACAATCCGTGACCGTTTCTTTGGCGATACAACACCGAATGCAATCATTTTGATCGCCCCGAACCATTTTAATGCCGGATCAGGATTGATCCAGACTGTTGACCGTGAATGGAATACATCCTATGGCACTATCATGCCTGCCTCCGCCGTGATCCGTTCTTTGATTGATGCAGGCATCGCTTCAAGCGAACCGGTAAGTTTTGAGCGCGAACACGGGATACTTCTCGTCTTAAAAGATATCAAGAAAAATTTTCCTTCTTCTCCGATCGTTCCTCTCATCGTAAAAGATAATACAAAAGGCGATACCATTAAACAGCTTGCATCTTCATTGAATGATTCGTGCGCTTCCTGTCTTGTTGTTGCTTCCGTGGATTTTTCACATTATCAACCCGCCGCCCTTGCTGATCTCCATGACCGTCTTTCGATCCGCGCGCTGCAAAACCGTGATATAGCATCGCTTTCCAGCAAGGCGGAGGTTGATTCCGGACATTCGCTTGCATTCCTTGCGCAGTGGGCAAATCTGCACGACACGCAACGGTTTAGTTTATTCGACCATACGAACAGCGGTACAATCGTATCGGATCCTGATCAAGAATCCACATCCCATGTGTTCGGCTGGTATGAGTCCGGCGAGGCAGTAGTCGTCGAGCAATCGGTGACGTTTGCGTTTGCCGGGGATATGATGTACGGCCGCGCAGTCGGCTACCACTACGAAAAAAAAGGATTCAAAAAGCTTTTTGAGCAATTCGGGAATCGCGTTTTTTGGGGGGTGGATGCCGCCATTGCGAATCTGGAAGGGCCAATCAGTGATGGAAAGGTTGCCTATGATCCCGCATTGAGATCGCTCTCGTTTAACTTCCCGAAACAATCACGCGACGCGCTTGCCTATCTGCGCCTTAGCGGCGTGAGTCTTGCGAATAATCATACGTTGAACCAGGGCACGAAGGGATTGGATACTACCCGTAAACTTCTGAAGAAAAAACAGATCGTGCCAATCGGCGATCCGTCCCGTGTGGTGAAAAACGATGTAGCATATTTTGAAGGAGACGGGCTGCGTCTTGCGGTGGTCGGTGTGCATGCTTTTGCTGACATGAGCGGCACAGAAAGCGTGATCCGTTCGTTAAAAAAAGATCCGCACACCCGCGTAATTGTATTTCCCCACTGGGGGGTAGAATATGAGTTGAAGCATTCACAGCAGCAAGAACAGCTTGCGCGTGCATGGATCGATGCCGGCGCTGATGCTGTCATTGGCGCTCACCCGCACGTTATTCAAGATGTCGGAGTTTATAAAGGGAAACCCATTGTATACTCACTCGGTAACTTCATTTTTGATCAAAATTTTTCTACCAATACCCAGCAAGGTCTCATCGTAGCTGGCGAGTTTACCGCCAAGGGATTGTCGCTTGTGCTTCTGCCGCATGAGTCTGTCCGCTATCAGCCGCGCATCCTCACCGGAAAAGCAAAAAAAACGATTCTCAAACGCATCACGCAGGGTCTCGAAAAGTATCGAGTGAGCCCCGAAACGGCCGCATTGCTTTTCTTTCCCTCTGAGTGATATACTGCCCGTATTATTATCACATATTCGTATGAACCAAACAGCAAAAATCGTGCTTATTAGTATGGGAGCATCTTTGCTATCAGCTGCACTTGCAGCCGTGGTTACCATTATGTATTTCAAGGCAGCACCGCCACGCGCACCAGCAACTGCCACCCCTGTCGTACAAGAGGACAAACCGAGCGGAGAACAGAAGGTGGTAGAACAAGGTGCGCCGCAGGAGCCAGACACGACTACATCTTTGCCAGCGACAGTCGTGTCTGGTCAGCTCATTGAAGATCCGGGTGTAGTATGGTTGCCAAAACCGCGCAAGTTGGCGGAGGACTTGAAACTATTCCGTGTATTTGAATACGAAGATGAAACACTACCGCCCGGCGTGCAAAAAGGCAAACCGGTTTACGCCGAAGGCATTACCTACTACAAGACCGGCACTGAAAGTGGCAATGATATTATCTTGGCAACAATCCCGCCGGAAGGACCGGGAGACGATTATGTCGCCTACCTCTTGCGTACAGCGGGTGGATCGTACGAATACATCGTGCAGAATTCTGATAACTACAATCCGGAAAACAAGCAATTCTACGGAGCGCAGCCGATCGAAAGCATCAAAATCAATTATGAGAAGGTGTACCGTTCAGTATCTGACCAAGAGACGATTTCCTATAACGGCGTTGAACTGCAAAGCTTTGGTGGATATATCGGATTGGAGACTGCGCCGCAATCCCGAACAGAAGTTGCCAAGACGCCATACGGCATTCTCTATTCCGAAATACGTCCCGGTGAAGTGAGAGAACTCCTTGTCGAGTCATTTGTGCTTGTAAAACCAAATGGTTTGGAGGAAACCTATCAGTACATCCCCGAAGGCATACTGAAAGACGACGGTGTCGCAGCGGTTAGCTGGAATGACGGCAAGCGCAACACAGACACTTTTCAGCTTATCAATACAACCGGATGCGGCGCAGGAGCGTTTTTAGCGCTCATTGCTCCATTAGCAGTATCAGAAATCGTTGCTGCTGGCACGGCGGAGAATGGCGATACGGTATATGAATTTGCGAAAGTCGATAATCCGGTTGCTCGGTATCTCTATGATACGACCAACGGTACATACTACTCCAGCGATGGGAAAGTACGTACCATTCCGTTCAAGGACTTTTCACAAAAACATCCTCTGCTTGTTATAAAGGATGCGCTCGACAGATATGTGGCATACAACAATTCTGCCTACGGACCGGCAGTTGAGTGCGGCAAGCCGGTGATCTACTTGTATCCAAAAAAACCGACAGATATTTCCGTGCAGGTTGATGCCTCCGTTCATGTGTCTGATCCCTTGTATGGGGATGGGTGGAAGGTGCATGTGCTTCCTGACGGGACGCTTTTCACGAAGGATGGCAAAAAGTATGATTCACTTTTTTGGGAGGGGCAGGGGAATGGATCGTACCCGCAGATTCGATCCGGCTTTGTGGTATCGCGCGGTGATGTAAAGCAGACAATCGAGCAGCACTTACGCCAGCTCGGGCTTAACGAAAAGGAGCGTGCAGACTTTGCCGATTTTTGGCTGCCGCGTATGCCGGATACGCCGTATGTTCGTTTGAGTTGGCTGCCAAGCCGTGAGATGGATACACTTGCGCCATTGCATATCTCACCGCAGCCGGATATAGTCATCCGCGTATTTTTGGATTTTGAAGGTTTGAATGAATTCGTTGATTTGCCACCACAAACCCTCAAGGCTGCTGCTCGCAATGGGTTCGTGGTTGTCGAATGGGGTGGACTTTTGCGTCGATGATACTGTATGCTACCGGAGCTTGAAGGACTTTATTGAACGTGTAGTATGACGCAGAAAGCAACCTTTGCTGCTGGATGTTTTTGGGGTGTGGAAGATCGATTTCGCGCTCTACGCGGAGTCGTCGATGTGATTGTCGGCTATACCGGCGGGCATACCTTGAACCCTTCCTATGAAGATGTATGTACTGATACCACCGGACATGCGGAAGCGGTGGAGGTGACATTTGATCCGTCGATCATATCTTACGGTGACTTGCTTGATGTCTTTTGGGATATGCACGATCCTACAACACCAAATCGGCAAGGACCAGATGTTGGATCGCAATACCGTTCCGGAATTTTTTATCACACGCCAGAGCAGGAAAAAGCCGCACGCGCATCAAAAACCGCTCGCGAACATTCGGGCAGATACAGCGATCCCATTGTCACGGAGATTGCATCTGCCAGCGATTTTTATAAGGCAGAGGAATATCATCAGCGGTATTTTGAAAAGCATGGCCGCGGTGTGTGTGCTGGCTAGATGAAATGTCTATGAGAGAACATTTGCGTGAACAACCATTTTTTATCCCTGAATCCGAACTTTCCTTTTCTCTGAGCCGCAGCGGCGGACCGGGAGGGCAGAATGTGAATAAGGTCGCAACGCGCGTCACCGTTGCATGGAATATTGACCGTTCAGCGATCCTCACCGAGGAGCAGCAGGTACTGCTGCGTGCAAAACTGAAAAATAGAATCTCTGCCGCCGGTGACGTGGTCCTGCATTGCGGGACATACCGTTCACAGTTGCGAAACAAAGAAGAAGTCGTCAGGCGGCTTGTCGTTCTTGTGCAAGAAGCTCTTGTTGAGAAACCGGAACGCAAAAAGACAAAGCCATCGCGCCGCGCGCGTGAAAAACGGCTGGAAGCAAAACGAGAGCATGCACAAAAGAAAGAAAGCAGAAAACCTCCGTACATATGAGAAAATCGCGAGAACAAAGTTTTACGCCACAACCAGCGCGAGTGCCAGACCGATTTCGTACAAAAGAACGGACATCGCGCGATTATGCCCATCCGTCTGATAGTGTGCTGCCCACCGAGCATCTGCGCTTAGCGTACGCGCATATCGGCGCAGAGACAGGCAACGTTGATGCGGCGATTGCGCAGAAGCGTGCATTCGTCGTAGATATTCGCACGGATAAGCTCATTGATGAAGAAATATTCAAGAAGTATCCAACCGTATATGTGGGAGCTCGGAAAGATATCGAATTTCCACTCTGTCTTGGCTCTCGCACTATCATGATGGTGGATCCGGAGCTGCACGATCCGAAAATATGCACTGAAGTAGAAGACCGTATTTCCAAGATTATTACGCATCAACCGGAATGGGTTGGTGATGGGCTGCGATTCAAGTTTGATTTTGGACAAGGCGAAGAAGACGTGCTTATCACCTTTCATTCTGAATTATTTCTTTCCCCGGAGGCGTATGCTGCTACGCAAGAAGAGAGCGATGAGGCGCTTGGTATCCGGAGAGTCGCCGAGCAGCTTACCGAGGATCCTGACCACTGGCTTATTACCGACGACGTGAAAGAGGAATGGCGCACAAAAACAGGCCGGTTTGCTCCGGACTATAAGCCGGAAAAGCGTAAAACGCCTTCACGCTTTGAGGCTCCTAACAAGATCGGAATGCTTCTCGGGTATCGGACGACCGGCATTGACCTTGATCAAGACCCCGCA
Source organism: Candidatus Uhrbacteria bacterium (assembly GCA_016206175.1). Classification (GTDB taxonomy): domain Bacteria; phylum Patescibacteriota; class Patescibacteriia; order JACQRZ01; family JACQRZ01; genus JACQSB01. The sequence continues at coordinate 34,350 of JACQSB010000007.1, read as the reverse complement.
TCTCTCGCTGCGCTTGTGCCGGGTGGATACATCTTATCGGATCATGAGTTTGCAAGCATTGCCGATAGCCTCTTGCCATCGCAGATGCAAGAAGTAATGAATGCCGCAATGGAAGGAAAGGGCAGCGAGGTTTATAAAAAAAAATGGCTCCTGCGCGGGTTTATAACGATTCCTCTTGCGTCTCAAGGATCCAGCGATCATTATACTTTTGTCCGCAAGTCACGCCGCCGATGATTGGCGTGGAGCAATTTTGATTGCTATTGCGCGAAACGCGGCAAAGAGCACGGTCCAGAATAACAGCGCTATAATAGTCGTGAGAATGGTTTTTGGGTTCGGGAAAAATTTACCGGCAAGGTAAATCGCAAGCACGATATTCATGTAAGCAAGGCTAATCGCGTACGCTACTTTGTCGGCATGAGGTTTTCCAATGCCGATGAGGTATCCGATACAATGCGTTACCACGGCAAAGATGAATACGGCGGCAAACACCGGCAAGAGTTCAAACGTAAAGCTTGCAAATATCTCCGCGGCGTTTTTTGCTATGATAGCAGTCGTCACTAAGCCAAGGAGCACAATGGAAAGTGGTTTGAGGGCAAAGCTTGCAGGTTCAATATGCGAATGGAAAAACGAGCGGACAATTTGCGCTAAGAGGAAAGGAGGAAATACGAGTAAGAGGAGATCAGTAAGCATTTTTATGGGGGAGAGATCGATGCCATTGCCAAGTGCGATTGCGCCTACCAAGGGAATCGTAAAAGGCGCGAGCGCTGATGTGAGCACCGATACCACGAGCGCAAGCTCTATGGACCCGCCTGCTAGAGACGCAAAAAGCGGTGCCGACATGGCGCTTGGCATTGCGGCAAGCAGAAAGATTCCGATGCTGGCATCCGGCACGAGGTAGCGTGCGATCGGATATGCTATAATAGGAAATACGATGAGCATGACGGCAAGGGCGATGATAAGGCGTAGCGGTTGCGTGATGTGCCGTTTTACTTCCCTGATGTCGATTTTTAATCCGGTCAGAAAAAAGATAGTTTGCAGGAGAAAAGCGGAGTATGCTGCGAGAGGTGCGAAGAAAGCAGGGAACACCAAACCAAGCACAAGAGAAATCGCCATGACAAACACGTACGATTCAAGCAATTGAAGAAAAGAGTGGATTAGTGGCTGCATACTAAGTAATGAAGTACCTGTATCATATCATATCGTATGAATCTCACCACAATCTATTCACGGCGGTCGGCGTGGTCGCATAAAGGTGACTTTGGCGCCGTGCTTGTGATCGGCGGAAGCTCTAATCATACCGGATCGCCAATTTTTAACGCAGGAGCCGCATTGCGCGCCGGTACGGATCTTACCTATCTTGTGGGCCCGAAACGAGCTATGGACGTTGCAGCATGCTCTATGCCGGACTTCATAACGCATCCACTCGATGGAGAGCTATCCGCGCGCCACGTTTCTTATGTATTGAAGCTATCGCGCAAGGCAACCGCTTGCATTATCGGCGGAGGGTTAGCGCGTACGTCGGAAACGTATCGGACGATCAGAGAAATTCTCAGTAAGATCTCAGTGCCACTGGTGATCGATGCAGAGGCTATCCGTGCGGTGGGACAAAACGCCACTTGCGTGAAAGGGAAAATCGCCATTCTTACTCCTCATGCCGATGAATTCTTCGCGCTTACCGACGTGCGCGTCACGCAATCTGTCCGCGTGAGGGAACAAGAAGTCAGAAATGCAGCAAAGCGATTTTGCACAATAATTCTCCTGAAAGGAAATACCGATATCATTTCTGATGGTTCAAAATGTATTCGCAACAAGACAGGTACGCCGTATATGACAAAGGGGGGATGTGGTGATACGCTTGCCGGCATCTGCGGCGCACTCTTAGCGCGCGGTATTGACCCGTTGCGCGCGGCTTGCGCGGCGGCATACATCAATGGCAGAGCAGGGGAGAAGGCAGCGAAGAAATATGGCGAGGGCATGCTCGCCAGCGATTTATTACATGAGATAGCAAACGTGATATGCAATCCAAAGAAGAGCTGAAGAAAAAATTAACGCCGGAGCAATATACTGTCTGTATGCTTGGCGGCACAGAGCTTCCATTTTCCGGCAAATACTACGGCCATCATGGAAAAGGGATGTACCTCTGTGTTGCTTGCGGGCAGGAGCTTTTTTCTTCCGATACGAAATTTGAGTCCGGCAGCGGATGGCCGAGTTTTTGGCAGGCCGTGCAAGACGGCGCAGTACTTTTGCGCGCAGATACAAGTCATGGGATGGTACGCACGGAAGTAGTCTGCGCAGCGTGCGGTTCGCATCTTGGACACGTGTTTGACGATGGTCCTGCACCAACCGGCAAACGCTACTGTATCAACTCAGCAGCTCTTGATTTCAAAAAAAAGACGGCGGCCACGTGAGTGTGCAGCCGTCGTGGGTTGACTCGCTGCGGGTTGCGTTGTGCGCCCGGATTTGTTTTGATATGTCTATGCATGCAAAAATACTCCATGGAGCTACGGATTTCGGGTCGCCGCATTTTTGCGCCGACCTGTTGTGGCGTACGCAATTCCGCGTGCCCGATCCCGTGACTCTTGCAGAGATTGATGGCAAGCGATATCTCCTCGCATCTTCCCTAGAAGTTGAGCGTGCGCATAAGCAAGCGCGCGTTGACGAAGTTGTGCATTTGGAATCCTATGCGCATGCCGCAAAAGAAAGGGGAGAGTCCGCTCTCGTTGCGTTTCTCAAAAGCAAAGATATTGATACGGTTGAAGTTTCCGGCGGCATCCCTTTCCACGTTGGGGAGGATCTATCAAACCATTTTTCCGTATCCGTGTGCCGTGAAGTTTTTTACCCGGAGCGTATTTGTAAACAACCACACGAGATAGCGGAGATCGCTTCTGCGCAAGCGGCGGTGGATCGCGCATTGGAGCGCGCCTGTACTGTGTTAAACGAAGCGCGTATTAGCGGCGAATATATTACGCACCCCTCGTACGGTGAAGGAGTCCTGACGTCAGAAGCTGTGCGAGATATCATTGAACATTCGTTGTACCAAGACGGCTTTCTTGCCAGCGACACAATCGTTGCTTGTGGTATACAGGCGGCCGATCCGCATATGCGGGGCAGCGGACCGCTTTTAGCGTATCAGCCGATCGTGCTTGATATTTTCCCTCGCTCCCGCACGTCGCTGTATTTTACTGACTGCACTCGTACCGTATTCAAAGGAGAGCCGTCACAAGAGATGCAAGCGTTGTACGAGGTGGTATATGAGGCGCAGGCAGGGGCTATTGAAAAAATCCGTGCAGGCGTCGACGGATTTGAAATTTATGAGTGGGTGAAAAATTCTTTTGAAGAGAAAGGTTATCCAACGAATCTCTCTTCGCGTCCTGTGTATGGATTTATTCACGGTCTTGGTCATGGTGTAGGACTTGAGATTCACGAAGAGCCACGCCTCGGCTCTTGCCATGCGGAACTGCGAGAAGACATGGTTGTTACGGTAGAGCCTGGTCTGTATTATCCGCGCCCGCTTGGCAGTATTCCAGCTGGCGGTGTGCGTATCGAGGATACGATTGTAGCGCAGAAAGATTACGCTTTTGTACTTTCCAGATTTCCGAAGCGACTAGAGGATGTTATCCTATAAATATGCGTCCCAAAACAATCATATTGTTGGTCGTGATAGCAGCGATCATTATTTCTGTTGTCGTATTGAATCTGGGTCAACAGACAAATCCACCTGCTCCGTCACCTTCGCAGACAGATACATCGAAATCCCAAGAAACCCTTACTTCTTATCGTAATGCACGTATGAAAATTACCAGTACAGCATTTGAAAATAATGGCAGTATTCCTGCTGTTTATACATGTGATGGGAGCGGCATCAATCCGCCGCTTGTATTTTCCGAGATTCTTCCCGAAGCGAAGGGTCTTGCATTGCTTATGGATGACCCTGACGTCCCAAAAAGTATTCGTTCAGATGGCATGTGGGATCATTGGGTGGTGTGGAATATGCCGCCATCGACACAGGGCATTGGAGAAGGGGAAATGCCTCCTGGCATTGTGGGCCGTAATACCGGCGGTGGGCAAGATTACTACAACCCTTGTCCGCCAGACGGCGAGCATCGGTATTTTTTCAAATTGTATGCGCTTGACATCATGCTCGACCTGCCAGCCATCTCATCAAAGGCGGATGTAGAAAAGGCAATGCAAGGACATATTCTTGCCGCTACCGAACTGATCGGACTGTATCGGCGACAATAATAAAGAAGCCCCGCCGATACGATAGGGCCACATGCTTCACACTCTACTTGTCGAGTGTTGCAGATAATTTTTCTGCGATTTGAGTGAGAACGCATGCGTTCTCCTCTTGAGTTTTGATCTCTATGCAAAAACTAGCCGGAAGGCGTGTACTTCTCACATTCCGACTGCCACCAGATTGATTGTTGTTTATATGTTTTCATAGGTTTGTAATATCTTTTGGAATCCTCCTTTTTTGTTTTTCAACATCTTCGATCCTCGCGTCACGGTCGCAATCCCAACACCAAGTCCTGCCGCGATCCGACGTTGCGCCTTGCCGTGTTGGAGCTCACGTACGATCCTCCACCGCGTTACAAGCTCTGAGTACTCGTCATCAGTCAAGAGATCACACAGAAAATTATCAAGCAGCTTTGCGTTTTGGCTTGCTCGCTGGAGGGCATCAAGAAATCTCTTTTTTTCACTCATAGAATGTACTATTGTACTAGTACAATAGTACATTACCATAAGGCATACTATGTGTCAAGAGCCCAAGTTATCCCATTGCGTATTTTTTTTACCGGCAGTATACTGTCCCTACTTAATTCGTAATGGAATTATCCTATGGCAAACGTGACGATTTACTCAACCCCCACATGCGGGTACTGCAAGATGGCGAAAGCCTATTTTCAAGAAAATAATGTGGAATATACTGAAAAAGATGTAAGCGTGGATGCGGCAGCTCGCGATGAGATGGTGCAGAAAAGCGGCCAGCTCGGCGTGCCGGTGATCGATATCGACGGGAACCTCGTGGTTGGATTTGACAAGTCAAAACTCGCGGAGTTGCTTGCGTTATCTGCCTAATAACCCATAACATACCTACCCATGCACGACGACAAACAAACGTGTGAACAATGTGAAGGCGGGCAGTGCCAAAAAGGGGACTGCTGCCAGGGCTCCTGCTGCGCGGGAGTCAATGTCTGTTGTGAAGAAAAAGGTTCTGACGAAAAAAAATGTTGTATGGAAGAAAGCGGTGAGGGCTGCAAGTGCTGCAGTGAGGAATAGTACGCTATGTCGTATGATCTCATTATTGTCGGCTCCGGGGCAGCCGGTCTTGCCGCAGCAGTATATTCTGGCCGTTATCGAATGAGGACCCTGGTCATTGGCGACGAATTTGGCGGCTATACCAGCATTGCCGGTCCGATCGAGAATTATCCGGGATACTCATCGATCGATGGGTTTGACCTCATGGTGAACATGAAAAAGCAAGCCACTGATCTCGGTATCGAGATCAGGGATGGGCGCGTTGAGGATATCCAGCGCGGCGAGAGCGGGTGTTTTACCTTGCGTACAAAAAAAGGAGAAGAGTATTTTTCAAACACCGTTATTATTGCCACCGGCACGGAGCATCGGCGGCTTGGCCTTCCGAATGAAAAAGAGCTCACCGGCAAGGGCGTGCATTACTGCGTGACGTGCGATGGGCCGCTGTATCGCGACAAGACCATTGCTGTTGTCGGTGGCGGCGATTCATCCGTGAAAGGAGTCAATTTGGCAGCAGAGTACGCCAAAAAGATCTACTTGATTGTTCGTGGCACAAAAGTAGCCGCAGAGCCGATCAATTATGAACGTATGAAAAAGTTGGGCGATAAAGTGGAAGTGCTTTTTGAAACAGAAGTAAAAGAAATCTTAGGGTCCGGCATATTTGAAAAAGTTGTTTTAAGCAAACCATTCAACGGCTCAATCGATTTAGCCGTTGATGGCCTTTTTATCGAAGTTGGGCTTTTGCCGCGCTCTGAGTTGCTCAAAAAGGCAGGCGTTGCTCTAGACGAGCGTGGATATGCCAAGGCAGATACAATGATGCGCACGAGCGTACCGGGCGCGTTTGTCGCCGGAGATATTATAAATCTGTTTGAGGGGTTTAAGCAGGATATTACTGCTGCTGCCATGGGTGCTGTTGCCGCCACGTCAGCATACGAATACTATAAAATACATGGGGATTTGTGCGTCGTCCACGGCAAGTCGAGCACCGATTCCTGATTGCCGCCGTGCCGTGATATCGGTGATCTCGCCACAGCTTGACAGACAATTTTTCACTTATCCACTTTACACCCCTAGTGGATATTGATAGGATGAGTTTCGCCTCAGAACGATCTACAGACTCTTCCGAAGTCACTTGACGTCACTGAATCGAAAACGGTCTCTTATACAACCTATGGGTCCGTTTTTTTGTCGCCTGACGGCTTTAGAGATACAATGCTTTTCGGACTTTTCTCGAAGGACCTAACGCCTAACGCCAATCCGTATGGCTCTCACAAAAATCAAGAAGCGCAACGGCTCGATCGTTGAGTTTGACCGCATCCGCATCGAAAGCGCAGTGCAAAAAGCATTCAATGCTTGCGGTATTATTGTGGATTCCAGTTTTTTCCCATCACTCACCGATGAAGTCGTTTCACTTCTTGAAGGGCGCGTTTCCGAAGGCATCGTTCCCGGAGTAGAAGACGTCCAAGATATCGCCGAACGCATCATCGCGCAGCACGGATATTTTGACGTTGCCCGTGCGTACATCATCTACCGCTATGAGCATACCAAGCAGCGCGTTGCAAAGCAGCAAGAGCTCCGAGAGAAAATCGAACGTAACGAGCTTGTCGTAATCAAGCGGTCCGGCGCACGCGAGCAATTTATGCTCGAAAAACTTGAGCGCTGCCTTTCATATTTTACCATCGGTTTGGAAAATCAAATCGACAAAGCCCTGGTTGCTCGCCAATGCCGCAACGATTTATATGACGGCGTTGCAACGCAGGAAGTATTCCACGGCCTTGTGATGGCTACCCGCACTCTCATCGAAGTCGACCCCGCCTATTCGCGTCTTGCTTCCCGCCTGCTTCTCCATTCTCTTTACAGTGAAGCCATCGGGGAAGGCTTTGATGTTTCAAAACTGGAACAGCAGTATCGAACAGCGTTTGTTGCAAACATCAAAAACGGCGTTGAGATCGGCCGGCTTGATCCGCGGTTACTCACGTTCGATCTGGAAAGGTTAAGTAGAGAGCTTGTACTCGATCGGGATGATTTGCTCCGCTACCTCGGCACTCAAGTTCTCTATGACCGTTACTTTCTCCGCGATCCCTATGCGAAACGGGTTCTTGAAACTCCGCAGGCATTCTGGATGCGGGTGGCAATGGGCCTCGCGCTCAAAGAGAAAGAAAAGATGCGGTATGCAAAAGAGTTTTACGAGGTTGCATCAACGCTGCGCTACGTGCCATCGACGCCAACGCTCTTTCATGCCGGCACCGAGCACCCCCAGTTGTCCTCCTGTTACCTCAACACGGTCACTGATTCGCTTGACCATATTTTCAAAGTGATTTCGGATAATGCCCAGCTCTCAAAATGGTCAGGCGGCATCGGTACGGATTGGAGCAATGTCCGTGCGACTGGCGCCTTGATTCAAGGCATCGGCGTTGAGAGTCAGGGCGTCGTTCCTTTCTTGAAAGTATCGAATGACGCCACGCATGCCATCAACCGCAGTGGCCGCCGCCGCGGCGCCGCATGCGTGTATCTTGAAATATGGCACCATGATATTGAGGATTATCTAGAGTTGCGCAAAAACACCGGTGACGAACGCCGCCGCACGCATGATATCAATACCGCAAATTGGATCCCTGATCTTTTCATGAAACGGGTGCAGGAAGATGGTGGATGGACCTTGTTCTCGCCTCACGAGGTGCCGGATCTGCACCATCTGTACGGCAAACGGTTTGAGGAGCGTTACGGGAAATATGAGCAAGACGCACGTGATGGCAAGATGCAGCTTACCAAGACCGTGAAAGCTCGCGATTTGTGGAAGAAAATGCTTTCCATGTTGTATGAAACGGGACATCCGTGGATCACATTCAAAGATCCCTGCAATGTACGATCTCCGCAGGATCATGCCGGCGTCGTGCATAGCTCCAATCTCTGCACCGAAATTACGCTGAATACATCAGAAGAGGAGACCGCAGTATGCAACCTTGGATCGATCAATTTTGCCAAACATATGAAAGGCAGAGAGCTTGATATTGATTTATTGTCATGCACGATTCCGGTTGCGATGCGCATGCTCGACAACGTCGTTGATGTGAATTATTACCCCACGAAGGAGGCTCGCGCTTCCAATCTCCGCCATCGTCCTGTGGGTCTCGGAGTCATGGGCTTCCAAGACGCACTCTATATGAAAGGCATACAGTTTGACTCCGAGGAATGCGTACGTTTTGCCGATGAGAGCATGGAGGTGGTTGCCTATCATGCTATCCTTGCTTCCAGTGCGCTCTCCCGCGAACGAGGATCATATGCAAGCTACAGCGGATCAAAGTGGGATCGCGGGCTCTTTCCGGTCGATACGATTGATCTACTCGAACAAGAGCGTGGGCAGAAAATAGACATGCCGCGTACGAGCAAGCTTGACTGGAGCGTTGTGCGCCAATCTGTGCGTCGGTACGGGATGCGCAACTCCAACTGTCTTGCCATCGCACCGACTGCAACGATTTCTAATATCGCAGGCACGGTACCCTCGATCGAGCCGATCTATAAAAACATCTACGTAAAGTCAAACATGAGCGGTGATTTTACTGTTGTGAACCCCTATTTGGTCGAAGATTTGAAATCCGCCGGTCTCTGGGACTACGAGATGCTTGGCAAGATCAAGTACCATGATGGCACTATCCAGGAGATTCACGAGATACCGCAGGAGATTCGGCAGAAGTACAAAGAGGTGTTTGAGATTGATCCGGTTTGGATTATCAAAGCTGCGGCGTACCGCGGGAAATGGATTGATCAGAGCCAGTCATTAAATGTCTTCTTCCACGGCGCGTCAGGAAAGAAACTTTCCGACACGTATTTGTATGCATGGCAGATCGGATTAAAAACTACGTACTACCTGCGCACCCTCGCCGCATCTCAAGTAGAGAAGGCAACATTAGACGCGACAGAATATGCAGGGACGCATTTGCGGAAACAGCAGTCTTCCGCGCAAGGCTTCGGATCGGCGCAGCAGTCCGAGATTCGTTCTGCGATCTCGATCGCCGTATCTGCTCCTGTTCCTCCCGTTGAGATGGCATCTGCTCTTGAGCAGCACGTGGTGCCGGCAGTCGTTGCAACAATCGCGGCGGCAGGGGTGCCGTTATGTAAGATTGAAGACCCTGATTGCGAATCATGCCAATAACTCTCTATGCCGATCACAAAGACATCAGAACGAGTAAACATCAATAAGAGACGGATCATCAATGGCGAAGATGCCGATGTCATTCAGTTGTATCCGATGAAGCATACGTTTGCGTGGACAGCCTACAATGTCGGCAATGCCAATCATTGGCTCCCGACCGAGATCACGATGCAAAACGACATCGAGCAATGGAAGGCACCGAATGTCCTCACACCCGACGAGCGTGCGGCATTTAAGACAGTGCTTGGATTTTTTACGACGGGCGATTCCATTGCGGCGAACAACATTGTCTTGGCTGCCTATCGCCACGTGACATCGCCGGAATGCCGCATGTATTTATTGCGGCAGGCATACGAAGAAGCGATTCATACCCACTCGTATCAGTACATCGTGGAGAGCCTCGGCCTGGACGAAGGAGAGATCTTTAACATGTACCGCGAAGTGGACGCCATCTACAACAAAGACGAATTCATTTTGAGCTTTAATGAGGGATTATTTAACCCCGCCTTTAAGACCGGCACTCTTGCAGCAGATCAGAAATTCGTGGAAAACATGATCGTTTTTTCCATCATCATGGAGGGGATCTTTTTTTACAGCTCCTTTGCCGTGATGTTTGGTTTTCAACGGCAAAACAAAATGGTGGGATCCGCCGAGCAGATCCAATACATCATGCGCGACGAATCTCAGCACTTGAACTTTGGCATCAATATCATCAACGGCATCAAAGAAGAACAGCCTGAGGTGTGGACTCCGGATTTTCAGACGCATGCTGTTGATTTGATCCGAAAGGGCACCGAGCTTGAATATACTTTTGCGCGCGAAGTATTCCCGAAAGGCATCTTCGGTATGAACGCTGACAGTTTCAAAGAGTATATCCAGTATATTGCCGACCGGAGGCTCGTGCGCATTGGATTACCCGTGCAATACGGCAGCCAAAACCCCTTCCCATGGATGTCAGAGGCAATCGACCTTTCTAAGGAAAAGAATTTTTTTGAGACACGCGTCACGGAATACTCCACCGGCGGTACGTTGGAGTGGTAGTGTTCCGTCAATTTGAACAATCGAGGGGGGGGGGGGGTATAATAGATATACAACTTTTACGTTGTATCTATGCCCTACCGCCAAGCACTCTCTTCCCAAGAACTGAACATTCTCATTGAGAAAAACAAAGAGATCGGCAATTGTTTTGATGCGATCGATGAACATATTGTTCTCACCGACGCAAACGCTAACATCATCTACGCTAACAAAGCGGTTGAAAAAAGAACCGGCTACCCGATTACAGAAATCATTGGCAAAAATCCCGGCGATCTCTGGGGAGGGAATATGCCAAATAAATTTTACGAAAAGATGTGGCATCGGATAAAAGAAGAAAAAATTTCTTTTGTCGGCGAAGTAAAAAATAGGAGAAAAGACGGAACTGAATACTGGCAAGAGTTGAGGATTTATCCTATTCTCGATACGAGCGGAGAAGTGATGAATTTATCGCAATTGAACCGGATGTAACACAGGCAAAAGAATTGCGCGATCAAGCCGAAAAGCTCAACAAGGTACTTGTCGGACGCGAATTGCGCATGATTGAGCTCAAACAGGAAATTGCGAAATTAAAGAAGGAACATAGCTAGATAAGATCTTATCCGAAAACAATTCGCGACGAGCGTGAAGTTTACGCTTTTTTTATTTTGCGATGTCGCCAGTAATCGTACAGAGGAGGCACAATAGACACAACAATAATCCCTCCGATGATCGGAAACAGGTAGCGGTCTACCGATGGGATCATGCTTCCTAAAAAGTATCCGGCAAGCGGTACGCACGCGCCCCACGCAAAGCCCCCGATAAGGTTATAGGAAAGAAATTTCGGGTAGTGCATCTTTCCGACGCCGGCAAGAACCGGCGCAAAGGTGCGGATGATTGGAATAAAGCGGGCAAGGATGATTGTCTTGCCTCCATATTTTTCATAAAAAATTTTTGTCCGTTCGATATATTCGCGCTGAAAAAAGCGCGAGTTTTCACGCGTAAAGATGCGCGGTCCCAGCCGTCGGCCGATCGCATATCCTACGCTGTCGCCCAGCACGGCAGACACGAAGCAAACAAGCGTTAGAACGACAATATTGAGGAGCCCTTGCGAGGCGAGAAATCCCGCTGTAAACAGCAAGCTATCACCCGGCAGAAAAAAGCCCACCAGAAGGCCTGTTTCGGCAAATATCACTCCCGCGATCCCCGCAATACCGATTGTTTGTACTACTGTTACAAGGTCGATGTCGAGGAGTGATTCCATAAGGTGAGTTGGCCTTTTTTGGGGAAAAGGAGTTTACGTAATTCTTCTGCAAGAATGATGGTTGAAGCAACGGCAATGGCAATTCCCCATTCCTGGAGTGAAAGCGGCACGGTATGCAGAAGTGTCTGCATCAGCGGTGAGTAGACGGCGAGGAGTTGCAGGACAGCTACCAATGACAAGGCGGCGACAAGCCATGGATTTGAAAACGGATTTATACGCGCGATCGAGGTGTCTTCTGATCGGCAATTTAGAGCATTAAACCATTGGAAAAACGCAAGAGTGATAAGCGTAAGCGTCTGTGCCTTTGCAAGGTCATCCTGAAAGAAAGCAGTAAACAGACCCAGACTCCCGATCGCCATTGGCAACGCCATGACCAGCGTACGCTGTTTCATGAGCCTATCATAGATGCCCTTGCCATCACGGTCAAATGCGCGGGAGAGCACATCAGTTGGTTTTGGTTCCATCGCAAGAGCAATATCCAGAAATCCATCGGTCACCAAATTAAGCCAGATGATCTGTGCGGCTAGAAGCGGAAGCGGAAAACCAAACAAGACAGCAGCCGAAACTGTAAGCACCTCCCCGACACTCGTTGATACCAGGTACAAGATGACGCGTTTGATCGTCCGAACAATTGAGCGTCCCTCTTCAATTGCCGATACAATGCTGGAAAAATTATCATCAAGCAGTATGATATCAGAGGCTTCTTTTGCAACATCGGTGCCGATTTTTCCCATCCCAATTCCAAGATCAGCTGCCATTAACGCGGCAGCGTCATTCACGCCGTCCCCGGTCATGGCGATGATTTCTCCGCGACGCTTGTAAGCTTGTACGATCTTCATCTTGTGTTCTGCCGACACGCGGGCAAAGACCGTGACGCGCGCAAGGCGTCCGGCAAGCTGTTCATCCGTAAGTTCTTTCAATTCTTCTTCAGTGATAATCTCATCACCTTCCTGAAATATCCCTGCCTTCCTTCCAATTGCTTCCCCTGTTAATTTGTGATCGCCGGTGATCATCACAACGCGGATCCCCGCATGCCGCACGCGCTCTACTGCTTGTTTTACTTCCGAGCGGATAGTATCTTCAATGCCGTAGAATCCCAACAAAGTAAGAGTGGAGACATCCTCGAGAGAAATGTGCTGCTTTTTTGCCGGAAACTCACGAAAGGCAACAGCAATCACCCGCAGACCCTTCCGGGACGCATCGTGGTATGCTTTTTCAAATGCCTCCCTGCGCGCCTTGGTGAACGCTACATCCTTGCCGCCTTCGCGGATTTTTTTGCACGCAGCAATGATGATCTCAGCCGCACCTGCTATCGCGAGCGTTGATCCGTTTTTTTCCGCAATGAGTGTTGCATGGTATTTTGCGCTTGCGTTAAATGGAATTTCTCCGATGCGCGGATAGGCCTCGTCAAGCGCTTCTTTTGTATCCCCGCACTTTGATGAAAATACAACCATTGCCGCTTCCGTAGGATCTCCTGACATCGTCCATCGTTTCTCCGATTCGAGATACGCGATATGGGCGTTTGCAGACAATGCACCGATGCGATTGAATAGAACGAGAGAAGGGTAGTGGTCTGACTGGATTGTTGCATCGCTTTGTAGAATTGATCCTTCCGGTGTATACCCATCTCCTGTCACAGCGAACGAAGTCGAGTCTGTATACACGAGGCGCACCACCATTTCGTTTTTAGTGATCGTGCCGGTTTTATCTACCGCTATCACATTCGTTTGTCCCAGCGCCTCTACAGCATGCAGGCGTTTGACTAATGCTTTGCGCCGCGCCATGCGCCACACGCCGTTTGCCAATACTAGGGTTAAGACTATCGGCAATCCTTCGGGAATGACAGAAACGGCCAAAGATACAATCACGATAAACATTTGGAGAACACCCATACCAAAAAGAATACCCGCTACGAAGAGCGTGACAGAAATAATGCCAACGGCAGCTAGGATCATCTTCGAGAGTGATGCGATATCGCGTTTTAGCGGCATATCGGATTCAATTTTCGAAATCGCAACGCTGATTTTCCCGAACTCCGTCCGCATGCCCGTCTCAACGGCAACAGCAATGCCGTTGCCGCTTAATACGGCAGTGCCCTTGAAAAGCATATTGGTGCGGTCTGCAATAGGCAGCAGGACATTTTTGAAAGTCTTTGTCTGTTTGTCGATCGGTCCGGATTCGCCGGTCAAAGCAGCTTCGTCGATGCGGAGGCCGTATGCTTCGACAACGCGCGCATCCGCAGGGATTTTTGAGCCCTCCTGAATGAGAAGAATGTCGCCCGGGACGACATCGATATCAGGTATGATCCGTTCTTTTCCTTCCCGCAGTACAATGGCGTTTGTCACGGCAAACCGTTTGAGCGCCGCCAACGTTTTTTGCGCGCGCCCTTCCTGGATCGTGCCAACGATCGCATTAAATGTTAGAACGACCATGATAATAACGGCATCGGAGAGTTCTTGAATAACAAGCAGCACAACCGACGAGATGAGCAAGATCGCGATGAGAGGGTTCGCAAATTGCCGGAAGAAAATGGTGACAATTGAATCATATTTTTCCTCCGCAAGCTGATTTGCGCCGTAAGTTGCAAGCCGCTTACGCGACTCATCAAACGATAAGCCGGAAGCAAATTCTGTGTGAAGCGTATCCTCTATTGCTTGCAGGGGCATTGTATGCCACGGCACGGCGGTCGTTTGCTGCTGTTCTTGTTCTTTCATGATGGTGTTGGTATGATGGGTGCGCGTAGGTGCGCTATTCTCGCATAACGTATGTATCCTATCAAAGTTTTCTAGTTGAATCAAAATGCCACTCTCATTTCTTATTGGTGTTTTCATCGCATTTCTGCTGGGTTGCGCGGCTGCATGGTTTATCGTCCGCTCCCGTGGCGTTGCGAAGCACGCGCAAGAAAATCTTGAGGCGGTATTTGCGCGGCTTGCATCCGATACGCTCCAAAAAACACAGGAGCAATTTTTTTCATTGGCGCGCGAGCGGTTTGCGGCATTGCAGGAGCAATCCTCTACCGAGCTTACCCACAAAAAAGATGCGATCGCATCGCTCGTGGAAGAGATGCGCCGTGATCTGTCGGAAAGCAAGCAGCGTTTGGAGGAGTCAGATAAGAGCAGGATTTCGACATTCTCCGCGCTCCAGCAAGAGTTAGGAGCGCAGCGTGAAGCACTCAAGGACTTGCACGGGACCACGGCAGACTTAAAACGTGTATTGTCAAACAATCAGCTTCGCGGCGCATTTGGCGAGCATGTCGCAGAAAATTTATTGATGATGGCTGGTTTTGTTTCAGGGCAGGATTATGTGCATAACAAGGAACAGGAGTCGGTGAGTACGCGCCCGGATTTTATCGTGTACCTTCCTGATCAGACGAAAATCAATGTTGATGTAAAATTTCCCTATGCCGCCTTACTCAAAATGTCAGAGACAGAAGATAAAGGGGAACGTGAACGGTATGTGCGTCAGTTTACGCAAGACGTTAAGCAGAAGATCAAACAGGTGACGAGCAGGGAATACATCAATATAGAAGACAGGACAGTGGATTTTGTTGTTCTTTTTATTCCAAACGAGATGATCTTTTCCTTTATTTATAGCGAGCTGCCCGATGTATGGGAGACGGCATTGCGATCAAAAGTTGTGCTCGCCGGACCATTTAGCTTTACCGCACTGCTGCGCATGGTCAAGCAGGCGTACACGAATTTCCGCTATCAGGAAAATCTGCACGCTGTCATCGGTTTGATCCAAAAGTTTGAGCAAGAGTACGCAAAGTTTTCAGAATCCATTGACCTGCTTGGAGCTCGGATTGAGCAAGTAGATAAACAGTTTGCCGCTGTTGCCGGCACTCGCGATCGCGCGCTGGCACGCATTATGGATAAGATCAAAAGCGAAATAGAAAGCCCGGAGCAACAGGCAGTACTTGAGAAATCAGAATAAAACTAGTACAATCTGCGGCGAGAGCCCAGTATACGGAAGGGTGCGTGAGCGGTTGAAACGGCAGTCCTGGAAAGACTGTAGGGCAGCAATGTCCTCGGGGGTTCGAATCCCCCCCCTTCCGAATTAGAGTACAGATTGCATTTATCCGATACATTTGGGGCAAAAAAATCTGAAACGGTATCCCATTTATGTTCTGGAGAAAAATGGCTAATTTTATTCTTATGCCTACTCTGGAAGAATTACAACAAGAAATCACCACCCTCAAAGAGCGTAACCGCCGTGTTGAGGCAGATAAAGCATGGGAGACGAGTTTTGCGCGCAAAGCTGCGATTCTCATTCTTACCTACGGAGTAGTGCTTGTTTTTTTCCTGATCGCTCAACTTCCTCTCCCTTATATCAACGCACTCGTGCCAACACTTGCCTTCGCTCTGTCTACCGCGACACTTCCTTTTCTAAAGCGGCTTTGGCTTTCTCGGAGGAGATAATTTGTCATAATCGGAACATATCCAGGATTGTATTCAAGAATATGCGAGAGAGGAACGAATCAATTATTGCAAGCAGGGAAGTAGTAAAAAGGATTACGTTTCCCGAGTTCATGTCTCCCGAGCTCATGGCGCAGTGGATCGAGTCCATACCACAATTTCTTTTGAAGGATCTCAAGGATCCCGAATGGCCGCAGACGCCAACGTGCGATCTCAATTTGACACGCGACGGCTACGGGGCAATATCCGTAAAAGACGAATCGGTCAATCCGACCGGCACCATGAAGGATCGTCCCGCATGGGAGTTTGTAAAATTATATGCTGACTATGCATTCGGCTTGTTTTTGCGCACTTCTGGATTCAATGAAGCGAAAGCGAAAGATTTTTTGTCGAAACAGCGAATACCGCGCTTCACGCTTATCACATCTGGCAACGAGGGGGCTGCGGTTGCCACCGCATTTGAAAGATACGGCCTTCCTCCACCAAAGATTGTTGTCGGTAGAATGGCTCTCGCACAGGAAGTGAAGCGATTATCGCGACTCCGCGCCGATATTTATCGTGTGGATCTCTCAAAGAGACTTGATCCGATGCTCATGAAAGTGATCACAGAAAACGAACATGGAGTTGAGATAACTTCCCAAAGCCCACACTTTTTACCACAGGTTGTTTTTTACGATTGGCTGGTTCACGAGTGCTTCCGCGAACAACCCGATGATGTATATGTTCCGTATGGCTCTGGTCGCCTTATGGAAAATTTCCTCACATGGCAATCTCTTACTTTGCATAACGGCATGAACCCGGATCCGCGTCTTGGCGTACAGGGTGAAGATCCGTCAGTGATCCGCGATATGATTTCATGTGTACAACGCCTCAATGTATTTGGCGCTGAACCATCGAATCCGGACAGTGATGCCGATAAGCTCACGGCGCCATACAAGCCGTTTCTAATATTTCGCGAAGAAGATATCGAGTCGCAAGCGACGCTGCATCGTACAGGCGCGGAAACGGCAAAGATAAGCGTCGAGGAATCATACATTCATGGAGCATACGAGATCTTTCAACGAGAGGGTATCAAAGCGGAAGTTTCCGCAGCAGCTGGTCTTGCTTTGTATATGCAGCGATGCGATAGCGTTGGTAAGAAAGAGCGAGATCGCATCATCACTCGCAAAGCACTCATTGTGAATACCGGCAGGGGATCTGACATCGAACCAAGTTAGACCATTCTATGTCCCGCTACACATTTATTGCCGCTGTGCATCTCATCATAGAGCGTGATGGTGAGATTTTATTGTCACGTCGCTGTAACACTGGGTACCAAGACGGCGTATATGATGTGCCGGCCGGACATATTGAAAGCGGAGAGACCCCGCGCATAGCAGCTATACGGGAAGCAAAGGAGGAAATTGGCATTACGTTATCTGTCGATGATTTGCAATTCGTTCATATCGTCTCTCGCTTCGGTACCGACCGGGAGCGTTTTGATTTTTATTTCCGCGTTCTTCGCTATCATGGAGGCCCCTATATTGCCGAGCCGGACAAATGCAGCGAAATCAGCTGGTTTCCAAAAGACACGCTTCCGCAAGAAATAGTGCCTCATGTCCGGGATGCGCTTAGCACAATTTTTCAGGGCACTACCGTATATAGCGAGCAAGATTGGGATAAATCGTAATCATGTAAAGAGCAGACACGTCAATGGTTCGAAGAGAAAAAAATAACTATCCTTCTATTGCGCTAATCCAGGGGAGTCTTCATCCGTCTTCCCATACGGCTATCCTCTTGGATGCTGCCGCGCGTATCTTGTCAGCCCGTGGCGTGCGTTTTACGATGTTTGATCTGCACACAGCAGATCTAGATTTGTACGACGCTCGCGCCGTTGAAGAATATGGAGCATCAACGCGTGAATGCATAGAAGCCATAAAAACTTCAGATGTGATTTTGTTTGGCGTGCCCGCCTATGCCGCTCAAGCCCCCGGTTCTTTGAAAAACGTCGTGCAGCTGGCAAGCGGATTTTTGAAAGAGAAAAAGGCCGGATTGATCTGTTTTTCAGAAAAAGGAACCGCTTATGAAGCATCCCTTGACTTTATCGCGTTGCTGAATAAAGCTGGATCACACATCCTCAAGCCGGTCGTGCTCGCATCGCCAGACAGTTTTCGCGGCAATGCAATTTTTGATGACGTTGTATTGCAGCTTATTGAGGAATTAGTAGAAGCGGCCTTGCGTACATGAGATTGCAACCAATAATGAAAGCGCGCATTATAGAAGAGGTGAAACGTATACAACTATGGATACAATAAAAAGGCATGGAAAGTTTCGATTCTTTCGCAATCATCCGCTCATTAGCATTCTTGCTATTCTAAGCATTGTCAGTGCTGGCTACTACTTTTATTCATCCGCAACAAAAGGTCCCGAGCAAATCCGCTACGTGGTCGCCCGCGCGGAGTACGGTACGATCGTTGCGTCCGTTTCCGGCACGGGGCAGGTATCAGCACAAAATCAGGTTGATATCAAAGCGAAAGTATCCGGCGACGTGACAGCTATAGGCATAAAAGAAGGTGGTGATATGACAAAGGATGCGTTGCTGTTTCAGATTGATGATCGAGTAGCGCGCAAGGCGGTACGGGACGCTACACTGAACCTTGAGACGGCAAAACTTTCGCTTGAAAAATTACAAAAACCGCCCGACGCGCTTGCATTACTGCAAGCTCAAAACGCGCTCGCCCAAGCAAAGCGCGACTTGGAGGATCTCCAAAAACCGCCCGACGCGCTTGCATTACTGCAAGCCGAGAATGCGGTGCAACAAGCGCAAGACAGCTATGCAGACTCCAAGAAAAATCTTGAAAAGGCATATGAAGATGGTTTTACGGACGTCACCTCCGCAATACTTGATCTTTCGACAGTAATGAATGGCCTCTCCGATATTTTGTACACCAACACGATCGAACGGTCGCAGACTAATAGCGATTGGTACACCAATCGCGTCATGACATGGGAGTATGACGCGGCGCTCGAGAAGAAGAATCTCACCAATACTGCCTACGAGAAAGCGAATAAACATTTCAAAGCTGTTGAAGCCTCCTATGAGCAGACGAGCCGTGCTTCTTCGAGCGAAGCGCGCGAGCGTTTGATTGATGATACATTTGATGCGGTGAAAATGGCATCAGATGCGGTCAAGGCTGCGGATACGTATCTCGATTTTGTGCAGGACGTGATGGAAGATAAAAGTATTGTGGTGCCTTCCGTAATGAGCTCACACCAATCATCACTGGACGCCTACACATCGAAAATGAACACCCGCTACGCGGCACTGCAGACGGCCGTACGTTTGATCGATGACAGAAAAGGAGCGATCGTGAATGCCGAGCGCACCCTTGTTGAAAAAAATAAATCACTTGAGGATTTGAAAAACGGACCAGATACAGAGACGCTGCAGACGGCGCGCGAGCGTGTCACAGAAAAGGAGAAATTACTTACTGAATTGCAAGCGCCGCCTGATGCGAATGATGTCGCGCAAGCTCGAGAGAAGGTAAAGGAACGAGAAGAGGCACTCGCAAAACTCCAGGAACCACCCGATGAATTTGATATCCGAACACAAAAAATAGCAATCAGAGAACGGACCAACGCGTTAGAGGATGCTCAAGAAAAGCTCGAAGATTACCGAATCACCGCTTCCTTTGATGCGACCTTAGCTGATGTTGCCGTAAAAAAGGGCGACTCCGTAAGTGCCGGCACTATCCTTGCGACTGTCATTACGAGGGCGCGCATCGCCGAGCTTTCGTTTAATGAGATTGATGTATCTCGCATTGCTGTAGGACAAAAAGCAACGCTTTCGTTTGACGCGCTTCCTGATACGCAGCTTACCGGCTCCGTTGCCGAGATCGATACGATCGGATCGTCGGAACAAGGAGTGGTCTCGTATACCGTGACAGTCGCTTTTGATACTGATGATGAGCGCATTAAGCCTGGCATGAGCGTAAGTGCTGCCATCATCGTTGATACGCGCGTTGACATACTCCTTGTCCCTGCGAATGCAGTCAAGCTGCAAGGTGAAAGCTCTGCTGTTGATGTTGTACAGGATAAGGGAATCCAGAATGCTCTTTCACCAGGCGGTGTCTTACTTTCGAATCCGCCAACTCGCACTCTCGTAGAGGTTGGGATTTCAAACGATGAATCCACCGAAATCCTCTCCGGATTGGATGAAGGAGCCTTCGTGGTCGTCCGCACGATTGACCAGTCTTCATCCAATCAAACTCCGGCGCAAAGCCAGAATCCATCTTTTCGCATACCCGGCTTTCCCGGAGGCGGTGGCAGCAGCGGGGGAGGGGGCGGCGGATTCCGTATGCAAGTGCGCTAGTGTAATGGAGCACTGGTATGATTGAATGTCGCGATATTGAGAAGGTATACCGGTCTGGTGAAGTTGAGACGTATGCTCTGCGTAACGTCTCTCTTTCTGTCGCTGATGGAGAGTTTGTTTCCATTACCGGACCGTCAGGATCAGGAAAGTCGACGTTGATGAACATCATTGGCTGTCTCGACACTCCTACAAAAGGCGAATATTTGTTGGGGGGCGAAAATGTATCCGAGCTTGATTCTGATGAGCTCGCCGAGATTCGGAATCGGAAAATCGGATTCGTATTCCAGTCATTCCATCTTTTGCGCCGGGCGACAGTGCTGCGCAACGTTGCATTGCCGCTCGTATATGCTGGCATCGTAAAATCCGAACGAGCCGAGCGGGCTGCAGCAGCATTACGTGCTGCAGCGTTTCCGGAGCAATTCTGGAATCATTTGCCCAATCAGTTGTCCGGCGGGATGATGCAGCGTGTCGCGATCGCCCGCGCGTTGGTGAACGATCCGCTTCTTATTCTTGCTGATGAACCGACCGGCAATCTTGATACAAAGACCGGTGACGTGATATTGGATACGCTGCAACGCCTTCACCGCGACGAACACCGGACGATCATTCTGATCACTCACGAATCATACGTCTCAGAACACGCGCAACGCGTTATCCATGTGCGTGATGGATCGATCGTAGGCGACATCCCGGTAAAGGAACGGCGTATCGCCAATAACCACAACCAAGTATGAGATATTCGGACATTCTCGATGAGACACGAATCTCGCTTACCGCCAATAAGGCGAGGTCAGGTCTTACGATTCTCGGCATTGTGATCGGTATTGCATCAGTGATTGCTATGGTCTCCATAGGCGAGGGCGCGAAAGGAAGTATCCAGTCGAGCATCGAAGGGCTCGGCTCGAATCTGCTGACCGTATTACCCGGCTTTGTCCAGCCGGGGCGGGGGATCGTATCTTCCGGTAGGGGGACGGCTCAGACATTGAAGAATGAGGACATTGATGCGCTTTCTTCTCTCGAAGGAGTAAAAGCGGTATCCCCGGAACTGCAACGACGATTCCAGATCACTTCACAAATCGGCAACAACACGAACTCAACAGTCGTCGGTGCGACAGATCAGTATGCTGCAGTCCGCACCGTGGAGGTAGAAAACGGGGTGTTTCTTTCCCCAACCCATGAGAGAAGCATGTCCCATGTTGCTGTGTTAGGACCTACTGTTGCGAAAGACCTTTTCGGCGAGGATGTGGATCCGCTGAATAAGACGCTCCGCATCAACCGTGTAAATTTTAAGGTGATCGGCATTCTGAAATCAAAAGGCGGGTCCGGTTTTATGAATCTCGATGACATGATTCTTGTGCCGCTTTCAACTATGCAAAAGATTCTTTCCGGCGTGGATTATCTTTCCACAATCGCGCTTGCCGTGGAGGATAAGAATCAGATGCCTGCTGTACAGGAGGCGGCGAGCGCTGCCTTGCTCGTCACGCATCGAGTGAGCGAACCGGACTTTTCCATTATTTCACAGGCTGACATTTTGGGCGCGCTATCGCAAGTGACGACGACGTTCACCCTCTTTCTTGCGTCGATTGCCGGTATCTCGCTGATTGTCGGTGGGATCGGGATCATGAATATGATGCTTACTACTGTAACGGAACGCACGCGCGAGATCGGGCTTCGTATGGCGATCGGCGCTCGCCGTCGTGATATCACTTGGCAGTTTCTCATGGAGGCAGTGATGCTTACATTTCTCGGTGGTCTTATCGGAGTATTGATCGGATGGCTTATTGCGTTTGTTGTTGCACGTTTTGTCGGCATTGCCACTGAAGTATCATGGCAAGCCGTGCTTACCGCCTTTGGCGTTGCGACTGGAATCGGTATTGTCTTCGGATATTATCCAGCTCGCCGTGCAGCACGATTTAATCCGATCGATGCACTTCGTTACGAATAATTCATGAATAATTCGTAAAATGAAAAATAGAGATATGCAAAAAATTATTATCGGGTTTGTTGTGTGTGCCCTTGTGGCAGGCAGTGCGGGGGTTTATGGAGGCATGCTGTATGTAAAGAGCAAACAGAGTGCGGCAAGCGATGCATTTTCTGAAGGCAGAGCGCAATTTTTCCGCGGCGCCGGCATGTCAGGCCAGGGCGTACAGGGATCTCGTAACGGTCTTCGCCGCGCAGCAGGTGCTTTTGCTGCGGGCGATATCATCGCCAAAGATGACACAAGCATTACCCTCAAGCTGCAAGATGGCGGATCGAAGATAATCCTTCTGTCTCCTTCGCTTTCCGTTAGCACTTTCACTGCAGGTACGTCAAGCGATTTGACAGTAGGTACGCCGGTTATGGTAACAGGCGAGGGAAATCCAGACGGGAGCATGACAGCGCAATCAATCCAAGTGCGGCCGGTTTCGGAATCACAACGCCTCCCGTCTCGAACTCGAGGCGATTGAAGGTGTCACAAAGTGGTGATTCAGACCCCTTGACATACGTGGGGTTTACTTGCTATGGTACCAATCTCTAATTCTTCCTAATTTGGTATGAATAGCAGGTGTGAGAACAAAACGTCGAAAATACGAGCAGGCGCGTTTCATCTTACGCAGATGGTGGACTACGGCCTTTTTTTCCTATCCGTTCTCGCCCATGAACAAGAGCCCCAGTCAATTCGTTCCGTCGCAAAAAAACACCACCTTTCTTTTGCTTTTTTGCAAAAAGTTGCAAACCGGCTCAAACGCGCAGAACTTGTGCGGGCGTCTCGTGGGAAAGAGGGCGGTTATTTTCTTGCGAGCCATCCTTCCGATGTTACCATGAAGCAAGTAATAGAAGCGCTTGATAATCCGATCGCGCTCATGGATTGCCTTCTCGAGACGCACCAGCGATCGCGCACCTGTCCTCGGGAAAGATTTTGCAATGTCCGACGCGGCCTTGCGCGCATGAATAACCAGATCCGAGAGATCTACGGATCAAAAACCCTTGCGGAATTTATCGTACCTGAAACCATCACGTAATCATGAAAAAAAGAACAGTGAAAAAAAATTCTTCTTCCCTGCATTCATTTCGGTGCCATAATCTTTCCGTGCAAGTCGGAGAAAAGCAGGTCGTGCATTCTGTATCGCTTTTGCTGCGGTCCGGCGAGACGCATATTTTGATGGGTCCGAATGGGTCAGGGAAAAGCACACTCGTGGGGGCGTTCATGGGTTTGCCGCAATACAAGATATCGCGCGGCTCATTGCAGCTTGGAAAAATGTCTCTCACAAAAGCGCCGTCGGAAAAACGGGCGGCAACCGGTTTGTTTTTAGGATTTCAAAATCCTCCTGTTCTCCCCGGCGTTTCCGCGCTCTCGCTTCTTCGCCATGCCAGATCGATGAAAAGCAGTGGAATCGCCCCGTTTGATCTTAAAGAATTTGCTGCGATTCTCAAAAGAGCTGCAGCCCAGCTTGGCATCGATCAATCATTTCTGACTCGTTCTCTCAACGAAGGCTTTTCCGGCGGCGAGAAAAAAAAGTCTGAAATCCTGCAGTTGCTGATGCTTCGACCGTCGTTTGCCTTTCTTGACGAAATCGACTCCGGTCTTGATATCGATGCGCTGAAAGTATGCCTCGATGCGTTGCGCGCATACCAAGCACAGCAGAATGCAGGCTTGCTGTTTGTCACGCATAATCCGAGCCTCCTGCGCTATGTTACACCGACGCATGTGCATATTATGATTCGAGGCCGCATCGTGCGTACCGGCACGAGGGACCTTATGGATCTGGTGGCAGACAAAGGCTTTGCTCCTTTTTTGAAGCCTAAGGCATTGTAGCAATGCCAGTTTCGCAACAGACAAAAACGCGCATCAGCCGTACGATCAGCCCTTATCGATTGGGGTTTCGTACTAAGGTTCATGAAGTATTTCGTGCACCTCGCGGCTTATCAGAAGATGTCGTGCGTCTGATCTCAAAACAAAAAAATGAACCGGCATGGATGCTTGAGAAACGCCTTGCCGCACTGCAGGTTTTTTATGCTAAGCCACTTCCGACGTGGGGCGGTGATCTCTCTGCGATCGACTTTGACTCCATCTATTATTACGTGAAACCAACCAAAGGAGGGGCCAAACGCTGGGAAGATGTCCCGCCAAACATCAAAAAAACGTTCGAAAAAATCGGCATTCCGGAAGCGGAACGGAAATACCTCGCAGGCGTTGGTTCCCAGTTTGAAAGCGAAGTTGTCTATCACTCACTGCAGGAAGAGTTACGTAAGCAAGGCGTGATCTTTCTTGGCATGGATGATGCATTGCGTGCGCATCCGGCCATCGTGCGTAAGTATTTTGGCACCCTCGTGCCGGCAAGCGATAACAAGTTCGCCGCATTGAATACCGCAGTCTGGTCCGGCGGATCTTTTATCTATGTTCCGCGCGGCGTGCATGTCGTGTTGCCCTTGCAGGCATACTTCCGTATCAATCGGCAATCCATGGGGCAATTTGAGCGCACGCTCATCATCGCCGACGAAGGAAGCTCCGTACACTATGTGGAAGGCTGCTCTGCTCCGCAATACACGAAAGATTCCCTTCATTCCGCGGTTGTAGAAATTTTTGTGAAGAAAGGCGCAAAAGTGCAGTATACTACTATTCAAAATTGGTCTGACAATGTTTATAATCTCGTCACGAAGCGTGCTTCTGCCGATCAAGACGCGCGCATGATCTGGCTGGATTGCAATATCGGGTCGAAATTGACTATGAAATATCCATCCATCATCTTACGCGGCCGCAATGCACGCGGTGAAATTCAATCGCTTGCTGTTGCCGGGTCACTCCAGCATCAAGACGCCGGCGGGAAAGTGATTCATGCTGCTCCTGACACCAGTTCAACGATTGTGTCGCGTTCAATATCGCGCGATGGAGGCAGGACATCGTACCGCGGTCTTGTGCGCATCGGCAAGGCCGCGCGCAATGCGACCGTTCGAGTAGTATGTGATGCTCTTATCCTCGATCCGTCATCGCGCTCTGATACATATCCTACCATGATTGTAAACGAAGCAAGCGCAAAGGTCGCACACGAGGCAACCGTGGCAAAGATCAGCGAAGAAGCTCTTCAGTATCTGCAAACACGAGGTTTTACGGCCACGCATGCTTCCTCGCTCATCGTAAATGGATTTGCCGAACCGATCGTCCAACAGCTTCCGATGGAGTATGCGGTGGAGTTACGCCGCTTACTCGAGCTTGAAATGACTGGCTCTGTCGGCTAGCTATATGCTAAAACCACGCATAAAAACAGTATTTTTTTCTCGCTTTCGCAATGCATCGTTTACCGTTGGGCGCAACGAGACACTCATTATCGGCGCGTATATCAGTCGAGCAGCGAAGCGGCCCATCGAGTTGTCCATTGATCTTGCCGGAGACGGCGGCCGCGTGCTGATGTGTTATGCTTACAATGGCTGCGATACGGATGTGCATACGCTCAGCATTTCGGTTACGCATCGTGCTCCGCGTACGGCTGCTCACATCTTTGGAAGGGGAGTATTGAGCGGCAATGCTTCGAGTACGGTTTTGAGCACTGCGCGTATTGAGAAAAATGCGCAACAGGCTGACACATATTTTTCCCACCACGCACTGCTTCTTTCCGATGCTGCGCGAGCAACGGCTACGCCATCACTTGAGATCGAAACAGATGACGTCGTTGCTGGACATGCGGCGAGTACAGCTCCGATTGACCAAGACAATCTCGCCTATGTGCGTACCCGCGGGATGTCAGAATCGGCCGCCACTGCGCTGCTCGTTAATGGATTCCTGTCTCATGATGTTGATCGATTGCCGCCAATACTTACAAGCCGTTTTTACCGATCGTTTCGTTTATGCAAAAGCTTGGAGAACACATAAAAAAACAATTTCCGATTTTTTCTCGCCGCATCAACGGCCATCCGTTGGTGTATCTTGATAATGCCTCGACGAGCCAAAAGCCGCGCGCAGTTATTGATGCGCTCTCGACATATTACAAAACTATGAACGCAAATATCCATCGCGGCATTCATACTCTTTCCGAAGAAGCAACCGATCGATACGAACAGACGCGCACGCGCGTCGCACGTTTTCTCAACGCGGCATCGCCTACAGAAATCATTTTTACGCGTGGCTGCACGGAAAGCATTAATCTGGTGGCAGCAACATGGGCCGCTGCAGCTATCCGTCGCGATGACAAGATCATTGTTTCCGCGCTTGAACATCATGCAAATCTTGTGCCCTGGCAGGAACTTGCGCGAAAGAAAAGGGCGCGCCTCGATATCATTCCACTCACTGCAGAGCTTACACTTGATGAAAAGAGATTTCATACTCTGCTGTCCCGAAAGACGAAACTCGTCTGCCTTACCTCGCAATCCAATGTGCTTGGCACAGTTCCGCCGTTGCGCCGCATGATTAAAGCAGCGCACACTGTCGGAGCGCGCGTGTTGGTCGATGCGGCACAAAGTGTTGGTCACTCGCGGACAAACGTGCACGCGCTTGACTGCGATTTTTTGGCTTTTTCTTCCCACAAGATGTTGGGTCCTACCGGAGTCGGTGTGTTGTATGCAAAAAAAGAGATTCTTGAGATGATGCCGCCCTACCAGTACGGAGGGGATATGGTTGAAAGCGTTGCGCAGCGGCGTTCTACGTATCGGCCCGCACCATGGAAGTTTGAGGCTGGCACGCCGAACATCGCTGATGTTATTGCTTTTGCATCGGCGATCGATTTTCTCGAAGCAATAGGATTTGACGCCATTCAACAACATGACGCTGATTTGTTGTCCTATGCGCGTTCGGTGTTTGCAAACTACCATCGCGTACAGCTCTTTGTACCGGAAGGCGAATCGAGTAGTGTACTCTCTTTTACCGTAGAAGGCGTACACCCCCACGATGTTGCTACAGTATTCGATGTCCAGGCAATTGCGATTCGCTCCGGACTTCATTGCGCCGAACCGCTTGTTCGCCTTTTGGGTGTTGAGGCAACAGCACGTATGAGTTTTTATTTATATAACACCCGCTCCGATATTGATCGGGCAGCTCGAGCTCTTGAAAAAGTATTCAAAGTTTTTTCCCTAACCCTTCCGCGTAGCGGGATCCAACCACTAGCATAATGGACCTCTATTCGGAAACAATTCTTGATCACTATCGGTATCCGCGCCACCGCGGATCATTGCTGCGTCCTTCAGCGCGTGTGGTGCAGCATAATCCGCTCTGTGGCGACGTCATCAAGCTCGATATCGCTGTGAGAGACAGCAAAGTTGTCGACACTCGTTTTCTCGGTGCCGGGTGTGCGATCAGCCAGGCAGCCACTTCGCTGTTATTGGATTCCATCCAAGGGAAGAATATCCGTTCTCTCGAACGTCTCACCCGGCAAAATGTAATAGATTTGCTTGGCATATCGGTCAGCAAAGCTCGCGAGCAATGCGCCCAGCTCGGATTGACCGCGCTGCAAAAAGCGATTACAATGCTCAAACAGAAACGGAAACGATGAAAGATACTGCATCAAAACACACGCCGCTTCAACCGACCTCGCCTGATGAGAGAAAGGCAGCATATTGGTCTGTAGTCAATAATGTCATTGATCCAGAGCTTGGCGTCGGGATTGTGGATCTGGGGCTTGTGTATGGCATCGCTATTAAGAAGGGCATAGCTACGGTACGCATGACGCTCACGAGCATGGGGTGTCCTGCGGGCCCGGAAATCATGCGGCGTGTGGAGGCAGAGCTTGGCACATTTCCGGGAGTGCGTGATGTGAAGATCGATCTTGTATGGGAGCCGGTATGGGGACCTGATATGATTAACCCCGATATCCGTAGTTTGATTATGTAGTAGTGTATGGATCCAGTCGAAGAAATAAAATCTCGCATCGATATCGTGGATCTGCTGCGCGAATACATGCCCCTTCAGCAGGCAGGCGCAAACTATCGAGCGCGATGTCCTTTTCATCAGGAAAAAACCCCGTCATTTATGGTGAGCCAGCCCAAACAGATATGGTACTGTTTCGGCGGGTGCAACGATGGAGGCGATATTTTTAAATTCGTCATGAAGCAGGAAGGGGTTGATTTTGCCGAAAGCCTCCGTATCTTGGCGCAACGGGCTGGCGTGCAACTCCAGCATCAAGACCCGAATGTTTCAAGCAGAAAAACGCGCATTTTGGACGTTCTCGACCATGCTGCGCATGCGTATGCCGCATCGCTAAAAAAAAGTCCGCGCGCAGAACTTGCGCGGCGCTACACACAGGAGCGAGGGATCGGTGAGCTCATTGACGATTTTCTTCTTGGATACTCCCCATCAGACGGCGATGTCATGGCGCAGTACCTTTTATCAAAGAAGTTTGCGCTTCAAGATATCATTGATGCCGGCTTGGCAGTAAAGCGAGAGCGGGGATATGGATCGTATGATCGTTTTCGCGGGCGGCTTATGATACCGATCCATGATTTGTACGGCCATGTTGTTGGTTTTGGCGGCCGTATCCTTGAAGAGAAGGAGGGAAGCGGATCGAAGTATCTCAACTCTCCCCAAACGCTTGCCTACGACAAAAGTCACATCGTTTTTGGGCTTGACCGCGCAAAACAAGAGATTCGCAAACAGGGATTCTGTATCCTGGTCGAGGGGTATATGGATTTTTTTGCAGTGTATCAATCTGGTATGCAGAACGTTGTCGCAAGTTCCGGTACGGCCCTTACCGCAGACCAGGTGCGAATCATAAAGCGATTCACTACTACGTTCCTATTTGCCTTTGATGCCGACGCCGCCGGCGGAAACGCAACGGTACGCGGCATCGAGATCGCGCTTTCAGAAGGTATACGAGTGAAAGTGATTCAGTTGCCGCGCGAAGCGAACGGCATGCCTCTTTACAAAGATCCTGACGAATGCATTCGGAAAGATCCGCAAGCATGGCGCCGTGCGGTGCAAGATGCGAAAGGATTTTTGGATTTTCATTTTGAGCGCGTGATTGTTCCTTGTAGCCGCTCGAGAGATCCGTATGAGAAACAAAAAGCAGTACGGGCATTTTTCTCCGTGCTGCGCATCGTGCCGGAGCGCATTACCAAGGATCATTGGATTAAAATTGTTGCGCATACATTAGATATATCGGAATCGGTGTTATGGGAAGAAATCGGATCGCGACAGGATGATATCGCACAGCGCGCAAAAGAACAGAAGCAACCGTCGGGTGTCTCAACGCCCAATCGAGAAGAAGCGATTCTTTCCTTGCTTGTAGCTGACCCGACGCTTGTCGACAGCATTCGACTCATCATTGATCCAGAAATGTTTTCCAACGAGGTATACCGCTCTGTTTGTGCTGCACTTTACAAAGAGGGGAGCGTGCACCACCTGAATGGCGTTGATCGGCTTACCATGTACGCCGAGTACGCCTATTCCACACTCGATGAGCAGGAGCGGAAGCGCACCCTTTCATTATTGGCCGTCCAGATGCGCGAGCAGGCGCTGAAATCACGCATTCAAGAGCTCAGGGCACTCATGGAGAGCGCAGAGCGATCAGGGGATAAGGAAGCGGTCGATAAATATGCGCAGGAGTTTTCAAATCTGGTCACAACAGGGTATACTATAAAGGAATGATTTTTCCTGTTATTACTAACGGATTACCATGAAATCATCAAAAAAAATTGAAAAAAAGAAGAAATCGGCGTCCAAGGTAAAATCGGCAAAGGCGGAAAAAGGGAAAAAAGCGTCCAAAAAATTTGCCGGCGTCAAAAAAGCCCTCAAAAAGTCAGTAAAAAAGTCAACATCGAAGCGGGCCGTTGCTCCGGCGAAAAAGAAAGTTGCCATACCCGCTGCCGAGTTCCCCGCGCGATCGGTCACTGAATTGGTGATTGAAAAGGGGCGTTCCCGCGGTTTTCTTACCGAAGACGAGGCCCTCTACTATTTTCCCGATCTCGAAGAGTATGAAGAAAAGTATGAGGATTTTCTTGACGAACTCGAAGAACATGGCGTGCAAGTGTTGGACAAGCGACCAAGTTTACTTGAGCCTTCTCCGGCTGCGCCAGCGGCAAAAACGGCAAAGCAGATTCCACGCGTCTCGCCAGCAGTTGCCGCGCGTATTGATTTATCTGATATTTCAGCAGATTCAATTCAGATGTACTTGCGTGAGATCGGTAAAGTCCCCCTACTGACCGGCGATGAGGAAATCCAGCTTGCGAAGCGCAAAGATAAAGGGGACAAGGAGGCAGAGCGGCGCCTTATTGAAGCAAACTTGCGGCTCGTTGTGTCGATCGCAAAAAAATTCGCGGATAAAAATCTTTCTCTGCTTGATTTGATTCAGGAGGGTAATATGGGATTATTCCGTGCAGTGCAAAAATTTGACTATCGGAAGGGGTATAAATTTTCCACATATGCGACATGGTGGATCCGCCAGGCGATCACGCGTGCGCTTGCAGATCAGTCTCGCACGATTCGTATTCCTGTGCACATGGTTGAAACTATCAATCGTTTTCATCATATCCAACGGCAGCTCATTCAGGACCTTGGCCGTGAGCCATTACCGGAAGAAATTGCTGCAGAAATGGGGGAGACCGTTGATAAAGTGCGGCACATCATTAAGATCAATCAGGATACGATTTCGATTGATACATCGGTGGGCGATGATGATGAAAATAGCACACTCGAAGATTTTATCGAAGATTTGCGCACTATCTCCCCCGACCGCGCTGCGGCACTGCAGATTCTGAAAGAAAAGATGCAAGAGATCATTAGTACGCTTCTGCCGCGCGAGCAAAAGATTTTAGAGATGCGTTTCGGGCTTGCAGACGGTGTGTCCCATACGCTTGAAGAAGTCGGTGAAGAGTTTGGCGTTACGCGCGAGCGTATTCGCCAGATTGAAGCAAAAGCGCTTGATAAGATCGCAAAGCTCGTCGGTGTTGAACGTTTGAGAGATTATCTATGACAGCAAAGGCAAAGAAAGCGAAAAAACATCCTCTCTGCGATATCTGCTGTCTCCACATGGGTGGTCATGACGTATCAGAAGAGGAGCGATCTGTTGACGGACAACTCCTCGAGGATATGAGAAATCGCGTACATGCACTTCTTATCTCATCATTGCGTGACAATGAAATACTTATTATCGATCGACTATTTGGTCTGGTCAGCGGTTGTACCGCAACAGTCGAAGAAGTAAGTAAAGAATTCAGCGTCACGCGCGAGCGCATTCAGCAGATCGAAGCCAAGGCACTTGAAAAGATTGCCAAGTCTGTCGGCGTTGACAGGGCATAGGATTATTTGTACCCTATTATCATTATTCGTTTTTTGTCATTGCCGCGGAGACGGGAATCCAGGCTATCAAAAACGTGATCCGGGGTAGCTCAGTGGCAGAGCAGTTGACTGTTAATCAATTGGTCGTGGGTTCGAATCCCACCCCCGGAGCCAGATGACACAAAACGGCATTTTAGGAGGGCATCATAGCCCTCCTTTGCCGTATAATGAGAGAGTTTTTTATTACTGAATGTGAGTTCGGAAAACACCTGCGTAGCAATTTCTTTCTTTTCGATATCAAGTGCGTGTTTGTAGTATAACCGTGCGCTTTTCACCAGTTCGGAAAAAGTGAGGACATGTTTCAGTATTTCATGTTCAGCTTCCCTGTAAACATTCATATCAACAGCAATTGTTTCAAGCTCTTTTTCAAGCCTCATAATGTCAGAATTGTATTCTGGTATGGGTGTACCATTCCGAAGCAGTGTTATTTTATTCTGTTTGAGGTAGTCCAAATCGGCATACGCACGCCTTTGTCGTGCATGAAGATCATCAAGGGCAGTATTGCGTTTCTGTGCAGTGATTTCGAGTCCTTCTTTTGCATGTGATTCAATTTCAGTAAGTTCTTCATCCGTAAAATGAAGCGTACCCAAAAGCTTTTCTATTTCCTCATCAACCTGTGTTTCTTTGAGGTTTACGTCAGTATTCATACAACCCTCACGGCAACGGGAACGATAGTAGTTGATACCTTTTTGTCGGTAGGGGGAATAGGATCGTCCACACGTGCACCGTATCATGCCACGATAGGTAAAAAAATCTTTATCAATATAATGTATTGAAACATTTCGTTCCTTGAGAATTTGTTGCACTTTGTTAAACAGAGAAATACTTATCAAGGGTTGATGAAACTTGCCATCAATTATTTCATCGCCAACCTTTAGCTTGCCAATATAGAACGGATTTTTGAGAATGTTTTCAATTGATTTGTGATTGACGGGCTGACTTCTTTTTTCATGAAAGTTATCCTCACTTGATAGGATTTCTTCGCTGGTTCTTTTTGGACGTGATGGTTTTGTGGTAAGTCCTTGTTCTGACGCCCATTTTGCAAGCTGATGAAGACTCCATTCTCCCTTTGAATATAATTCAAATACTCGTTTCACAAGAGATACTCGTTCAGGATCAAATGGTTTGTTATCAGAACCCCTGTCAAGATAGCCAATAGGGGAGATATATGTGCACTTGCCTTCTGCGCGGAGTTTTTGATAGGCGGCTTTGACTTTTTCACTGATCACTCTTGAGTAGTGAGCAGAAAATATTCCATCAACATCTCTATGAAGGGCACCAGAGCTTGTACGCTCATATAGTGTTTGGACAAAACAAATAGCGACACCTTCATTCTCGAGATGTTTTACTACCATCCCATCCTGATCATTTCTGCTGATGCGGTCCCATGAAAGACAAATAATGCCACAGAAACTTCTTCTTTTGAGGAAATCAACGAGGAGTTTGAATTTTGGACGCTCGATTTTATATGTAATTGATCCATCGGCACCGATTTGCAGACCGGCAGTTTTATATGCAGAATGTTTTTCTTTTATTATCCCGTCTTCAGAGAATCCCTTAAGAGTAAAATCAGCAATTGTAAGGCTATTCCGTTCAGCATATCTCAAACATTCTCCAACCTGATAATCAATAGAATTCTTTTGATTTTCATTATCGTCAGTGCTCTTGCGTGTATATATGAGATATTCGGTGCTATGTTGTAATTCTTTTGCTTTAGGCATATACGATGGTTATGTCATAAACACACACGCACAAAGCCGGTTCTTTTCTGGATATGATGGCTCCATTCCTAATCTCATAGCCCTCATTTATGAGGCGATTATGAACAGATTGCAGTATTGTAGCAAGACCATGAAAATTGCTTATTTCCTTTTCTGAAAAGATGGGTTTTCTGCTATTAGGGATATTCATATTACCATAAAAACTTGTTCAATACCAGTTGCATAATGCACTCTTTTTATGTTTTATTTTTTCCATTTCTACACGCCACTTCTTGGCTGTTTTTTCACTTTTAAGCTCATCTTTATTCCATAACAGTGTATTTCACCTTTTTGATTTTTTTACTTCTTACAGAGCTGCTTTACCCCTCAAAATCGCTCTCCTCAGGGTGGTTTGTGAGAGAATGGATATATGGAACGAGCCATTTTCTCTCAGATCTCAAATAATCATCTTTTTCAACCAATTTATTGAAATATTTCGCAAGCATGGGGCGAGAAATTTTTTTTCCAATAACACAATAAGTAAAGCAAACGAATGAGCTCCAAAACGGACGCTTTTCCCGTATTTCCATGAATTTTCTGGCAATTGATTTCATGTGTGTTCTGATAAACTTAAGTTAAGAAGAATTATTATCATCAATTTTTTTTGAATCCGTACCGCGGACAATTTTTAGCAATTCTTCCATGTATTCATTATATTTACCCTCTAGACATATATTTCCTGAATCAACATCGTTAACGAATTTTAAAACAGATCCGAGTGTCCATTTTTTCATCCACTTACATTCTTTTTTAAGATAGAAGATGGTATCTTTTATTGTTTGAATTTCATATCCATGCAATGCCTTAGCATGAACAATATTTTCTTTATAAAATTTATTTGCTCCAATCTCATTTGGAAAATTAAAATCTCTGATCCATATGTATTATAGTAATATTT